>JAXDMN010000431.1:0-23256 GCA_034666045.1 Phycisphaerales bacterium | reverse complement strand
GACGGATTCGACGGAATTGGGCAGATCGAAGACGAGATAGCTGATCGTCCCGGGCAGATCGCGGCGGAAGAGGAGCTTGTCCGTCGGCAGGCTCGCCTCGTCGCCGATGCGGACCGCGAGCATCTCTTTCATCTG
Source organism: Phycisphaerales bacterium (assembly GCA_034666045.1). Lineage (GTDB taxonomy): Bacteria > Planctomycetota > Phycisphaerae > Tepidisphaerales > Tepidisphaeraceae > JAICTV01. The sequence continues at coordinate 23,121 of JAXDMN010000431.1, read as the reverse complement.
GTCGAACTGCGACTCGCGCACGTTGAAGCGCTCGTGGTCCTTGGCGGCGGCGACGATGGAATCGAAATGATCCGCGATGCGCTGCGGCCACTCGTCGGGGTTCACCTGGTTGCAGACCTGCGCGAGGTTGACGATGCCGTAGCGACCTTGCGGGAATGTGCCGCCGCTGACGGTGATGCGCGGGACGGCGGTATCGTCAAATTTCATCTTCGAGCGGGCGCGGTGGAAGTACGCGCCGAGCTGGTTGACGAAGCTCTCGAACTGCGCGCGCGTAAAGAACGGCGCCCATTCGGGCACCGGTTCTCCCTTTTTGCCGAAGCGAAACCCGAACGCCATGCCCAACCTCGCGGTTGTCCGACGCCGAACACCGGAAGCGCCTTCATTTTGCCTTCTCAAACTTCATCGCAGCCGAGTTCATGCAATAGCGCAGGCCGGTCGGTTTCGGGCCGTCTTCGAAGACGTGGCCGAGATGGCCTTCGCAGCGGGCGCAGGTGACTTCATCGCGCGTCATGCCGTGGCTGTCGTCGAGGGCGACATGGACGCGGTCGGCGGCGATCGGTTGCCAGAAGCTGGGCCAGCCGGTGCCGGATTCAAACTTTGTGTCGGAGCTGAAGACCTCGAGGTCGCAGCCGGCGCACTTGTAGATGCCTTTGTCGTGGTTGTCCCAGGTGGCGCCGGTGAACGCGCGCTCGGTGCCTTTCTCGCGCAGGATGTTGAACTGCTCGGGCGTGAGTTGCTTCTTCCATTCCGCCGCGCTCTTGGCGATCTTGTCGGCGCGATCGACGTTGGTGTGAATGTCTTGAATTGGGGCTGTGGCGGGCTGTGACGTTGCGGGGTTGGTCGCGGGCGCTGCGCCGCTTCCTCCGCCGCATCGCGAGGCCATCGCGCCGATCAGTAAAACCACCGCTGCGAGAATCGCCGTTTTCATCGTTGCCGCATTCTACGCTATACTCGCGCCCGCACATGGGATTACGCGTGTTATGTCTGGGTGACATTGTCGGCCGGCCCGGGCGGCAAGTCGTCCAGCAGAAGTTGCCCGCCCTCGTCCGCGAGCGGAATGTCGATCTCGTCATCGCCAACGCCGAAAACATCGCCGGCGGCAGCGGCATCACGCAGAACCTGTTCAACAAGATCCGCAGCTACGGCGTCGACGTCGTCACGCTCGGCGACCACGTTTACAAGAAGGCGGACATCGTCCCCACCTTGCAGGCGAGCGAGCGAATCGTCCGCCCGGCGAATCTTTCGCAGCACGCGGCGGGCAGGCCGTTCACCTGCGTGACGAGCAACAGCGGCGTCAACGTCTGCGTCTTCTCCCTGCTCGGCCGCATCTACATGAACCTGCCGGCGGACGACCCCTTCGCGGCGGCGGAACGCGTGCTCGACCAGATGCCGGGCAACGTGCGCGTCTCCGTTTGCGATTTTCACGCAGAGGCGAGCAGCGAAAAGGTCGCGATGGGGCATTGGCTCGACGGGCGGGTCAGCGTCATCTTCGGCACGCACACGCACGTCCCGACCGCCGACGCAAAAATCCTGCCGGGCGGCAGCGCGTTCATCAGCGATCTCGGCATGTGCGGGCCGTACGACTCCGTGTTGGGGCGGAGAAAAGATCGCGTGCTCAAATACATGACGACGAACATGCCTGTCCCCTTCGATGTCGCGACCGGCGATGTCCGCATGTGCGGCCTGCTCGCCGAGATCGATCCGGAAACCGGCCGTGCGCTGTCAGTCGAGCGCATCGAAGTCAAAGGGGACAACGCCGACCAGGCGTACGACGCCGACGACAAGGCCCCGCCGCAGAACCGCAACAACACCGAGTAGCCATCACGTCGCGCGCTTGAAGGTCGACTGCGGACCGAGGGTCTTGCGCAGCAGGTGTTCATGTACGCCGGGAACCGCAAAATCGGTGATCTCGCCGATCTTCGTGAAGCCGAGGCGGGCGTAGAGTCGCTGCGCGCCTTCGTTGAACGACGAGACGCACATGAACACGTTCGGCGATTCGCGGAAGATGCGTTCCTCGGCGAAGGTCAGCAGCGATGTGCCGACCCCGCGATTGCGTAATGTCGCCTGCACCGCCAGGCCCATCACGTAGCCGCGGATCAGCGGGACGTTCATTGCGATAATGACCAGGCCGGCGATTTCGCCGGTATCCGTGATCGCGACATGGGTCTCTGCGCCGGGCGCCGTGACGGTGCGGAAGTTGATTTCGCGCGTGCGGCCGTAGCTCAGCCACGGCTCGCTCGACGCCATGATCTCGGCGCACGTCCAGGCTTCGGCGTCGCCGTTGATCGGCCTGATCTTCACTTTCGGAGTGCTCATCATCAGACCGTTGTAAAAGAAAAGCCCGGGCATTGTTATGCCCGGGCTTTGAATGGTTGCCCGATCGTGACTCCGACGCCGACGCGCCGGCTCAGGCGGTCGGGACGAAGGTCAGGTCATCGTCTTTCTTGAAATCCGCGACGATGTCTTCCCCGCTGACGAAGAACCAGTCTGCGCCATTCTTGCCGGAGAGGAAATCGACGGCGCTGTCGGTGCCGACCACGCCCGGAACCTCGAGGAGGGCGACGCTGTGCGATGAGATCCACTGCTGGTGGATGACCGCCAACTGCTCGGGATCGTCATCGTAGCTGGTGGCGGCGGCGATGAGCACGTCGTCGTTCACTTCGCCGTAGAGATTGTCGGCGTCGATACCGCCGATGATCAGGTCCTTGCCCGCGCCGCCGTAGAGGATGTCGTTCCCCTCGCCGCCGACCAGGATGTCGTGGCCGCTGCCGCCGGAGATCGAGTCGTTGCCCGCGCCGCCGTACGCTTCGAGGGTGATATTGGCCGACGGGCTGACGGTGATCGTGTCGGCGCCGTTGCCGCCGTAGACGACGACGTGTCCGCCGCTGTAGTTGGTCGAGACGCCGTTCACGGTGACACTGGAGCCGCCGGTGTTTTTCGTGATGGCGACGTTGTCGTTCCCGCCGGTGCCCGCGACGTAGAGCGTTCCGCCGACGACCGCCGTCGAGCTGACGTTGACGATCATCGAATCGATCGCGGTCTGCCCGTCGTCATCAGTGACTTGCAGGCGGACGGTGTGCGCGCCGGCGGAAGTGAAGGAGACGGACGTGTTTTGATCGCTCGAGTCGTCGAACGCGCCGTCGTTGTCGAGGTCCCAGGCGTAGCCGACGATCGCGTCGCCGGCGGTGTTCGCGCCGGAGCCGCTCAGCGCGACCGACTGACCGGGACCGGCCGATTGATCCGGCCCGGCGTTGGCGGTCGGCGCGACGTCGGTGAAGGTGACGTCAACGGTGTCGGTGTCGACGTTGCCGGCGGAATCGGTGACTTCCAATCCAATCGTGTACGTCCCGGGAGCGTCCTTCGAGAACGGGACGGACTGCCCGGTGACTTCATACCCGTTCAGCGGGTTTCCATCGAGGTCCCACTTGTAGCTGAGGATGTCACCCGTGCCGTCCGGATCGGTCGAGCCGCTGGCGTCGAGCGTGACGGTGCCGTTTTCCGACGTTGATTGATCCGCCCCGGCGTTGGCGCTCGGCGGCTGATTGACCGGCGTGACCACGGCCGGTGCGAAGACGAACGCCGCACCGAGATCGTCGCCGTTCGTGTCGTCGTCGAGCGGATCGCCGATGACGAATTTCCCGCCCGGTAGCGCGCCGCTGGACTGGCCGAAGTCGTTGTCGGCCGCATGAACGTCGCTGTAGAGCGTCGCGAGCAAATCGCCCGTGGCGTGAGAGTAGATGTACGCCGCTCCGGCCTGGTCGAATGCGACGTTGTCGAAGTTCGCATCGCGATCGGTGATCGCCAGCGTGCCGGCCGCTTCGTTGACGGCGATGCTGATCCCGTAAAGCCCGAAGGAGTTGGCGGGCGCCAGGTATTCGCGCGTCGTGTTGCTGTCGAAATACTCGAACACCTTGAAGTTGAACGGCGACGCGACGAGCACCGAGCTGCTCGTGGTCGCGATCGTCAACCCGAAGTACGGATCGACCGCGTCCTGCTGGAAGATGCTGACGCCTTCGTTGGCGTCGTTGTTGTTATTCAGGTCTCCAATCGTCGGATCGATCTCGAAGACGGTCGGGACGGCGTCGCTCGTGCCGCTGGCGTAAACGAGACCGCCCTTCGACGCGAGTCCGAGGCTGGTCGTGAAGCTCGTGTTCTCGCCGAGGAAGTAGAAGTCGTCGGCGCCGTCGTTGTCCGTCGTGTCGTAGCGCACGACGAGGGACTGATTGGTCGGGTTGCTGGCGATCGAGACGAACAGGTCGTTGCCGATCGCGGTCATCGTGGAGGCAAAGCCGCTGACGGCGCCGGGATACGGCGTGTCGAGCACCTTGGCGGGCGTGCTGATCACCGAGTTGGCCGGCGCGCTCGCGCCGCTGGCGCTGATGCCGTCATAGATGTAGACCTTACCCATGCCGGCGGCGCGGTTCTCCGGCGAGCTGATGGCGATCTTGTCGTTGCCGACGAAGGCGACCGAGTTGCCGAAGAAGTCGCCGTTCACGGCCGCGGTCGGCTTGACGAACTGCCAGCGCTGCCCGGTCGCGGTGTTCACGAGCCACGCGCTTTCCGCGGCGACGCCGGTGCTGTGCGTCGAGGGCGCGCCGATCAACACGAGGTTGCCCTTCGTGGCGATCGACATGCCGAGGCCGCCCTCATTCTGGCGAAGCGGCTCCTCGACGATCTTGTTGATCAGGTTGTAATCCGCGCTGAGCATGCGGCGCAGCTCGAGCGGTTCGACCATCGCACAAGCAATATTGGCGGCGGCAGCGCGCAACGCGGGCGCGGCCGCGCCCCGACGGGCGGAGGAAAAACGCTTCACAAAAAGCTCCTTTCATGGCGGGCCTGCGCCCCTGGCACAGGCCCATCGCACATGAGCTGGACGTGTCATTCGATTCCGGCGAGCTGAGACGGCGAAGTGAAACCGAAGCGCGCGGCGAGATGCCCTGGTGCCGCGCGCGTGTTCCCTCTCCCGGACAGCCTCCTGATCGCCTCCCACGGCGACTGCAACGGAATATGACACGGACTCATCGGAAATAAAAGGCAATTCCGGCCATTTATGGTTGACACGCGCGTTTGCGCGCGATTCAGGAAAAGTGAGGAGACCGGCACAGCGGCAGGAATCGGCAAGGCCGCGCCGCGCGCGATCGCTCACCGCGATCAGCCGTCACAAGCACTTGCGACATTATGTAAGCAATCTCACCCGAACCTTGCTCGCGCAACCGACTGGAACGCTTAATTGCATTTACTAGGAACGCGCCGGAAATTTCCTCAGCCTGCGCATTTGCCCAAACTTGACGCGCTATGCGCCGGTCATCGCGCGCAGCGCGGATTCCCAGGCGCGCGTGAAGCGCACGCCGCCCATCAGCGGCGAGCGCCGCATGCGCTCGCGCAGGGTCGCGCGGATCTGCGCCAGCGTCGTGCGATCGCCGGCGAGGCGGGCGGCGGCGGCGATGTAGCCTTCCTCATCGTCGGCGATCAGGTCTGTCAGGCCCATGCTCGTCAGCAGGCTCACGCCGACGCGCGAGGCGTGCGTCCGTCCGGCCATCGTCACGACCGGAACCCCCATCCAGAGCGCTTCGCAGGTCGTTGTCGTGCCGTGGTAGGGAAACGTGTCGAGCGCGACGTCGACGCGCCGGTAGAGATCGAGATGCTCGCGCGGCGTGGCGGTCATGCCGATGAGCTCGACGCGCTCCGCGGCGACGCCGTGCGCGGCGAACGCATCGTGGGCGCGCATCCGCGTCGCCGGATCGCGCAGGCTGGCCGTCTTGAGCAGCAGTCGCGAGCCGTCCACCGCGAGCAGCACTTTCGACCACAAAGCGATCAGCGATTCGTTCACCTTCGCGAAGTTGTTGAACGACCCGAAGGTGATGTGGCCCGCGGCAGCACAAGGCGGCGGCGCGACGTCGGGCGCGTCGTCCGGCGGCTCGTAGCACCACGCGCTCTCCGGGAGGCGGACGAGACGTTCGATATGCAGCGCGTCCGCCTCGCCCGGCGGATCGGCCAGCGCATCGGTGAAGCGGTATTCGATCGTCGGCAGCCCGGTCGTGTTCGGGTAGCCGAGATAGCTCGCCTGCACGGGCGCGGGATTGAGCGCGAAGAGGTTCAAGCGGTTATGCGCGGTGTGGCCGGCAAGATCGATGAGGATGTCGATCTGCTGCGCGCGCACGAGGTCGGCGGCATCGTAATCGGAGAGGCCGACGATGTCGTGCCAGCCGGCGGCGCCGGCGCGGAGCATGCGCGTGACCGCGTCGTTGTTGTTGTCATCGCTCCGCCACTGGCTGAAGCAGATGAACTGGAATTGCTCGCGATCGTGATGGCGGAAAATCGGGAGCATGAACCGCCCGACCGGATGCTCGCGCAGATCGCCCGATACGAATCCGACGCGCAGCGGCCGCCCGGCGCTGCGGTCGATCGGTGCGTGCGTGTACGCCGCTTCCGCCGGCACGGCGCGCTGGCCGTACGTGCGGTGCTCCTGAAAAATCGCCTGCGCGTCCAGGTGCGGGAGAAAATGCAGGCCGTAGAGCAGATTGCTCGCCAATTCCGGCGAGCGCGGGCGGAGGCGGCTCGCCTCGCGGTACGCATCGACCGCCTCACGCTGCCGCAGCGTGTCCTTCAGCGCATGCCCGAGGTTGTTGTACGCTTCGCCGAAATCCGGCACGCGCGCAATCGCCTCTCGATAGGCGTCGACGGCGCTGTCCAGCGCGCCGGTCGCCACCAGCGCGTTGCCGAGATTGCTCCACGCCTGCGCATCCTCGGGCGTCAGCTCGATCGCGCGGCGGAGCATCTGCACCGCTTCCTCAAATCGGCCGGCGTCGCAAAGGACGTTGCCGAGATTGTTGTAGTGACCGCCGTAGTTCGGATCGCGGGCGATGACGTCGCGCAAGACGGCTTCGGCTTCGGCGTGACGATGCAGCCGCGCCAGCGTCACGCCCAGGCTGTTGAGCGCGCGGACCGGATCCGCATGCGCCTTCGCCGCCGCCGCGAAAGCGTCCGCCGCTTCGCTGAGCCGCGCGAGGTCGAGCAACGCATAGCCGAGGTTCAGGTGCGCATCGGCGAAGTTGGGATCGATGCGAAGCGCCGCTCGATACGCATCGGCGGCCTCCTCGATCCGCCGCTGCGCGCGTAGTGCGTTGCCGAGGTTGTTGTAGGGCGCGAGTAGATTCGGCTGTAGCGCGATCGCCGCGCGGCACGCCGCCTCCGCTTCCGCGGCTCGCCCGAGGCGATTGAGCAGCTCGCCGAGATTGTTCTGCGCCGCCGCGTTTTTCGGATTGATGCGCAGCCCCGCCTGATACGCCGCCGCCGCTTCGTCCGCCCGCCCCATCTCGTCCAGAAGAAACGCGAGGGTCAGGAAGCCCTCGACCGTCGGCCGGATCACGATCGCACGGCGCAGCAGCGCAACCGCCTCCTCCAGCCGCCCCGCGGCGTGAAGTTCATGCGCGACTTTGAGCGCTTGTTCCGGTGTGATCTGCGTCATGTGAAACGCACTGCTGAGATCGCTGGTTGACGACCGTTTGCATCACGCCTGCGTCGGCAGCATCGCGCGGGTCACTTCATGTTCGAGCGCTTCGCCGCGGAGGAAGCGCAACGTCTCGTCGATCGCAAGCCGACCCATGTCCTTGCGGGCCTGCGACATCGCGCCGGCGATGTGCGGCGTGAGCAGGATGTTCGGCTCGTTCAGCAGCGGCGAATCGGCCGCGGGCGGCTCGGGATCGGTGACGTCGAGATAAACGTACAACGGCCGGCGTCGCACTTCGGCGACGAGCGCGGCCTCCTCGATCAGCGAGCCGCGCGACGTGTTGATCAGCACCGCGTGATCCGGCAGAAGCCCGAGCGTCTGTGCATTGAGCATGTGCCGCGTCTCCGGGATGCTCGGCCCATGCACGCTGAGCACATCGCAGCGGCAAACCTGCTCCAGCGACGCCAGCTCGACCCCGAGATCGAGCGCCGCATCCGCGCTTAAGTACGGGTCGTACACCAGAACGCGCAGCCGCGGATAACCTTTGAGCAGCCGGATCACCTCTCGCCCGACGCGGGACGCGGAAATCAAGCCGACGGCAATATCGCGCAACTCGCGCACGGGGCCGATCGCCTGCAACGCTTTTCGGTTTCCGCCGGAGTTGAACAACCACGGGAAGCGCTTGAGCATCACAACCATCATCGCGACGGTCGTCTCCGCCACGGGCGCCGCGTTCGCCGCGGCGGCGGTCGTCACTTTCACGCCGCGGTCATACAACGATTCCGTCACGATCGATTTGACCGATCCAGCGCTGTGGGCCACGAGCCGCAGCTTCGGGCATTTCGCCAGCAGCGGATCGTCGAACGGCGCCGATCCCCATCCGGTGATCGCGACGACCGCGTCTCTCAGCAGCGGCGCGACATGCTCGAGCGCGCCGGTCTCCGCCGGGCCCATCACGCTCGCCGCCGCGCGCAGGCGCGACAGGTCCTGCGGCGTGAACATCATCTCGTGCACGCTGCGGCTCAAGGCGATCGCAACAATTGGTTTCTCGCTCATTCGACAGCTCGTTTCGCGGACACAGTGCATCGTCGCTGATCCGCTATTGCCGATTTCTACATGGATTGGACGCGCATGTCATCCCGTACGACGCCTTCGGGATGACAGGGTGCCGCGCAAACCCTAAGATTTCGCAGCCGCATGACGCTGTCGTTAACTCATCTCGTCCTCAATGACCCCGCATCCGCATCCGCGCCCACTTCGCCCACGCATGGCCGCAAGCCATCGTGGCTGAAGATGAAGATGCCGGCCGGCGAGCACTACGGACAACTGAAGAATCTCATCGACAGCCACAACCTTCACACCGTCTGCCAGTCCGCCAAGTGCCCGAACATGGGCGAATGCTGGAACGCGGGCACGGCGACGCTGATGATCCTCGGCGACGTCTGCACACGCAGTTGCGGCTTCTGCAACATCGCGACAGGCAAGCCGCCCACGCTCGATCTCGATGAGCCGCAAAGAGTCGGCGACGTCGTTCGTATCATGAGCCTGGGGCACGTCGTCATTACGTCTGTGAACCGTGACGAACTTTCAGATGGCGGCGCCGCGATCTGGGCGGAGACGATCCGCGAGATTCGCCGGCAGTCCCCCGGCACGAGCGTCGAGGTTCTCATTCCCGATTTCTGCGGCGACTGGAGCGCGCTGCAAAAAGTCCTCGACGAGAAGCCGGAAATCCTCAATCACAACATCGAATCGGTCCCACGCCTCTACAAACAGGTCCGCCCGCAGGCGAAATATCGCCGCTCGCTCGAGCTTTTACAGATCGCCAGGCAGCAGGGCTTCACCACCAAGACCGGCATGATGCTCGGTCTCGGCGAAGAAGAGCACGAAGTCGATGCGGTGCTCGACGACCTCGTCGCGATCGGCTGCGACATCCTCACGCTCGGGCAATACCTTCAGCCGTCCGCAAAACATCTGCCGGTCGTGCGCTGGGTGCATCCGACCGAATTCGACATGTGGAAACAGCGCGGCGAAGCGCGCGGGATCCGCCATGTCGAATCCGGCCCGATGGTGCGCAGCAGCTACCACGCGGAAAAACAGGTCCACTCGCACGCCGCGACGGGAACATGAGTACCGCCCCTTCGAGCTCGAGCACTTCCCCGACCCGCGTCGATCCCGACCCGCGGCTCTGCGGCGTCTGGAGCCGCGAACACCTCGCCGGCGTCGCCGCCGGGCACAACGACGTCCGCATCATTTACATGCCCGACCGCACCGGCCGCTACGAAACCTGGGGCGCGGGCCTGACCGAAGTCGTGACGTTCAAGTGGTTCAGCCCCACGTCGACGTGCGTGACGATGGAAGGGTGCGAGTACGTCTTCCGCGACGACCAGCAAGCGGTCCGCCGCGAACCGTGCGACTGGAATTTCCCCGCCGTCCCCTTCGAAATCGCTGTCGAACCCGTCCCCGCCGGCGTCGACATGCCGCTCCTGAAGCTTCATTTCACCGGCGGGCGGATCGACACGTACGGCTTGGTGACGGCGGATTTGACCGGGTGGGAAGACTTTCATTTCTAAATCGGGCGCTGCGCGTTCATCGCGACAAACGCGCAGCGCGCCGCGGCGACAAAATCCGCGTTTTGAAATCTAAAGTCGTCGTTCCCGCCGCGCCTCGTACGAATTGTCCGCGCGCGCTGCGCACTCGTCGCGATGAAAGCGCAGCGCGGTTGAAGAGATAGAGAGCGCGCCTTCCGCGCCAATCGAAAATGCGATGCAAAGAACGCCCGCTTCCACGAATGTCCGAAAATGCCCGGTTTTGCCCGATCGGATCGCGCCCTGGAAAAACGAACCCACCGGCCGATTGCCGTGCCAAGTTCCCACGCCGGCGGTTTACAAGGGTTGACACCAGTTGACGCAGGTTGACACCAGTTGACCAAATCACGCAAATCGGCAAAACGAACCCACCGGAGATCATCCCCCATGTACACGTGCCTTTCCCCCCACGCCATCAACGTCCAGGCGAACGATCTCGACCAAGCCATCGTCGCCGCGCGCATGGGCGGGTTTGAGGGGCTCGAGATTGCGGTTGCGCACGTCGCCGACCTGATCGACCAGCACGGCGTCGACGCCATTCGCAAAAAATTCGCCGATGCGCAAATCCGCCCCGCCGCGTTCGGTTTGCCAGTGGAGTGGCGGCAGGACGAAGCGCGCTGGCGCGCCGACCTCGACAAACTTCCGCGCTACGCCAAAGCCGCGCAAGCCCTCGGCGTGAAGCGCACGGCAACGTGGGTCCTGCCAATGTCGAACGACCGCGCACTCGATGAAAACATCCGCTTCCACATCGACCGCTTCAAACCGATCGCAAAAATCCTCGCCGATCACGACATCCGCCTCGGCCTGGAATTCATCGGGCCGAAAACGCTGCGCGACACCCAGCCTCACCCCTTCCTCTGGCGAATGTTTGACATGCTCGCGCTCGCGCGAAAAATCGGCCCGAACGTCGGCCTGCTCGTCGACGTCTGGCACCTCTACACCAGCCGCGGCACGCTCGACGACCTGAAAAAACTGAACGCCGACGACGTCGTCTACGTCCACGTCAACGACGCGCCGCGCGGCATCGAAATCGACGAACAGCTCGACAACGTGCGCGATCTCCCCGGCGCCACCGGCGTCATCGACATCGCCGGCTTCCTCCGCACGCTCAAAGAAATCGGCTACGACGGCCCGGTCACCCCGGAGCCGTTCAAGAAAGAACTCAAAGATCTGCCGGACGACGAGGCGAGACTGAAGCTCGTGGGGAAGGCGATGAACGACATCTTCGGGAAGGCGGGACTACGGTGAACGCGCCCTTAGATGCAATATTTACGAGAGATTTCGCGCAAGACTTCATTGATCTCCGCCGCTCTTTGACAACCGAATAATCACGGCTGCGTCGCCGGCGGAGGCTCGACCGGGATCACGCGGTGCCGCGTGTCCAGCATCGAGCCGGGATTGAACTGCCGGCGGTATTCGGCGGCGTACGCGTCGATCCGCTTCTTCTGCAGCTCGACGTCACGCTGGGCGTCGATGTACACGCGGCTCTTCTGCCCCATCGTCCGCTTGAGCCGTTCCAGGTTGAACTCCATCTGCTCCAGCGTGTTGACGTACTCGCGCATCGTCGCATCGACGGTGGCGATCTGCTCGACCGGCGCCTTCGCGGCCGCGGCACGCTCGTCGGCGATCTGCCGATCGAGCTGCGCGAGATACGACTTGGCTTCCTTCGTTCGCGGATGCTCCCTGCCGAGCTTAGCTGTTTGGAGTTCCGATTGCGGCGCGAAGTTTCGCCGCTCGAGCAGAAGGTGCTGCAGCCGGGAACCCGCTGGCGCTGAGCCAGGATCCAGCGGATCGACGCCGGCGGCGCCAGGTAGCGTCGCCGCTGACGGTGGCACGTCACGCGTCTGGATGACGTCGTTCGGTTGAACGTACGCGTCGCGCTTCGCGCCGGAGGCGATCTCACTGTAACGAACGTTTTCGATCGGCTTGCTCTGACCGTTGGCGCCGCGGCGGCGGACGATCGTGAGCAACGCGTCGCTCTTCCCGTCGTCGAACCCGCCGGCGGCGGCGATAGCCTGCTTCAGCGTGATCTTCGGCCCGGTGATCGAGTAGACGCCGACGCGCTGCACGATGCCGTTGATGTAGTACTCGCCGGCCTGCTTGGCGTCCGGGTCCGCCGGAATGATCGACGCCGCGGCGCGAGTTGACGGCGCCGTGGTCGGCGGCTGGATGCCGGTCTGGCTCAGGTTCGCGAGGCCGTGCTGCTCGACCAGTTGATGCAGCGCGGCGGTGGCGGAGAAGAAGCGCTCGACGGTGATGTCCGGCGACGCGGCGGAGACTTCCAGCACGGTGTGGTGACGCTCCGCCTCGCTCATTTCGCCCAGCAGTTTGCCGAGGGCGGCGATGTCCATGAACTTGCCGCCGTAACGCAGGTCGTCCTTGCCGACGACGATTTTCAGGAAGCGTTTCTCGCGCGGCGACGCGATGAGCATGTCCCCGCCGCGAATGACGGCGTTCACACTGAGATCGCCGCTCGCCAGGCGCTGCGGCGGGATGGCGAGGACGCGCTTGTCCGCCCCGCGGATCAGCATGAGCGAGCCGATGTTGGTCAGCTCGCCATTCGAGATCACCAGCGCGTCGAGCACGCGGAAATCCGGCTGCGTGATCTGGTACTGCCCGGGGCGAGCGACGCCGCCGAGGATGCTGAACATGCGGCCGCGCGCTTCCTGAAGCGTGAGCGAAATGTCCGGATTGTGCAGGATCGTTGCGTACGCCTTCACGATCGCGTCGCGCGCGTCTTCGACCGTAAGACCCGCGAGGGTGACATCGCCGGCGTTCGGCAGCGCGACCTTGCCGGATTCGCTGACGCGCGCCACCTTGACCGATTCAACACCGGGCGCGACCAGACCGGTGATGCTGATCGCGACGAGGTCGTTCTTGCTGATGCGATACGGATCGTTGTCCGGCTTGAGGTCGTCTGCCGTGATCGGCGAGGTCTTCATGTCGCCGGCGGGTGGCGTCGGCGCGGTCGTGGTCGGCGGCGACGGTTTCTCCGCCGCTGTGACAAACAGCGGCAGCACGACGCACGCGAGCGCGAGCGCGGCCGCGGCGATGGAGCGCGTACGGCTGATGCGTCGCCGTAGCGGCGGAAGCTTCAGCACGCGGCGGACGCGATCGAGGAGATCGCCGCCCGCGCCCGCGCCTGTGGCGGCAGGCGCGAGATGCGACACGATCGCCGAATTGCGACGCTGTTCCAGCGCCGCCAGCGCGGCGGCATACGCGCGACCGTCGCCGCACACGTGGGCGGCGATGTCGTCACAGCAATTCTCCCGCTCGCGGCGGATGTTCATCGAGATCCACCACGTCGCGGGGTGATAGAACAGCAGCGTTTCGATGGCCGACTGGATCAAGTTGATGAGGTAATCGTGCCGACAGATGTGGGCCAGCTCGTGGGCGAGGATCGCCTCGACCTGCTGCGGCGAAAGGTCGTTCAGCAGCGCGATCGGCACGAGAATGACGGGCCGAAGAACGCCGATGACCGCCGGGACGTCGACGCGGGCGTTTTCGAGCAATCGCACGGCGCGGGTGACGCCGATCTGCTGCGCGAGGCGATCGAGGACGTCTCGAAGGCGTTCGATCGGTTGCCCGCGGCGCAGGCGGACGAGAATCAGCCAGCCGCCGACGTGCCAGAGCGCCATTGCAGCGACACCAGCGAACCACGCGGTGACGATGTAGCGAAGCGGATCGATGTCCTGTTGAGCAGGGACGCGCTGCGCGAGCGGAGGTGTCACGAGCGAGTCGGTTGTCGGTGCAGCGATCGCGGTTTCGGGCGGACGCGCAACGCGTGGCGTTGCGGCTAAGGGCGTTACCGCGAGGAGAGCGAACGTCAGAATTGCGGAGATGACGACCATTCCCATCGCGCCGCACGCGACGACGTATCGAACATTCGACGCGGCGCCGCGCATCAGGCGCAGCAGCAGCGCCAGGCACGCCGCGAAGACGACGCCCTGCCACAGCGTGTGCAGCAGCGTCCAGCCGAGCTGGCGAATGAGCGCTTCATCGTTGAACAGGAGGTTCACGGCGCATCTCCTTTCATGCTGTCGAGGAGTTTGCGGATCTCGTCCAACTCAGCGGGCGACGCGCGCTTCGACGACAGCGCGGCGACGATGAGCTTGCGGGCGGAGCCGCCGAACGCCTTGTTGATCAGGTCCGCAGCGAGCTTGCGCTGGGTGTGCGATTCCGGCTGGGCGGCGCGGTAGACATGCGTGCGCTCGCGGATGTCGCGGAGGAGCAGGCCTTTGTCGGTCATGATCTGCATGAGCTTGAGTACGGAGGTGTACCCGGTTCGCCCGCCGAGCTCGCCGTGCAGCTCGCGGACCGTGCTCGGCCGCCCGCGACGCCACAGGGCCTGGAGGATCTGGAGCTCGGCTTCGGTCGGTTTTGCTTGGGTTTTCGCTGTCACGGAGGACAAGTCTACGAAGGACTTCGTAGGTGTCAACGAAAATCTTCGTAGATGCGCCGCGGGCGGAAAATCGGGGCAACGGCGCAATCCGCGGCCGGGTAATAGGCGACGGGCACATCTCGTCACGTCAGCCGGAGGTGGAGCATGCGGAAACGATTTCGGGGCTTTTCGCTGATCGAGCTGATGGTCGTTATCGGCATCATCGCGGTCCTCGTCGGGCTGCTGCTGCCGACCCTGCAGCAGGCGCGCGTGCAGGCGCGGAGCGTGCAGTGCAAATCCAACCTCCGCCAGATTGGGCAGGCGTTGCTCATCTATGGCAACGACTGGAAGGGATGGGTCTATCCGCCCGGCCTCGGCGCCAACAAACCGCCCGATGAGCGCTGGCCGGTCCACGTCTTCAAGCCGGCCGTCTGGAATCCGCCGGTGATGAAGTGTCCATCCGACGCCCTGGACATGGCCGAGGAACATTCGTATCTGCTGAACAACCACCTCGCCGAGCACGAGATCAAGTTCGGCAGCCGCGTCCCAAACCGCTCGCCGAGCGACGTGATCGTCATGGGCGAGAAGCAGTGGGACTATCCGGACTATTACATGAACACGAGCGAGGAGAAAAAACTGACCGACTATTACTCGCG
Organism: Phycisphaerales bacterium; assembly: GCA_034666045.1. GTDB lineage: Bacteria > Planctomycetota > Phycisphaerae > Tepidisphaerales > Tepidisphaeraceae > JAICTV01. The sequence continues at coordinate 8,049 of JAXDMN010000431.1, read as the reverse complement.
CGTGAACTTGTGGGCGCACGGCGTGCGGCTCGGATCGAATTACCTCTTCCTCGACATGCACGTGGAAACGCGGACGAAGGACCAGGCCAAGGCAGGCGTCGATCCGTGGGGATTCCCCGACCCTACCGGAAAACCGACCGCCGCGCCGGAGTAAATCGCGGCTACCATCGCGGACCATCATGAAAGCGATTCGCATCCACAGCTTCGGTGATCCCGATGTGATGAAGCTCGAGGACGTCCCGACGCCCGCGCCGGCCGCGGGGCAGGTGCTCGTCGACGTGCGCTCGATCGGCGTGAACCCGGTTGACACGTACATTTGCACAGGGAAATATGGCGCGCGGCCCTTCCCGCACACGCCCGGCTTCGACGCGGCGGGCATCGTCGAATCGGTCGGCGACGGCGTTACGTCCGTAAAAAAGGGCGACCGCGTCTACGTCTCGCGCACGATCAGCGGCGCGTACGCGGAAAAAACGCTCGCGGACCAGGCGAACGTCTATCCGCTGCCGGAAAATGTCGGATTCGACGAAGGGGCCGCGCTCGGCGTCCCTTTTGGCACCGCTTACCGCGCCCTGCATCATCGCGGGCAGGCCAAACCCGCGGAGACGGTGCTCGTCCACGGCGCCACCGGCGGCGTCGGCATCGCCGCGGTGCAGATGGCCCGCGCGCACGGCTGTACCGTCATCGGCACCGGCGGCAGCGCGCGCGGACGGCTGCTCGTCGAGCAACTGGGCGCGCATCACGTCCTGGATCACCACGACGCGAGTTACCTCGAGAAGCTGATGGACTTCACGCGCGGCCGCGGCGTGGATCTCATCCTGGAAATGCTCGCGAACGTGAACCTTGCGAAGGACCTGGGCGTGCTCGCGAAGTTCGGCCGCGTCGTCGTCGTCGGCAGCCGGGGGAAAATCGAGATCGATCCGCGCGACACGATGAGCCGCGACGCCGACATCCGCGGGCTGACGATGATGAACGCGACCAACGATGAGCTGCGCGCCGTTCACGCCGCCATCCGCGCGGGCCTCGAGAGCGGCGTGCTCCGCCCGATCATCGAATCGAAAATGCCGCTCGCGAACGCGGCGAAGGCGCACGTGGACGTTCTCGAGGGGAACTCACATGGGAAGATCGTGCTGGTTCCGTAGCGGCGATGCTTTCAAGCCGTGCTAGCGCTTCCGCGTCGTCGTCACCGGGAGATCGATCGCTTCGATCTTCACATCATCAATCCAAACCTTCCCGCTTCCGTGCAGCACGACGCCCAACTCGACGGTGTCCGCCCCCGGCGGCACATTCACCTCCGCCGAGTAGCGCATCCACCCGAGCGAGCCCCTGACCGGTGGCTGCTGGCGATTACCGTCGCGCGCCAGCGGCTGACCCATGCGCGACGCGGTTGCGAACAGCCCGGCCGAGCCCGTCACATTCTCCGACTTGATGAACGCCGTGATCCGCATCCTGCGACCGCTGAACGTCCGCAGCTCCGCCTGGTGGACTCGGCGCATATACGCGCCGAACGCCCCTTTCGGCATGACGCCATCACTGTGCAGGCAAACCGTCGCGTGTCCATCGCGGGCTTCGGCGGCGTCCGCCGATGCGACGTAGCGGTCGACAAACGGCGTGAACGCGTGCCATTTGCCGTCGTCGGTCGTCGGCACCGTCGTCGGGACATCGGCAATCTCGAAGCCGTCCATCCACACGACGCCCGGTCCCCACAGTGCGCCGGCGAACTGGATCTGCACGGCGTTGTGCGGGATGTCCGCGACGCTGGAGCAGCGCACCCAATCGCTGGTCGTCCCGCGCACCGCGGGCGTGCCGATGACGTCCATCGAGATCGTGTTCATTGCGCCGTCGAGCACCAGCATCTGCACGCCCGCGCAGCGCTCGACGTCCCGGGTCTTCAGGTACGCCGAGAGGCGCACGCGCTTCCCACGGTGCGGCAGCGCGATCGCCGTCCAACCGCGCGCGGCCATGTCCGTCGCCTGCGGAGTGATCGACGCGACGAAGCCGGCGGGATCGGACCCCAGCGCGCGTCGGACGGCCTTGTCGAGGCCGAAGTTGTACTGCTTCGTGTTGCTGACCAGCGTGGGCATCAGCAGGTCGTTGTCGAACGACGCCGTCGGCGGCGCGGACGCGGCCGCGATCTCGTCCATCGCGACCGGCTGCCACAGCGGACTCGCCGGCACGGTGATCGCAGACGTGGTGGCGGCGTCGGCGGTCGGCTTCGCATCCGCCGTCGATTGCTGACGAGAAACCACAACGCCGGCCGTCACCGCGACGGCAGCGACCGACGCGGCGATTACGCCCGCGAGTTTCACCTTCGCCGCGAAGATCGATTTCGTCGCCGCGTGCGCGATCGCAGCCGCGACGGTCGTCGTGGTCGTCGCGGACATGGCGTGCGCGACGATGATCGGCGCCAGCGCCGCCGGCGCGAGCTGCGTCGCCTCCCGAGAAATTCCGCTCGCCAGCGCGGCCGAATCCATCGTCACGCCGCGCCGCGCGAAGAACCCGCGCAGTTTTTCCACCGCCCGCGTCACGCGCTTCTGCGCCGCCTCTTCCGACACCCCCATCGCCGCGCCGACGTCGCGAAGGCTGCGGCCTTGGAGAAATCGCATGGTCACCGCGTTGCGATCCTTCTCCCCGAGTTTCAACAGCGCCTCGTCGAGCGACGGCGTCAGCGTGTCAGAAATAACCTCATCGTCCTGGACTATTTCGTCGGCCATAGCGGCGGCCTTTTGTTCGTGTCGACGGCGGCGGGTTTCAAGTGCGACGGCATTGGAGGCGGCGTAACGCGTGGTCGAGATCAACCACGCCGGCAGCACCGCGGCGTTGCGAACGTTTTTCGCTTTGCGCGCCAGAATGATGAAGACCGCCTGCGTGACATCGTCGGCGAGATGAGCGTCGCCGCGGCATTGCCGCCGCGCTGCGGCGTAAACAAGGTTGATGTGCCGCTGCACCAGCCGGGCGAACGACTCGTGCGAGCCGGTGGCGGCGTAGTCGCAGAGGATTTTCGTGTCGATGGTGTTGTTGTCGTCGTCGGCCATGAAGCCCGCCTCTCTGCAAGATACACCTGAGGAGGAGGCGAAAGCCGACAGAATTTTTCGAGGGGGCGCTGGGACTGCGTCGACAACTCAGCTATTCGACGATTTCCAGCCGGACCTCGTCAATCCAAACCTTCCCCGCCCCGGACAGCGTGACGCCGGCGCTCAGATCCGCGGCGGTCGCCGGGACGTTGATAAAGGTCGAATAGCTCTTCCAGTCGATCGTGCCCTTCAGCGGCCGCTTGTTGTTCCGCTGCTCGTCCATCTTCAATGTCGAATTCGCCGGGCCCACCGCGCGGATGCACGGCCCGCCGAAGCGTTTGACGTCTTCGCACTTGATCATCGCGGTGAATTTTACCCGCTTACCGAGGAACGGTGTCACATCCGGCATCGTACGGTCGTACGTAATCCAATCGCCCATGACGGCGTCGCCGACTGAGCTCATGCGGATCGTCGGATGCCCGTTGTGGCAGACTTTGTCGTCGAGCACCTGGGTGTACTTCGCCGGCGATATGGCCCACCCGCGCCAGCGGTGGTTGTCATTGACCGGCACGTCGTTGCCGACGACGTCGAGCTCGAGCCCGTCCGCCCACACCGTTCCCTTGCCGCGCATGCCCGCGAGAATGAGAATCCGCACCGCGGACTCAGGCACATCCGAGACGATGTCGTACCGCGCCCAATCATGCGTGCCGGTCAGATGATGCCCGCCCATGTCATCCTGCGCCAGCGCATTCCCCTGCTCGTCCCAGACCCAGAGCGACATGTGCGCGGCCTTTTCGACGTCCTGGCATTTGAGATAGCCGCGCAGGCGAATCCGCTTGCCGCGGTAAGGCTCGGCGTCGACGATTACCTTTCGCATGTGACCCCAGTCGTCCTCCTTGGCGGTCGCGGAACGGACGGCGATGACGGGGTCTGTCGCCGGCGTGCGCCGCTGCTGATCGTCGAGACTGATGAGATACGCTTCGGTTTCTTTTTGCGCGGGCTGGAACTCGGCGTTTGGGAAGGAAAGGCTGTCGGTGCCCGCGGCGGTGCTCGGGACGTATGGCTGCCAGATCTGGTCCGCGCGGAAGGTGACGCCGATGTACGGCGCCGCCGAATTTTTGGTGGTCGCCGATGGAGCGGTCGCGGGCAACGCGCGGGGCGCCACGGCCGCGTAGACGGGCGCGGCCGCCGCGACGGATGGACGAAACTGCGCCTCGATGACCGCCGCGCCGGCGCCTGCGACAATCACAATCGTCGCCGCCGCGCACATCGCGGCGACCGCGAATTTTGCTTGTGCAATGACCATCGTTTTCATGACCGCCTGGGCAATCGTCGCCCCGCCGGATGCCCCCGCATTCGCCGCCGCCATCGCAGCGAGCGCGTTGTCGGAAACAACCGCCGCCAGCACCGCCGGCGCGACCTGCGCCGATTGCCGCGACAGCCCGCTCACAAGCTCCGAGTTTTCGACAGAAATCCCCTTGTCGGCGAAATACGTGCGCAGCGCCTCGACCGCGCGCGTCACGCGCTTTTGTGCGGCCTGTTCCGAAATGCCCATGTTCTGCCCGACCTCACGAAGACTCTTGCCCTGCAAAAAACGCATCGCCACCGCGCTGCGATCCGCGCGGCCGAGCCGATCAAGCGCCGCGTCGAGCAGCGGAGAGACCGCCGAATCCACGTCCGCTCCTACTACCGCTGTGGACGACGAGGATGCGCGCAGCGACTCCGCTTGTTGCATAAGGGCGGCCTGGGTTTCGTGACGTCGTCGGCGCGACTGTGCGTGACGCGCATTGGCAGCAGCGTGGCGCGTGGTCGAGAGCAGCCACGCCGGCAGCACCGCCGCGCTGTGAATGGACGCGGCCCGGCGGGCGAGCACGATGAAGACCGCCTGCGTGACGTCCTCCGCCAGGTGCGCATCGCCCGTCTGCCGCCGCGCCGCGGCGTAGACGAGGTTGATATGACGCCTCACCAGCTCGGCGAACGCCTGCTGCGAGCCGCTTTCGACGTAATCATGGAGCAGTTCGGTGTCGTTCATGAATGCTTCGCCCCGTGCGCGTATTGCAGCTATATCCACGGCCGCGCGAGCGACACGACAGCAATCTCAAAACTTCGCCGGATGCGTCGCCGGCGCGGGGGCGGTGGCGGGCTGCGTGGTGATTGCGGCATCGCCTGCGGCGACCACGATGTCGACCTGCTGCGCATCCGCCGGCAGGTCGATCACGTTCGCGGCGGTGGCAGCCTTGCCGCCGTTGTCTTTCAAGTCCGCGCCGACGCTGTAGAGCAGATATCCCGCTTGGGTCGGACGATAGATCAAAAACTTGTTGGTGAACGGGTCGTTGGGAACCGCGGCGAGGTACGCCGGTGCGAGCGCATCCAGCGTTGCCGGGTAAACGCCATGTTCCCCCTTGTGTGCTGCCAGCGCGAGGGCCACCCGGGCCAGGACGCGATTCGCGACGGCCGCGTCCTCCCGGTCGGCGACCTTCTCGAGCGACGGGAAGAAGAGCGCGAGCGGCCACTCCGACGAAATCAGCATGCGCGCGGAGGTCCCCTCGCCGCGCGTGTAATTATCGAGCTCGCGCATCATGCCGGATAACGCCGCTCGGCGTTCGACGCGGTCCGGTTTGCTCGCGGCGGCGGTAAGGCGGTCGTACCACACATTTCCGACTTCCATCGCGTGACCCCACCGCACCGGCGCAAGATGCGAGATCGCGCGCGGCGGCGCGGAGGTCTTGAGCGGCTGAGAAATCAGCTCCATGAATTTCGTGAGCCCGCGGCGTGCGCCGAACTGCATGACGTCCAGATAAAGATAGCGCTCGCTGATGTCGATGCCGTCGGCAAAACCATCGAGGGGCGGCAACTGCGCCCCCCCTTGCCCCTGTGCCCCCCCTAACGCCGCCGCCCATTGCCGCGCTTGCGCGGCGTTCAGCTTTCCTCCCGCCGCGAGCGATTGCTCGGCGTGACTGACCTGGCTGTCGATCGAGTAACCGACCAGCCGGTCGATCAGCGTCGCCCCCTGCGTGAAGAGCGCGCCCAGGCGATGCGCCGCCGCCAGGTCTTCGCGCGCGCCCGAAAAATCGCCGTTCTCGCCGATCCGCAACATCGCGCGGGCGATGAGCGCGCGAGCGGCCTGCCGCGACGGGACAAGGTACGGCAGCTGCACCTCCATCGCCGTCTCCGGACGATAGCCGGCGTTGAACGGGTAATAAAAACGCGGCCGCTTCGACGCTTCGACAATTCTCGCCAGCGGCTTTTCGTTCGCCTTCAACCACGCCGCCGTCTGCGGACGCTCCGATGCTTTCCATGGCCGCTCGAGCAGCGGCGCGAGATCGTTCGCCGGCTCCTGCTCACCCGCGTTCGGATCCTCCGGGAACTTGTCGTGATGCTGAAAATAGTCGCCGGTCTCCGGCAGCGGCGGCATGCCGAGACGACTGGTGATGCCATTTTTCGGCTGATTGCTCGCCAGCGCCGCCGGGCCGAGCGCTTCGAGCAGCGGCACGACCATGTTGTTCTCGTGGGTCACGCCCTGGCTGAAATGGTTTTCCATCGCCGCCAGATAATCGATCGGCCCCTCAGAAATGCGCGGCTCGGTAATGCGCGTCGTCTCGTACCTCACCGAAATGTGCCGCCCCATCTGCACGAGGATCATGTCGATCGCGAGCAGGATCAGGACCAACGAGACGATGTAGATGAGAATGCGCCAACGACGGCGCTTGGGGAGTCGAACACGCATAACGCATTCCTTGTTTTCGTTTTCGGTTTCAGCGGAAAATTTCCGGGACGGCATCGGACGAGCGCGCCAATGCCTGCTGGTACTCCCCGAGCGTCGCCGGCGCGAGCGGTTGCATCGGCGGCGTCTGCACGGCGAGGATCTGCTGCTGCGCCGAGGCGCGCGGCTCGCTTCCCGCAATCTGCCAGACCACGAGCCCGACAATCACACACGCGGCGAGTGATCCGGCCCCCATCGCCGCGAGCAGACAACGATCCGCGAATCGAAGCGGCGGATCCGCGAGTTCATCAGCGATCGCGTCAACCACTTTCGACGACAGCGGCGACGGGCGGAGCGACGCGAGCTCGGCTTCGAGACGCTTGATCGGGTCAGTCATGCGAAACCTCCTTCGCCAGCACCGCTTCGAGGCGCTCCAGGGCATATCGATAGCGCGACGCCGCGGTGTTCGCCGGCAGCGCGAGCGACTCGCCGATTTGCGCGAACGTCAACCCGCCCCAGATTTTCAACACGAGCACTTCACGCTGCTCCGGCGGCAGTTTTGCAAGCGCTGCTTCGACGACCTCGCGGAGATCTTCGCGATCACTCGGACGTTCGAACGCTGTGCCGTTCGCCTCATGATGCCTGCGGCGACCGGCAGCACGCGACAGGTCGAGCGCCGCCGTGCGCACGCACGCGAACAGATACGCCGCGTCATCTCGCGCCCGCCCGCGCCCGCGCGATTTCCAGAACCGCACGAACCCATCCTGCAACGCGTCTTCCGCATCGGCTCGAGAGGCACACCATTGCCGCGCGTAGAGCAGCAACGCTCGACCATGACGGTCCAGCCACGCCCGCCACGGATCCTTGCCGCTGTCCGTGCTCAACCGCCCAACCTTTCCACTGTGAAGACGCCGCCCGCCCCAGGATTTGTCTAAACATCGCCGCACAAACGGAGAAAGGACACGGCGTGCGCGATCGCCGTGTCCTTCGTGGAGTTTCCGGGCCCGGAATGTCAGATCACAAATCTTCGACCGTCAGCTTCGTATCCGCGTTCTTCCACGCCTTCTCGAACTCCCGGCGGACGAAGTCGGCGTCGTGTTTTCGTTCGCCGCCCTGCGCTTCGAGCGACTTCCAGAGGCCGAACAGACCGCGGCCGTTGCGCGGCTCCTTGGCGAGGTGCTGGCGGAAAACGTTTTCCGCTGCCTTGGCGTCGCCGGATCGCAGGAGCACGCCGCCGAGCGATTCTCGGTTGGGGCTGAGCCAGTCCGGGGGTTCCATGTAGACCAGATCGTCTTCGAGCGCGATCGCCGCACGAAAATGCTTCGCCGCGACGTC
>JAXDMN010000430.1:0-3426 GCA_034666045.1 Phycisphaerales bacterium | reverse complement strand
TCGGCATGGCGCTTCAGGAATCCGCCGCACAAGGCGTCGAGCTGCGGCTGATTTTTAACGTCATCGCCAATCTCGCCCCCAGCCTGCAAAAGCTCGCCGATCGAATCGGCTGGTCGCAGGAACACCTGCTGGCCCTGGAAAGCTATCGCGATTCCGCGGCGCGTTACCATTTTGTCAGCACGGAGGCGGTCATCTCGATGTTTTGTCTAAGTCCCGGCGGATTTGCGGTCGAAAAGACAAATAGGCCCGGTTACGAACGCTGTCCGCTGGTCGTGCTGAGACGCGAGGATGAATGACGCGTGTGCTGCTGCTTCACGGTGGCTGGGAAGGCCACGATCCCGACGGCGTCGCGAACTTCGCGGCGGCGAATTTTTTGCGCGAGTGCGAGGTCATCCGCTCGAATGATTTGTCCGTCCTGCGGGCGGATGAACTGAAACAATTCGATCTGATCGTCCTCGTCTGGACGTTCGGCGAGATCAATGCGCAACAGGAGAGTGCGCTGATTGACGCGGTGGCGGCTGGGACGGGACTGGTGATGTGGCACGGCGGCGCCAGCGCCTTCCTCACGAGCCGGCCCCATAAATTTCTGGTCGGCGGGCAGTTCGTCGCGCATCCGGGCGGGCCGGCGGTGACGTATGACGTGCGCTTTCATGGCGACGATGCGCTCGTCGCGGGGCTCAAGGATTTTTCCATCACGACCGAGCAGTACTACATGCTGATCGATCCGGCGGTGAACGTCGTCGCGAGCACCCGCATGAAGCTGCCGCAGATGCCGTGGCTGGACGATCTCGAAATGCCGGTGGCGTGGATGCGCGAATGGGGACGCGGACGCGTCTTCTACTGTTCCATTGGCCACGGCGTCGAACAGCTCGCGCATCCGGTGGTGACGGAGCTGCTCCGCCGCGCGGTTCGCTGGGCGAGCCGCGGTCACTGAACCGGAAACGCCTCGATCACGCTGAACGTCAGCCCCGCCGGCAGGATTTTATTTACGCGGAAGTCGGTCGCACCGAGCATCTCCCGAAACGCCGCCTCCGTCCGTTCGCCAGCGGCGTGCGCGACGAGCATGTTCAAATCACTGCGCACGATGAACTGATGCGCCGCCGTCGCTTCGAGTCGATCGGGAAGCATCTGCTCGACGAGAAGCAGTCGCGCATCCGCGTGCATCGCCCGGCGGCAGCTCTCGAGAATCTGCCGGCTGCGCGCATCGTCCCAGTCGTGAATCACGCTCTTGAGGATGTACGCGTCCGCATCGGGCGGCACGGCCTGGAAAAAATCGCCGGCGACGAACTCGCAGCGCGCGGCCAGTCCCGCATCGTCGAGATGTCGCCGGCCGCCCTCGATCGCATGGGGAAGATCGAAGAGAATTCCGCTGATCGCCGGATTCGCCGCGAGGATGGCGGCCAGGAGCTGCCCATATCCGCCGCCGACGTCGACGATGCGTCGCAGGCCAGAGAAATCATACGTTCGCACAAAACTATCCGTCGCCAGCCGCGTCAACTCGACCAGCGCACGATTGAACAGCGCGGCCTTCTCGGGATCGTTTTCGAGGTGCTTGAACCCCTCCGTCCCCATCAGCAATTTCCGCGCACTCTTGCCTGTCCGAACGCTGTAAAGAAGCTCCCCCCAGACCGGCCAAAGATGTTTGCCCCACCAGATCGCCCAGGCGCGGACGGAGCCGGGCGTCGCATCATCCCCGCCGAGCAGCGCGCCCATCGGCGTGATCTCGAACGCGCCGTCGTCGCGCTCGCGGCAAATATCCAGCGTCGTCAGCGCGCGAAGCAATCGATGCAGCGACGGCGGATCGGTATGCGTCAATACCGCCAGCTCATCGGCCGTGCGCGGGCCGTCGCGCAACAGGTCGGCGATGCCCAGTTCCGCGGCGACGCAGGTCGCCTGCGACATCCAGCTCGCATTGACGATGTCGAGTAACCGACGCGCCAATATCGCCGCGTCGGGTGTCGCTGTCGGATCGTCCATCAGACACCACCCCGATCCGCCCGCCCGGCGTTCGTCCGTCCATAGAAAACTCGCCCGCGGAAATCCCCTAGGGTTGCCTGCCGCAAAAATTTCGATATTTTGTGCAGACCTTGGCAAAGCTTCTGGTGATCGAAGATGAGGCAGATGCGCGGGCGGCGCTGATGCGGGCGCTGATTCGCGCGGGGCACGAGGTCGTCGGCGCGGTCGACGGAAACGATGCTCTCTCGCTCTTCCTGCACGATCCCGCCGACGCCGTCGTGCTCGACGCGCGCATGCCGATCATGGACGGGGCGGCGTTTCTCCAGGTCCTGCGATCGTACGTTCGCTGGCGCAACGTGCCGGTGATTCTCGTCACCGCGGTGCCGGACGGCCCCGAGCTCGATCGCGTCACCCGCCACGGCATCCAGCGCGTTTTCAAGAAGACGTCCTACCAGCTCACCGATCTCCTCAAGTGCGTCAACGAAGTCGTCGGCCGCGACGACTGCTGAGCATCCGCTGGGCGGCGCCGCGTTCACTCCGGCTCCGCCTCGCCCGGCGGGATCTCCGGCTCCGGTTCCGGCTCGACGAGATCCTGCGCCAATCGCCCGAGAAAAAATTGCAACTCCTGGACGGCCAGCGTCGTCGGAAGCGGATCGCGCAGGTCGTAGGTGTGCGAATGATCTTCCGCGCTGTCGTCGCCGCGCTTTTCGCCCTCGGTGATGATGTGGTGCTCGAAGGTGACGCAGTCCTCGTGGCTCTGCATGATCACCAGCTCGCCCCACCGCCACGCCAGGTGTACGCGCAGCGACAACTGATTTCCCCAACTGCTGACGCGGTGGACGATCTTGTTGCCGCCGAGGGTTTTGACGATCGCATCGACCGACGGCAGGACGGCCTGGTTGAGAAACTCGGCGTAGTTGCGGTTGTATTCGTGCTGCTGGCTGATCGCCTCTTTTTCGGCGGCGAGCTTTTCGGGGGCGACGTCGCGGAACGGGCCAACCCGCGCCAGCCACCATTTGGCAAACGTTTTATCGAGCATGATGCGCCAGAAGGTATGCGAAGCGCCGCCGCCCGGCGAGTCGACGCCGAATCGGCCGGTTCACCCCGAATATTCACACTATCCCGCCCCTGCAGGAATTTGCGAACAGCCGGCCTGCTTTCCCTCAAAAATTCCCCTTCACGAGAAAATCCCGGCACGGCTATTGTTATCTCCGGGTTTTCGATTGCCGCGCGCGGGGGCGCTCTCTTTGTCACGAGCGCCGGTGCCGCCTCTTTCAAACTGAGAACACCACGATCGCCGTGGAGGTAGCCGGCTGTGCAGGAACGCAGCGAATCTCGATCCCCGTCCGCAACCACAACGCGTCTCAGCACCGGCATCGCCGGACTGGATGACATCCTCGGCGGCGGACTGCCGCAGGACCGTCTCTATCTCATCCAGGGCGACCCCGGCACCGGGAAGACGACGCTCGC
>JAXDMN010000429.1:0-5102 GCA_034666045.1 Phycisphaerales bacterium | reverse complement strand
GACGTCGCGGCGAAGCATTTTCGTGCGGCGATCGCGCTCGAAGACGATCTGGTCTACATGGAACCCCCGGACTGGCTCAGCCCCAACCGAGAATCGCTCGGCGGCGTGCTCCTGCGATCCGGCGACGGCGATTTTAAGATGTCGTCCCAGCGGCGGAATTTGACGTCGAGCTGCGCGGGGACGACGGTGAATCCTTCCATCATCCCCATGTGCGGCACGTGCGGCGCGGCGTGAGCATAAAGCTCCTTCGCCCATTTCCGCGTCGCCTTGTAATTGCCCTGGTACGCCTCCGCGTAGGCGACGAAATGGATGTTGTGCGGGTAGTACATCATCTCGTACACGCCGCCCTTGCCTTCCGGGTGCCTGGCAAAAAATTCGCGGTCGACATCGATGGCCGCTTCGTTGCTCGTCGCCGCAGATTCGTGATCGCCGACCTGCGCGTAGATGTGCGACGGCATGTGGACGAGGTGCCCGCAATCCGGCGCCAGCCCCGGCAGCCGCGCCGCAGCTTCCAGCGCGCGGCCGGGATGTTTCGACGCTTCGACGGCGTGGATGTACAGGTGATTCGCGCCGACGTGATCGGGATCGCGCTCCAAAACCGATTCGAGCACCGCGACGATTTTTTCGGTGCCTTCGACCGGCTCGTTGTCCTTCGTGTACAGCGCCCACGGTTTGAGGCACATCATCGAGTCGGCGTACAGCGTCGCGGCATGAAGATCATCCGGATATTTCTTCGACAACTCCCCCGCCGCGACGGCGTAACCGGCGGCGAGTTTTTTGAGGTCCGGATTCTCGACGCCGCTGAAACGACGGGCGAGCGCCGCGATGTAATCTTTTTCCGCCTGCGTCGCTGTGGCGGATTTTGACTTGGCTTTCTCGAGCTCGTCGAACGCGCGCTTCTCGCGGACGGCGTCGACATCGACGTTGTAGTTCGGCCCGAGCGCCAGCGCGATGCCCCAATGGGCCATCGCGCAGTTGTCGTCCGCCTTCAGCGCGCTCTCGAACGCGCGAACGGCCTGGTCGTGGTTAAAGGCAAAAATCAGCGTCAGGCCGTTGTTGAACGCGCGCTGTGCGGCGGCACTTTTTGTCGAGACGGGAAAATTCAACTCGCTGAGCTTGTCGTCGCCGAGCGTCTTGTCCGGCCTGATACTTAACGCCGGCCTGCCCGCGCCCGCCTTGAGTTTTTGATGGGAAGAATCGCCGGACTGATGGTTGCAGCCGGCGATCGTGATCAACGCCAGTGATATCGTGAGGAATCGCATGACGGTAGCTCTCCGCAAAGGGTTCAGGTGCGCGAGCGTTCCGTTGTACCGCTTCGCAATTTTCCATCAACTCCCCTGTTCTGGGGGGCACGTTCGTGCCAGTGAAGTGAAACGAAATAACTGACCACGGCGACTTTTGCGGCGGGAGACTCCCTGTTCAGCGTCGAAAAGCCGCAAGAGGCGGGTCTTCGTTATGACCCAGCAGCCGTCGGGCGGTTCGAGTTGTTTTCGAAAGACGAATCGCCCGACGGCCGACGCGTTTGAAGTCCCACCCCGATCGCAACCAGCGCTCCAAAAATCATTCTCCGCGACGTGGAAGAGATCAGCGCATCCGCGCGCGCGTTTCGCGGGTTATACTGCTGCGGTTCACGTCGTTTCGTTCGGGCTTACGGGCATCGCTGAACTTCACCCCTTTCCCCACGGGAGATCCACATGGTCGCGCTCCGCCATCTCGTCGTCGTCGTCGTCATCGCCGGATTCGTCCTCGCCGGAGTTTCCAACGCCGCGGTCCTTCAACTGTCCGGTCCAGGCGCCTTCATCACGCCCAACAGCGCCGCCAACTACGACGCCTGGCCCGAGCTGACCGTCGCCAACAACCTCTACAGCGCGCAGGGCCTGACGCTTTCGCTCCCCGCCGGCGGGAACGTGCCGGTCTACGACTGGGCGGGCCTCGGGCGGGCGACCAGTTCCGCCCCGAACGTGGTGGCGGCGGTCGGAATGCCGGGGTTCAACTACTCCTCCGCCATCGACGCCAACTTTGCCGCCCCCATCACCGAGGTCGGCGCCTACATGGGGAACGACCAGGGGGTCTACGACGGTTCATTCCGGGACTTCACCCTCTCGGTCTTCGATGCGAGCAACACGCTGCTCGGGTCCGTGACCGTCGTCGCCAACCAGAACACCTCCGTCGACCAGTTCGTCGGCCTGCGCTCGAGCGTGCCTTTCGTCCGGGCGCGGTTCGAGAACACCGATTGGGTCACGGCCAATCAGGGGCTCTCCGCCACGTTCGACGACCTGACGTTTTCCAACGTCCCCGAGCCCACAGGCTTGGCGGCCGCGCTGCTGGCAGCGACTGCCATCCTCCGCCGCCGTCGCCGCGCCGGGCAAGGTTGCTGAATCGAGTAAATCGAGCCCGCTTGCCCGCTGGTGACGGATTCGTACAATCCCCCCTCCCTTGGAGTCGGCGCTATCGTTGCGCCCGCCAATCGTGCCTCGCGCAAGGCAACTGAGAAGGAATTATCCATGCCCGCCACCGGAAAGATCACGCAGGTGATCGGCTCGACGTTCGACGCAGAGTTTCCCGAAGATTCGCTGCCCGCCATCTATAACGCCGTCAAGATCGACGCGCAGCGCGACGGGCAGACCATTCGCCTGACCGGCGAGATCGCGTCGCACCTGGGCGGCAGCCGCGTCCGCGCGGTCGCGCTTGGATCGACCGACGGCCTGCGCCGCGGGATGGACGTCGTCGACACCGGTGGACCGGTCGCCGTCCCCGTCGGCAAGGAAACGCTCGGCCGCGTCTTCAACCTGCTCGGCGAGCCGATCGACAACCGCGGCCCGATCGTCGCGGGCGGCGGATATCGTCCGATCCATCGCGAGCCGCCCGAGTTCACCGACCTGACGCCCAAGGCGGAAGTGTTCGAGACCGGCATCAAGGTGATCGATCTGCTCACGCCGTTCCTTCGCGGCGGCAAGGCCGGCTTGTTCGGCGGCGCGGGACTCGGCAAGACCGTCGTCATTCAGGAACTGATCGCGCGCATCGCGCAGCAGCACGGCGGCTACTCCGTCTTCGCCGGCGTCGGCGAACGAACGCGCGAGGGCACCGACCTCTGGCTGGAAATGCAGGAAGCCCAGATTGGCAACACCGGCAAGCACGTCATCGATCAGACCGTCATGGTCTTCGGCCAGATGAACGAGCCGCCGGGCGCGCGACTCCGCGTCGCGCTCTCCGCCCTGACGATGGCCGAGTATTTCCGCGACGAAACCGGCGCCGACACGCTGCTCTTCATCGACAACATTTTCCGTTTCACGCAGGCCGGCTCCGAAGTGTCCGCATTGCTTGGCCGCATGCCCAGCGCCGTCGGTTATCAGCCGACGCTCGCCACGGAAATGGGCGAACTTCAGGAGCGCATCACCTCGACGAAGAAAGGCGCGATCACGTCCGTGCAGGCGGTCTACGTGCCGGCCGATGATCCGACCGATCCCGCGCCCGCGAATGCGTTCGCACACCTCGACGCGTTCATTTATCTCGAGCGCAGCATCGCCGCGAAGGGCATTTATCCCGCCGTCGATCCGCTCGCATCTGCGAGCCGCGCGCTCGACCCGCAGATCGTCGGCGAAGATCACTACCGCGTCGCGCGCAAGGTGCAGAACATGCTCCAGCGCTACCGCGACTTGCAAGACATCATCGCCATCCTCGGCGTCGACGAGTTGTCGGAAGAAGACAAACTCATCGTCTCGCGCGCGAGAAAGATCGAGCGTTTCTTCAGCCAGCCCTTCTTCGTCGCCGAACAGTTCACCGGCAAGAAAGGCGTCTACACCAAGATCGCCGACACGCTGAAAAGCTTCGACGCCATCTGCAACGGCGACGTCGACAGCATTCCCGAGCAAGCGTTTTTGTACGTCGGCGACATCGAAGAAGTCCGCGCCAAGGCGAAGTCGATGTAGTTTCCGCCCCGCCGGCCGCGCGGCGCGAAAAGCGTGGATGGTGATTGCCGCCACGCCCGACCCATTGGCCGCATCGTGCGTCGCCGACGACTTGCGACTCATCCGAGCGCGCAAACGTGCGGCGGCCGGTCTCTAATGCGACGATTTTTACCGCAGGCCCGGCCAGGAGTTGGGCCTGCCTTTTTGCGCCCTCGCGCGAAAAATAAGGACTTAGGCGAGTTCCGCCTAACCGTTTAACTTTCTGTTTAACACCCGTTTCGACCTCCGCCGAGCGTCGATTTCGCATCGCCGCAGCGCTTTGAGCGCCGCCAGCGTCTCGCCCGCCGAGTGGAATGTGCTCGGCGGAGCGCCGTGCGCGTCGCGGCGGGAGTTGGTTAACAAACGAACCAACGTCGCCCTTTCGCCCAAAGCTTTTTCAAGAACCTTGCACCGCCGTTGTCGTAATGGTGCTGTCTTCCCCACGGGATTGGGGAAGCCCGCCTCACGGGGAGGCAAAGCGTTTCTGCGTAAGAGTTCGTTCCTTCAAACTCATTGTTGGAGATCGTGATGTCGGACCATTCCCGTTCGTGTGCTCTCGGTGCGCGCTCGCGCCGCATCGTCCTGGCCGTCTCTGAAGTGTTGGAGTCGCGCCGCCTGATGGCAGCGCCGCACGTGAATTTTCCGACACAGCCGTCGCCGGAGGACGATATTCAGTCTCCCAACGGCCACTTCTTTTTCGAAGACGAAACATTCGAAAACCAGCCCGGGCAAGGGTTGAAGGTTGCGTTTAACCAATCCGTGACGCTCGCGGCCGGCGCGATGACACTGACCAACCTGACGACCCCGGAAAAGTTAACCGAGCTGACGAAAAGCGGCTCAGGCGCTACCCACACCTGGAAGGTCGGCGCCACGGACGAGGGCGAGGGAATTCTGGAGCGCGGCAACTACGAGCTGCTGCTGAACGCCGACCTCGTGACCAACGCCGGCAACGAAAAGCTCGACGGCGACAGCGACGGTACGGGCGGCGACGACTACATCAGCGGCTTCTTCTTCCAACCCGGCGACGCGAACCACGACCGCCTCGTCAGCGGCGACGACTACAGCTCGATCGCCTACAATTCCACCATCCCCGGCGCAAACGGCTTTCACAACGGCGACTTCAATTACGACGGCATCATCAGCGGCGACGATTAC
>JAXDMN010000428.1:0-3160 GCA_034666045.1 Phycisphaerales bacterium | reverse complement strand
CGCCAAGACGCCGAACATCGACAAGCTCGCGAGTGAAGGCGTGCGCTTCACGCAGTTCTACGTGAACTCGCCGATCTGTTCGCCGTCGCGCGTGGCGCTGACGACCGGGCAATATCCGAATCGGTGGCGGATCACGTCGTACCTCGCGCGGCGGGATGAAGACGCGCAGCGCGGCATCGCGGATTGGCTCGATCCGAAAGCGCCGACGCTGGCACGCACGCTTCAGCAAGCCGGCTACCACACCGCGCACGTCGGCAAATGGCACATGGGCGGTCAGCGCGACGTCATCGACGCGCCCGCCATCACGTCGTACGGCTTCGACACCTCGATCACCAATTTTGAAGGTCTCGGCCCGCGCATCCTTGGAAAATTCGAGAAGCTCGACCACGGCCCGACCGCGACGAGCGCGAAGTTCGCCGGCGAAGCGGACGTGCAGTGGGTCGAGCGGCACAAGGTGAGCGAAAAATTTG
Organism: Phycisphaerales bacterium; assembly: GCA_034666045.1. Taxonomy (GTDB): domain Bacteria; phylum Planctomycetota; class Phycisphaerae; order Tepidisphaerales; family Tepidisphaeraceae; genus JAICTV01. The sequence goes on along the minus strand of JAXDMN010000428.1, from coordinate 2,690 downwards.
TCGACCGCGCGATCGCCGAGATGGACGTCGCCGTGAAGCAGGACAAGCCGTTCTACATCAATCTCTGGCCGGACGACGTGCACTCGCCCTGCCAGGCCCCGCCCGATCAGCGCGGCGACGGCTCGCCGGCGGCGCAGTACGTCGGCGTGCTGAATGAGCTCGACCGCCAGCTCGGCCGGGCGTTCGATCACATTCGCTCGACCGAGAAGCTGCGCGACAACACGATCATCCTGCTGTGCAGCGACAACGGCCAGGAGCCGGGCCTCGGTTCCTCCGGCGGCTTGCGCGGCGCGAAGGGCCAGCTTTACGAAGGCGGCATCCGCAGCCCGCTGATCGTCTGGTTTCCGACGCGGATGGCGTCAAAGGGCCAGACGAACGACAAGACGCTCCTCGCCGCGATCGACATGGCGCCGTCGCTTCTCGCCATCGCCGGCGTCTCCGCGCCGACGGATTCGAAATTCGACGGCCTCGACATGAGCGACGCTCTGCTCGGCCGCGGCCAGCCGGATCGTACTGCGCCGGTGATGTGGCTCCGTCCCCCTGATCGCCCCGGCCCGCAGAACAAGTGGCCGGACCTGGCCATCCGCGACGGCCGATGGAAACTGCTCGTCGACCGCGACGGCTCGCAGCCGGAGCTGTTCGACATCGCCGCCGATCCGAACGAATCGAAGAATCTCGCGGAAGCGCATCGGGAGATCGTGAGAGAACTCTCCGGCCGCGTCAGCGCCTGGGACAGGGAGACCACGAAATGAGCAGCCGCGATCTCACGCTCGCCGCCTTCCAGAAGCACATCGCCGACAAGTACGAGAGGCACGACCGCGCCCGCGGCACGCCTGGAACGTGGCTGCACTTCTCCGAGGAGATCGGCGAACTCGCCCGCGCGCTGGCGCGCAACGACGACAAGAAAAACCTCGAAGAAGAATTCGCCGACGTCATCGCATGGCTGTGCACGCTGGCGAACATCAATGACGTCGATCTGGCGGCGGCGGTGGAGCGGAAATACCTCGGTGACGATGCGCCTGCGGGGCATAAGTGAAGCGAAGGATGAAGGATGAAGGATGAAGGCGGAAGGATGAAAAAGAGCCGCGTTTCTGCGCTTCATCCTTCATCCTTCCGCCTTCATCCTTCATGCCAAACCCTTGTCCCGGCCGCTCTACCGACGTACATTTCTCCATTGATGCGTCGTCTCCTGGCGGGGATTTTTCTCGTTTCGCTTCTCTGCCCGATTACTGCCGCCCTCGCTGAAACCAAAGGCGAGGTCGAGGCGATCGGGTTCGGCTCGCTCTACAGGCCGAATTGCCACATCCCGATGCTCGTGCGCGTGCAGGCGGACAAGAGCGGGACGTACCAGATCCGCGTCGTGCAGGACGATCTCGACGCCGACCAGCCGCTCTTCACGCAGGTGGTGTCGCTCACCGGCTCGGACGACGGCGGCATCGGGTCGGAGCAGCGCTTCTGGCTCTACTTCATCCCGCAGCCGACCGACGGCGGACTGCCGGACGTCGGCGACGGGCTGCGCGCGATCCAGCAGACGCTCAAGGTCTTCCTCTGCGACGAGAACGGGCGGCAGCTCGTGCAGTTGCCGGTGACGTCGACGATCCAGAACATCGAGAAGGCGCAGGTCGGTCCGCTCAGCACACCGCGCGGGGTGAAGCTGATCCTCGCGATCGCCGCCGGCGGCGCGCAGCCGGTCTGGCGCGACTACCAGCAGGCGATCGGCACCATCGAGGACGTGGTGTTCGTGCCGATGCGCGTCACCGATCTGCCGGAAGACGCGCGCGGGTATGAGATGATCGACGGCATCGTCTGGCTGAACGCGCCGGCGCCCGACGCGGCCAAGGCGGCGGAAGAGAAACGCTATCGCGCGCTCCGCGAGTACGTGCGCAGCGGCGGGCACATGGTGATCTGCCAGCCGGCGCAGCGCGATGCGACCGTGAATTTCGCGGACATCCTGCCGGTGGAGGTGAAGGAGATCGCGCCGCGCGACAACCTTCAGCCGCTCCGCCGCATCGCCACCGCGAAACGCGCCGTCCGCCAGCGCGACGAGTTCGACGAAACGCGCGGGCCGCTCATCGACGACTGGGACCTGCCCAAGCCGCCCTTCATGTTCGCCCGCGCCGCGTTGAAGAAAGGCGCGGTCGCCGAGGAGCTGCTGACGTGGAAGGCGGACGCCTCGGACGCGTCGCCCTACCTGGCGCGGATCGGATACGGCGCCGGCTGCGTCACGTGGGTGGCGCATGACCTGTCCGATCCGGCGATCACCGCGCGGGCCAAGACCGGCTGGCCGTTCGTGTGGGACCGCGTGCTCGACTTCAAGCACGACACGATGATCATCGACACGCGCACGACCGACGAGCAGAAGCGACCGTACCAGTCGGGCGCCACCGTCGACATCGGATATTCGCTGCTCAAGGGGATGGAGCTCAAGAGCAAGAGCCAGTTGCTGGTGACCATCGCGGTGGTCTTCTTCATCGCCTACTGGATCGTCGCCGGGCCGGGCGTTTACCTCTACCTGCTGACGAAGTCCCGGCCGCACCTGAGCTGGTTCATGTTCGCGTTCAGCGCGCTGGTGGCGACGGCGCTGACGGTGCTGATCGTCCGCCTGGTCGTGCGCGGCGCGCCGGAGATGAACCACGTGACGATCGTGCGCTCGACGCCGGACGCGCCGATGCTCTCGATCAGCCGCTTCG
>JAXDMN010000427.1:0-12076 GCA_034666045.1 Phycisphaerales bacterium | reverse complement strand
TGGGACGGGGGGCGGGGAGACAGCGCCGCTGTTGGCGGCGGCGGCGTTCGCGGTGGCGGCCATGCCGTTCAGGAAGCTCCAGATCAGCCAACTGTAGGCCGTGATCGCCCGCGCCACCTGCGGGATTTTCAAGCCGACATACCACCAGTGCAGCCGCCCGCCGCTGCGCGCATCGCGCAGCGTCATGATCCCGATCACGAGCAAGTAGATCGCCAGCAACAGGCCGAGGATCCCGGCGACGATCGACAGCGTCGCGGCCGTTGAATTGATGCTCGCCAGCGGATTCGGCATCGGCGTGAACGTCGGCGGCGGCGGGATCGGCATTGGCGGCGCGGGCTGCGTGGATGGGTCGGGCGGCGCGGCATTTGGATCATTTGACGGCGGTGGCGCGACGCCCGCGTTCGCTGCGGCGTCGATCGGCGCGGTGACGCTCACCACGGCTGGCGAACCGTCCGGGCGGAAGATCGCATGCGTGTCGTACACCTCCGCGCGGCCGGTCCCGATGATGAAATAATCCGGCCCCTTCTTGCCGCTCGACGCCGACGGCAGCCGCCCGCTCTCGCTGACGTTCGCGCGGATCGTCTGCGGGGTCGTGCCGGGCGACATAAACGGGAACATGCTGCGGCCGGCGACCATGAGCAGCAAGTCGAGTTGCTTCTTGCGTCCTTCGTCGAGCGCCCGAGCGCGCGTCATGCCAGACATCACCATCGGGCGCTGCGCCTCGTCGATGCCGTCTTCGGATTGCGATGGATCGATCTCGATTCCACCGACGACCGCGGTCGCGCCGTTTGGCGCGGCCTGGGCATTCATCGTCTGCCCCGCACTCATGGGCGGCCGGATCATCCCCGGCGAGCGCGAAGCGACGAGCGAGCCGAAGGACATGAACGTGATGATGAGATTCGCCATGCCGCTCATGCAGGCGACGATGATGCTGATGATGCCGATGGCGGTGATGATGCCCGGCCTGCTGCGGCGCGGCGGCGCCGGTGGCGCGGCCGGCCACTGCAGTGGCGCGACGGGAATCGGAGCGGTGGGCGGCTGATACGTCATTGAGAGATTGATTTTCAGGGGTGGGCGCGCGGGTGTCAAAAAGAAAGCGGCGCCACGTGTTATTGGCGAACCGTGTTGTAGTACTCCCGCACCGATTTGCTCTTGAGGACGAAGATCAGCGCGACCGGGTACGCCAGCGCGAAGCACGCGGGGATGATCGCGCCTACGAGCATGAATACCCACCTGAGGGAGGCGTTCGAGCCCGCGGTGCCGCCGGGCATGGACGCCATCATGCTGTTCATCGTGCTCGACGACAACCACAACCCGACGCCCGTTGCGAAGATCACCAGCGGGATCTTCAACAGCACGTACCGCCAGTGCAGCTTCGCGCCGCTCGGCGAATCGCGCAGCACCTGGATGCCCGCGACCAGAAGGAAAATCGCGATTGCGAGACTGAGCAGCGCAGCGAATATCGACAGGAGCACGGCGACGGGACTGACGTTGCTGAAGGGATTGCCGGTCATGCCGGGGCCGCCCGCGGGCATCGTCGTCGCGGTGGTGACGGTTCCGCCGGGGCCGGGGAAGAAGGTGACGGTGTAAGACGACGAGCTCACGATCGATGTTGTTGTCGGCGCGCTGCCGAGCGACGTTGGAGCCGTGGTAGCCGGTGGCGGCGCCGGCGGCGGTGTCGGGAATGCGGCGGGCGGCAACCGCAACGCGATGTAATAGCCGACCGACCCTACCGCACTCCACAAGCTTCCTAACCCGCTCAGGCACGCAACGACGATGCTGATCACGCTGATCGCCGTGAGGATGCCCGGCCGACCGCGATTCGTCATGTAGGAATAGTCCAGCTTTGAAGCGGGGGCTGAAGTGGGCGACGGGTCTGTCATCGGGAGGCTTTCCATTCTCAATGGCTGCGGCGCAGGTGTCAAAAACAATGAGGAGGTTAAACTCACGTGCATGGCGCTGATTTGTTCCCCCGCCGAGCCGCGGATGTTGATTTCGCGCGCGGCGCTGCTGCACAACGTCTCGGTCCTTCGCGCGGCGGCGCCGGGGCGGAAGGTGTGCGCGATGATCAAGGCCAACGCGTACGGGCATGACGCGTGGATCGTCGCCGATGCGCTGATCAATTTCTCCGGGCCCAGCGGCGAAGAAGCGCCGATCGTCGATGCGGTCGGCGTGGCAACGATCGACGAGGCGGCGGCGCTGCCGGAGATGCCGGCGAAGGTGCCGCTGCTGATTTTTCAGCCGGTCGAGAACGCCTTCGTCGCGTCGCAGCGGCCGCGCATCGAGCATGCCATCCGCAACGACTGGCACCTGATGCTGTGCAGCAAGTCGGCCGCGGACGACGTCGCGCGCATCGCCGGCATGATGAACAAGCGCGCCAACGTCCACGTGATGATCGATACCGGCATGGCGCGCAGCGGCGTCGACGTCGACCGCGCGGCGGATTTGCTCAACCAGGTGACGCAATGGCCGACCTTGAAAATGGCCGGCGTCTGCACGCATCTCGCCGCCGCGGACATGCCGGGCGATTTTATTGGCGAAGAGCAGCTCGCGCATTTCCGCCGGCTGACCGAGCCGCTCGCGGGCAAAGTGATGCTGCACGCGGCGAATTCCGCGGCGACGTTCTTCCTGCCGCAGTCGCATTTCGACATGATTCGCCCCGGCATTTCGCTGTACGGAATCGATCCGACCGGCATGCCTTCGATGGACAGAAAACTGCGGCCTGTCGCACGATTCGTCGCGCCGCTCGTCGGCGTGCGAAGCATTCCGAAGGGCCAGGGCGTCGGCTACAGCCACACCTGGCTCGCTCCGCGCGACAGTCGCATCGGCCTGATCCCGATCGGTTACGCCGACGGCTACGCGCGCATCCTCTCGAATAAATCTTCGATGATTGTCCACGGCAAGCGTGCGGCGGTCATAGGTCGAGTGAGCATGGACATGATCACGATCGACCTGACGGAAATCCCGCAGGCGACGCTGGGCGATGAAGTGACGGTCATCGACGACGATCCGCTCTCGCCCGCCAGCGCGTATGAGCTGGCACGGCTGGCGGAGACGATCCCGTATGAAATTCTCTGCCGCATCGGGCCGCGGGTTCGGCGCGTGGGCGTCGACCCGGATGATTCATCCGATGATCCGCCGGTCATTCCGCCGTATATGCGGCGAAAATAGAGGTTTTTGCATGCGTAGCTATGCTTCGACGTGCGTTGGGATCGTGGTGATGTTCTGCGTCGGCGTCGCGCGCGCGGATGAAGGGATGTGGTTGCCGGACCATCCGCCGATCGAGTTGCTCAAGCAGCGATACAACTTCGCGCCGACGGCGCAGTGGCTGGAGCATGCGCAGAAGAGCGCCGTGAATTTCGACGGCGCGTCGGCGTCGTTCGTTTCGCGCGATGGTCTCGTGCTGACGAATCATCACGTGGGGTCGTGGGTGATTTCGAAGCTCAGCACGCCGCAGCGCGACCTTCGGCGAACCGGTTTTTACGCGCCGACGCGCGCCCAGGAACTGCGCTGTCCGGAGACGGAATTGAACGTCCTGTGGTCGACGCAGGACGTGACCGCCGACGTCACGGCCGATACCGCCGGCCTCCCGCCCGCCGATCAGTTTCAGGCACGCCGCAAGCGCATGCTCACGCTGGAGAAGGAGGCGGAGGAAAAATCGGGACTGAATTGCAAAATCGTGCCATTGTACGGCGGCGCGCGCTACCACCTGTATCGCTCGCGGCGATTCACCGACGTGCGGCTGGTCTTCGCGCCGGAAGAGTCGATCGGCTTCTTCGGCGGCGACACCGACAACTTCGAGTATCCGCGCTTCGACCACGACTTCTGCTTCTTCCGCGTCTACGACGACAAGACCGGCGAGGTCGTGCATCCCGAACATTTTTTGAAATGGTCGGCGAAGGGCGCGGCCGAGAATGAGCTGCTCTTCGTCTTCGGCCATCCCGGGCGAACGAATCGGCTGTTCACTTACGATCACGTGCTGTTCGATCGCGACGTGGAGCTGCCGACGAAGCTGTCGTCGCTCTGGCGGCGCGAGGTGCAACTGCACAGCTTCAGCGATCGCGGGCCGGACAACGAGCGCATCGCGCGCTCGGACATGTTCGGCGTGCAGAACAGCCGCAAGCGGAGCACCGGCGCGTTGGCGGCGCTGCTTGATCCGCCGTTCCTGGCGCGCAAGGCGGAGACGGACAAATCGCTGCGCGCGTTCGTGGAGCGCGATTCGCAAACGAAAGCGCGCTGGGGCGACGCCTGGCCGAAGATCGCGGATTCGCGAAAGGCACTGCTTCAGTTCGACGCGCGGCGGGATGCGCTTCTGCCGCTGACGCAGCGGTCGGATTACGGCGGGCTGGCATTCCAGATCGTGCAACTAACCGCCGAGCGCGAGAAACCGAATGCCGATCGCCTGCCTGAGTACGGCGACGCGCAGATGGACAGCCTGCTGCTTGAACTTTATTCGCCGCTGCCGATCGAAGACCGGATGGAGGTCGATCGCATCGCGTCGTACCTGTCGTATCCGGCGGAGCGGCTGGGGGCGGATGATCCGCTGGTGAAGCAGATGCTCGCCGGCCGATCGCCGCGCGAGCGCGCGGAAGAACTGGTGCGCGGCACGCATCTGAAGGACGTCGCGTTCCGCCGGAAGCTGGTTGACGGCGGCGTCGCGGCGGTGGCGGCGAGTGATGATCCGATGATCCGCCTGCTGGCGATGATGGATCCGGACCTGCGCGCGATCCGCAAACGCTTCGAGGACGAAGTGCAATCCGTCGAGCGCGAGAACTACGCCAAAGTCGCCGCCGCGCAGTTCGCGATGAAGGGCGAGGCGGCGTATCCGGACGCGACCGGCACGCTGCGCATCGCGTTCGGCGCCGCGAAGGGTTATCGCGACGACGAGGGTCGCGACGTGCCGGCGTTCACGAACTACCGCGGCCTGTATCAGCACTGGCGCGACCGCCGCGGCCCGCAGCGCGAAGAACCGCCCTTCTACCTTCCGCCGCGATGGGTGAAGGCGGAGAAAAAACTCCAGCTCGACACGCCGCTCAATTTCGTCCTGACCGCTGACATCGTCGGCGGCAATTCCGGCAGCCCGATCGTGAACCGCGCCGGCGAACTGGTCGGCTTGATCTTCGACAGCAACCTGCAGGGCCTCGGCTCGAGCTACGCCTACGACGACCGGCAGGGCCGCGCGATCGCGGTCGACGCGCGGGCGATCATCGAGGCGTTGCGGAAGGTTTACGACGCGCCGTCGCTGGTGGATGAATTGACCGCACGTTAGCACGGCGCGCCTGCGCATGCAGCGACTGCCGAACGAATTGTCATCCTCATTATCAGGATGACAGCGCTAATTCCCTGATCAGGACTGGCGTTTCGATTTGCGCGCGGCGTGGTTTTCGTCTTCGAAGAGCATGGCGGGCCGGCGCTGGCCGCCGATGCGGTGGGCGAGGTCGCCGAGAAGGTCGGCGAGTTGCCTGCGGCGGGCGGCGGGCATGGCGGCGACGGCGTCGAGGATCTTGTCCTGCGCCGCCTGCGGCGCTTTGCGCAGGATCGTGCGGGCGGCGGGCGTGAGGGAAAGCTCCACGCGCCGGGCATCGTCCGGGGCGCGCGTGCGCACGACGAGGCCTTGCCGCTCAAGCTTTTGGACGACGACGGAGACCGAGCTCTGATGCGTGAGTGTCCGCTGGGCGAGCTCGCCGACGCTGAGCGGTTCATTCGCCGCGGCGAGCTTGGTCAGGACGAAGAGTTGCGCCGCGCTGACGCCGACGTCGCGCTCGGCGGCGCGCGAGCTGATGCGCAGCGTCTGGACGATCAGGCGGACCGAATCGAGCACCGCGCGGGCTTCGCTGTCTTCCCCGCCGGCCTTGGTCCTCGCAATGGATGGTTTCCCACGTTTCACGATTCGGCCAATCTAGCGAGCGGGCGTGCCGCAAACAAATGAACCCCGGCGATTGGTCGCTGGGGTTCATGGACTGCTTTCCGCGAAGATTAACTTTTTAGTAATCCGCGCATCACCGGCGATCGCCGAGGATCCGCAGGATCGACAGGAACAGGTTGATGAACGAGATGTAGAGCACGAGCGATCCCATGATCGCGTAGCGCGAGGCCATCTCCGGGGAATGGGCGAGCTCGGTTGCGATCATGCGCAGCCGCTGCGTTTCCCACGCGGTGATGATGATGAACAGGACGAGGATCGCGTAGGTGATCACCCAATCGAGCGCGCTGCTGGCGAGCCAGAGGTTCACGAACGACGCGATGATGAACCCGAAGGCAAGCATCACCGCGATCGAGCCAATACGGCTGAGATCGCGCTTGGTGACGAATCCGTACACGCTCATCGCCCCGAACGTTCCGCCGGTCAGCACCAGGGCCGACACCAGCGTGCGCGCGGGGTAGACGATGAAGATGCCGGAGAGCAGCGCGCCGATGATCGCCGAGTAGAGCAGGAACAACCCGGTCGCGACGCCGACGCTGAGCCGCCCCGCCTGCGATTGGGCGTACCACGCGATGGCGAACGCGACCAGCGCGATCACGACGTAGCCGCCCTTGCTGGCGTAGATGGTCTGGTACATCCCGCTGGAGGCGACGTACCAGCCGACCACCGCGGTCAGGGCCAATCCGACGCACATCCAGGCGTAGACGGTGTTGAAGAAGCGCGAGACGGTCATGGTGTCGGCGCGCGATTCGTATTCGAGCGGCTGGTCGCGGCCGGCGCCGCCGAATGTGCCGCCGAAGGGATTGGGAGCTTGGGTCATCGTGGGTCTCCTGTGAGGTAGCTGCCGAATGATATGTCGGCGGGAGGGGATGCTCCACTTTACTGCAAGCGGGCAGGCGGATTCCTTGGGGCGTTTGCGCAGTCTTCTCCCTCTTCCCGGTACGCCGGGGAGAGGGTTGGGGAGAGGGGTCAGGTGCGCGTGGAGCCGCACACCGTTCGATTCGGATGCGGCGCCGATCGGCGAATCGAGCGATCATCGTCGTGGAGCGCGGCTCACCCCTCTCCCCTGCCCTCTCCCCGGCGTACCGGGGCGAGGGAGGACGCAACTCGACCTTCTTCAGCGGACCGCGGGGGCGCTTGCGGCGGGTGATTGCGTTGCAGGAACGCGGAGAAGCGATCGGATCGTGCTGTCGAGGTGCTGCATGTCGACCGGCTTGGTCAGGTGGGCGGCGAAACCGGCGTCCTGGCTGGACTTGAGGTCGCCGTCCATGCCGAACCCGCTGACGGCGATCCCGGGGATTTCGTAGCTGGCGCGCACCTTACGCATCAGCTCGTAGCCGGTCGCATCGGGCAGGCCGATGTCGCTGAGGATGAGGTCCACCGGGGCGGCGGCGAGGGTCGCGAGTGCGGCGGCGACGCTGCCGGCGACGAGCATCTCGAAGCCGCGCTCTTCGAGCAGCCGGCAGAGCGTGCGCTGCGTGTCGAGATGATCTTCGACGAGGAGGATGCGCGGTCGCGGCCCCGCGCCGGCGGACGGACCCATCGGCTGGATCTGGTCGACCATGCGCTCGACCGGTGCGCGGATCGGCAGCTCGACGGTGAAGCGGGCGCCCTTGCCCTTGCCTTCGCTGTCGACGCGGATGGTTCCGCCGTGCAATTCGGTCAGCGCTTTCGAAATCGCCAGCCCGAGACCGAGTCCGCCGAACTGGCGCGTGATGGTTTGCTCGCCCTGGTCGAAGGCGTTGAAGATGCGCGGCAGGACGGAGGGCTCGATGCCGGCGCCGGTGTCGAGCACTTCGACGCAGACGAGGCGCTCGCCCTCGTTCCAGGAGCGAATGGTGACGGTGCCGTGCTTCGGCGTGAACTTGATCGCGTTCTTGATCAGGTTCCAGAAGACCTGCTGCAAGCGGGCCGGATCGCCGAAGATGCGCGGATCGGCGGCGGCGAAGTCGCCCCTGGTTCTGATCTCCTTGTCGTTCACATCCGCGCGGAGCATCTCGAGGACGTTCTTCAGCAGCGCATGAACGTCGGCGGCGCGCGGCTGGAGGCGGAGCTTGCCGTTGGCGATGCGCGTCACGTCGAGCAGGTCGTCGATCAGCTTCGTTTCGAGCTCGATGTTGCGCCGGATCATCGCGAGGTCCTCGCGCATCTGCGGCGAGAGCGTGCGCTCCATCTCCATGGCGGCGACGGTCATCACGACGGGCGTGAGCGGCGTGCGCAGCTCGTGTGAGAGGACGGCGAGGAACTGATCCTTCGCCTTGTTGGCGTGCTCGGCGTCCGCCTTCGCGTGAAGCACGGCCTCTTCGGCCATCTTCAGATCGTGAATATCGGCGGCGGTGCCGAACCAGTTGACGATTTTTCCGTCGGCGTCCTTGTGAGGGACGATGCGCGTGAGGTGCCAGCGATATTGTCCGTCGTGACGGCGGAGGCGATGTTCCATCGCATACTCGCGCCCCTCGGCGAGTGCGGCGGTGCGCTCGCGGATGACGGTGGGGAGATCGTCCGGATGGACGAGGTCTTTCCAGCCGAGTTCGAGAATCGCTGACGCGTCGCCGGCGAGAAATTCGTCCCAGCGGCGGTTGTAGAAGCGCAGCCGCCCTTCCGCGTCGCTCATCCACATGAGCGAGCCGACGGCGTCGGTCAGCGTGCGGTACTTGGCTTCGCTGTCGCGCAGGGCTTGCTCGGCGTCCTTGCGCGCCTGCTCGGCGGCGCGGCGATCGTCAATGTCGACGGCGACGCCGACGCGGCGATGCAGGTTGCCGTCGACGTCCTTGAGCGGCGTCGAGCGGACCCAGAACCAGCGATATTCGCCGTCGTGGCGGCGGTAGCGGAACTCGCCTTCGATGGCGCTGCCGGCGCGCTGGGCGTACTCGACGTCATTGAGAAAGCGCGGCAGGTCGACCGGGTGGATCGTCTTCACGTAGCCGCGGCGGTCGGTCTGTTCGGCGGTGAGGCCGGTGTATTCGATCCAGCGGCGGTTGACGTAGAGCACGTCGCCGACGGCGTTGGTGACCCAGACAAAATCGGGGGCGGCTTCGCCGATCGCGGTCAGCAGCTCGGCGCTGGTGCGCATGTCATCGTGCCGCTCTCGGTAGCTGCCGGGGACGCGGCGGAAGTGCAGCGAGACGCCGTCGGGCGACGGGACGGCGCGACATTCGAACGACTCGCTCAGCCGCGCGCAATCGAGGCGGAATTCGACCGGCACGCGCTGCTCGAAGGCGCGGCGCACGGCGCTGTGGGCGACGTCGTTGTCGTCATCGTCCGGGAAAGTGCTCAACGCCGCCTGGTGCAGCAGCTCGTCGCGCGGGCGGCCGAGGATGCGCACCGCCTCGGCGTTCACGTAGAGGTAGCGGGCGACGTGATCGAGCGCGCAGAATCCATCGGCGCTGCCATCGAGTAAGGCAGCGAGCGGGTCGCGAGGAATTGGCGACGGGTTCGCGTTGCTTGTCACAACAGATGCCCGCACAGAAAAAGCAGCGCGCGGCTGGCGCGCGTACAAATAGCCCGCAGTCGGTCACCATAGCGGCCGGCGCGCGGTTCCGGCAATCAGCGAATTCCGCCCTTTTCCGGCGCTGCATCGCCCGCCGCACTTTCGGTAAATGGGGCGGAGGAGCCCTTTTATGACGACCAGCGGACGGTCCAGCCAATTCTGCCTCCCGCCCGTGATGCACACGACAGACGGCCGCGTGCGCCGCGCGGGCTTCGAGTTCGAATTCGCCGGGCCGGACATCAAGACTTCCGCGCGCATCGTCAGCGACGTCTTCGGCGGCGAGCACCTCGTGCGCAGCACGTTCGAGCACATCGTGCGCACGGAGCTCGGCGATTTTTCGGTGGAGATCGACGCGTCGCTGCTGAAGGACAAGAAGTACGAGAAACCGCTGCGCGCGATCGGCATCGACCCGGATAAAACCGACACGGAGTGGCTCGAGAAAGCGCTGCTCGACACGTTCTCGACGCTGGTCCCGATCGAGATCGGCACGCCGCCGATTCCGATCGATCAACTGGATCGCCTGGACGATCTGCGCGAGCGGTTGCAGGCAGCGCGGGCGAAGGGAACGCGGGCGTCGATCCTGTACGCCTTCGGGTTTCACATCAACCCGGAACTGCCGACCGACGACGCCGGGGTGATCCGCGATTTTCTCCGCGCGTTTCTGCTGCTCTATCCGTGGATGAAGGAGCGGGCGGAAGTGGACCTGACGCGGCGGGTGAGCCCGTACATCAACGCGTTCCCGGATGAATACGCGCGACTGATCCTTCAGGCGGATTATCCGGCGTCGCGCCAGCGGCTGATCGACGATTATCTCGAGCACAATCCGACGCGCAATCGCCCGCTCGACATGCTGCCGGTGCTGGCGCATCTCGACGACGCGCGGGTGATGAGCCGCGTCGAAGATCCGCACCTGGTCAAGCCGCGGCCGGCGTTCCATTATCGGTTGCCCAACTGCATGCTCGACGAGGCGGATTGGCGTGTGGCGCACGAGTGGAACACCTGGGTGGCGGTCGAGCGGCTGGCGAATGATCCGCGGCTGCTGGCGGAGATGTCGCGCGAGTATCTCGACGCGGACCGCAAATCGTTCAAGCCGTTCGTCGACAAGTGGCCGGCGCTGCTCGAGGGATACATCGAGGCATGACGAGCGGCAAACGGCCCATCATCGCGGTAACCGGTCCGGATCGCGGCGGCGGCGCGGCGTGGTGGTTCACGCGATTCGCCGTCTGGCTCGCCGGAGGGCACGCCGTCCGCATCACGCCGCGAAGGCCGCGCGCGATCGATGGATTGAACGGCCTGATCATCGGCGGCGGCGCGGATGTCGATCCGAAGCTGTACGGGCAGGAGCTGTTGCACGTCACCGAAAAGAAAAAGCCGGACGAGCCGGCGTCGCGCTGGCTCGTCGGATTGATTCTTTTCCCGCTCATCTGGCTCCTGCGAAAACTCGCCGCCGCGCCGGTCACGACCGGACAGAACGCGGCGCGCGACGAGCTGGAGATGAAACTGATCGACCAGGCGGTGCGGCGACGCCTGCCGATCCTCGGCATCTGCCGCGGCGAGCAGCTCATCAACGTCTACTTCGGCGGCACGCTGCACCAGGGCCTGGCCGGGCTGTACACCGAAGACCCGGAGATCCGCACGATCCTGCCGCGCAAGCGGATCACGGTGGAGAAAGATTCTTGCCTGTCGAACGTGCTCGGCCGCCGGCCGGTGCGCGTGAATGCGCTGCACCGCCAGGCGATCGACCGCCTCGGGCGCGGCATGCGCGTCTCGGCGCGCGATCGCAACGGCATCGTGCAGGCGATCGAGCACGAATCGCTGCCGCTGGTGGTCGGCGTGCAATGGCACCCGGAATACCTCCTGCACAATCCGCAGCAACGCGCGCTCTTCCGCGCGATGACGAAGCACGGGCGGCATTGCCATTTTCCCGCGCCGAAGCCGGTGGAGGGTGAGCTCGTGTCGGCATAGCATCGATTCATGGATCTCCAACTTCAGGGAAAACGCGCGCTCGTCACCGGTTCGACCGCCGGCATCGGATTGGCGATCGCGATTCACCTCGCCGCGGAAGGGGCGGCCGTCGTGGTGAATGGGCGGACGCAGCAGCGCGTCGACGCTGCCCTCGCTGCGGTGAAACGCGACACAAAAAATGCGAACGTCACCGGCGTCGCCGCCGATCTCTCGTCCGCCGCGGGGACACGCGAACTGCTGCGACAGTTGCCCGACATCGACATCCTCGTGAACAACATGGGCGTCTTCGAGCCCAAGGCGTTCGTCGACATCACCGACGAAGACTGGCTGCGCATGTTCGAGACGAACGTGATGAGCGGCGTGCGGCTCAGCCGGCATTACCTGCCGAAGATTCTCGCGCGCGACTGGGGCCGAATCATTTTTATCTCGAGCGAATCGGCGGTGCAGATTCCGGCGGAGATGATCCACTACGGCATGACGAAGACGGCGCAGGTGGCGGTCGCGCGCGGCATCGCCGAGACGACGGCGGGCACCGGCGTCACCGTCAACTCCGTCCTGGTCGGCCCGACGCGATCGGAGGGCGTCGAGCAGTTCCTCGCGGCGCTGGCGGTGGAGGAGGAAATGACGCCGGCGGAGGTGGAAAAACGCTTCTTCGGCACGATGCGCCCGTCGTCGCTGTTGAAACGGTTCATCCGGCC
>JAXDMN010000426.1:0-4564 GCA_034666045.1 Phycisphaerales bacterium | reverse complement strand
CCCCCACCACCCCGCCCTGCGGCACCGCGCAGGTCCGCCCGTGAAAATCCAGCCCGCTCGGCACGGCGATCAGCTCCCACGCATCGCCGACGACGATGAACCCGCTCTCGAACCAGAATAAAATCGTATTTTCGTCCGCCTGCACGCTCTCCACCGACGTCTCCGGCCCGAGCTCATTGGTAATCACAATCTGCTCGTTCCCGGAGCCATCACAGGAAACCGGCTCGGAGAAAACGAACCGCACCTGATGAAAATCGATCAGGGTGACGGAGACGATCGTCACCAGCGCGGGCGGCGGCGCGGCTGCAGCGGCGCGGCGGGTCCGTCTTCGCGGCGCGCGGGCGGGAAGAAAGGAGGAGGAATTCACCACGAAGTCACGAAGCGCACGAAGCGCGGCCTGTTGGTTTTACGTGGCTTGGGCATCTTGCCCGAGCGGTCGAGCAGAGCTGGATCATTCACCGCAGAGGCGCAGAGAGCGCAGAGAAATCTTTTTGCGGAATGCCTTTCTCTGCGTCCTCTGCGCCTCTGCGGTGTGACGTTCTTTTGATCACGCCGCCATGCGCGGGGATGCTGACGCAACCGACGCGATCATCTCCCCCCCGCCGCCGACGCCGAAGTTGACGGTGAAATCGTTGGCCGTGCCCATCACCGTCGAGCGGTTCGCCCGGATGCGGTAGGTGACCGATGCGACCGCCGCCGGCACGGTGGCATCGACGAATTTTCTCTGGCCGCTGCCGCCGATGATCTCAAAATTTCCACCCGCCCCGGTCCCGACCTTCCGCGACACCTGGTAGATCGTCCCGCCCGCGCCGGTCGGGTTGCTGCACTTCCAGGTCAGCTCCAGCGAGCCGTCCGGGTTGAGCATGACCTTGAACGCGGTGGGCGTGCCGGGCGGGCCAACCGGCGACGGCGTCGCCGGGGGCGGAATTTGCGCCAGGTTGAAGACCGAATTTCCGCCGACGGCGGCCGCCTTGGCTTTCACCGCTTTGAGAATATCTGACCCGGCCTGCGCCATCGCCGCGACCGCGTCTTTGTACTCGTTGGTCGCGGTCCTTGCCGCCTCCTGCGCCGCCGCCTGCGCCACCTGCTTGGCCCGCGCCGCGGTCGTCAGCGCGACCAGCGCCGAAACGGCGGCCGCTGTCGTGCCGATGGCGACGGCGTTGGTCGTGAAGGGATCCTCGTGGGCCTCGAACCAGGTGATTTTTTCGGCGGGTTTATGCGGGACGATGGGCATCGGTCAGCTCCCTTTTGAGTCCGGGTCGGGGGGTCGGGTCAGTTTTTCCTTTGAAGAGATCGGCGTTCGCCCGCAAGAAACTTTAGTCCGCGGCAAAAATTCGGGATCGCGGCGAAACTGAAACTGGAAATCTCAAGCTCCCGGTTCCCAGCTCCCAGCTTCAAACTCCAAGCTCCCAGCTCCAAACTCCAAACTCCAAGCTCCAAGCTCCAAGCTCCAAACAAATTTCAAATCTCAAGATTCAAGTTTCAAACGCGCGGGCGGCCTACGCGGCCACTCGGCCCCGCCCCCCGCGCCCCCGCGTCCCCCTTGCGATTTGAGATTTGTCCGTTTGAGTTTTATTTGGAACTTGGAACTTGAAATTTGAACGCCCGGCCCGCCCCGGACGCGCGGCGGAACGCCTTTTCCCCCGAACCCCTTTCCCAGCACTGAAACCCTCGAAACCGCCCCAAAAACCCCGTCCGCACGTCCATATAACCCCCATCGCGCGCGATGCGCGCTGCCCCGCGCGCGACGCGCGCTGCCCCGCGCACGACGCGCGCTGCCCCGCGCGCGACGCGCGCTGCCCCGCGCGGAGCGCAGCATGCCCCGCGCACGACGCGCGCTGCCGCGCGCAGAGCGCAGCATGCCTCGCGCGTCGCGCATGATGCCCCGCGCGGAGCATCCCATGCCCGAAGACGATTGAAGCAATGAGATGAAGTCATCGCGCGGTGTTACTGCGGCGTGCTTCCGCTCGCTGCGCTCGCCCGCACGCCGGGGCGGTCGGCGCGTTGTCCCCGGAGACTCAAAAGGCGGGAACACGAATCGACATGAATGCCCGCCCGCTGACCTACAACAATGCTGGCCTCGAATGTTCCTTCGTCGGCCGCGAGGAGCAGTCGGCGCGACGAACTGTTACAATTGTTGCAAACACGGTAGTGCCTAGGAGCACCTAAATGACCGAAGAGCGACAAGCGAAGCTGCCCGATGAAGACGGTAGGCTCAGCATTGTTTTCCGGCCTGTTGGCAGACTCGGGCGCGCTACTCCTCAGTGAGTATGCAGCCTCGTTGGCCGGCTGGCGTGAGCTCATGCAGGTCTTGGGCGAATTGTATCTGCACTCGTATCCAGAGTTGCGCAAGGTACGCGGCACCGACTTGTTACGCATTGAAGTAGTTGCAGAGAAGCCGGGATCGTATGAAACGGTTCTGGTCTTCATGTTCGGCGCGATAGCGGGCGGAATTCTTGGCAATCGGGCCGATGCAGCCACACTCTGGACCTTCAGCAAGCTGACTGCGTGGTACAAGCGGGTTATCGGTGGATTTGTTCAAGTAAAGAGCCAGACCACTGACATCACAGTTATCGCTGCCGCGCTGGCAAGTATGGCGGTAGATGCAGAAGTCCTCTTAGACACTGCACAAACGTCGGAAGTGGACACGCCACTATTCGACGCGCCGACCACAGACGAACAGAATTCGGAGGAGGAATACGCAGCGCCTCACCAAAAGGTAGACAAAGCGCGTGCGCTTGCCGAGATAATCGATCAGGCACTTCAGCGTGCAACGCAGCCGTTAGTTCAGTCTTGTCATCGCATCACCGTTGCTGAAGCAGGGAAACGACCGTTGCTCGAAATAGGCCCCGCCGAGCGAGCCGTCATCGTCGCATCACTTACGCTGCCCCCGCCGACTCGCGATTGGCGACAAGGACGAGTCAAGTTTGAAAGGATCAACCGGAGGACCGGCAAAGCGCTCTTTAACTTTGAGAATGATGATCCAAGCAGCGGCGCGCATTATTCGCACATTGTCGATCCTTCGGTTCAGAAGCCCCACAATGTCTACACTGAAGCGTTCAACGATGATCTGCCGCTCGACGTGTGGGTTCGACAAGCTAGCCCGGAAAAAGGGAAGCTTCACTTCCAATGGGAGATACACGCAAACAACCCGGATCAAGGCACGCTATTCAACCTCCCGCCGGAGGGGTAGCGTTACCCGCCTCCCTCGGCAGCGTGTTTCCCTTATTAACCTTTTTGGGACTCGGTAGAAGCGCTGCAAATTTGGAAGGGTCTTGCGATACTTTCGGCGTAAACTCGGCCATCTTTCTAATGATGAGCGCAATCATGGCGCTCACGACGATGAAACGGAGAACAGGGTCGGGAAGCTGAGCTGATTGCGGGTCCTCACGAACCTCATTCAAACTATCGTTAACCAGGTGAGCGAAGGTATCAAACAGTGCCGAAACCCACTCTCGGTGCGGCGACGTCTCGAGTTGGGCGGATTCAGCATTGTGGGCGAAAGAATTGCGGATTTTTCGAATTAGATTACATCCGCGCGCCAACGACCGGTCAATCAAGTTTAGCCGGAATGCCAATCGAATACGCGCAGAGAACGTTGCGAGGGGCGCATCGCCATCGAACAGTTCGTCGCTATCATTCGTGGACGGTGCTAAAAAGCCAATAAGCATGTCGCGCAGGGCATCGTCAACTTGCGCGGCTCCGACGATTACCAGCGCACGCTCGCTGCGACCCGCCAGGAATTCGCGAACCATCAGAATGGAAGGGTTGTCTGCCATATCGGGGACGAGTAGAGCCTAAGCTCTGATACCATTGGCCGCCAGAACGTCCAACATTAAGCACGTTCTCCGAAAGGAGGAGGCGAGGCGAGAAACCATCGCCCGGATCCTTCCTTCGTCAGGACTCCGCTGCGCTTCGGTTTTCTCTCCTCGCCTCCTCCTCTCGGGCTCTCCTCCTCCACTCCGCTCTTCATTCCCCTTTCATGCCCCCGGTGGCGGAAATGCTGAACGATGAACGAAGACGCGCGCGGATCGCGGGCGCGCGGCGCTACGAGGTTGTTGCGGCATGAGGTGCGCTATCGACGACCAACGGGAGGAGCCTGTTGCGCGATGCGTCGAAGGTTGCCGCGCAGCGGCAGGGGGGAACCTTCTGACGGGCTGTACCCCCCGGCAAGGAACGGCGGCACGGCTTCGTTCGCATGCTCGGCGGCTTCGCGCGAGGACGCCCCGACCGCCACGCCGGGCGTGCGAGGAACGAGCGGAAGCCCGGCGCAGTAACACCGCGCGAAGGTCTTCATAAAAAGAAGCCGCTGAGAAAAGATGCCGCTGTGGCCGCGGCGTTACGTTGTGCGCTGCGCCGCACATGCGTGAGTACACGCATCTCGGGCAGGATGCCCAAGCCACGGTGAGGACGGAGCGGAAGCCCGGCGACGAAAGACCGCGCGACGGTTTTCATAAAAAGAAACCGCTGAGAAAGGCTCCGCTGGCCGCGGCGGGATGCATGAGGCTGCGCCTCATCCGGCGTGAGTACACGCCGCTCGGGCAGGATGCCCAAGCCACGATGA
>JAXDMN010000425.1:0-2897 GCA_034666045.1 Phycisphaerales bacterium | reverse complement strand
TTGAGAGCAGCGGCGCGGATTTGTTTGGCTCATTAAACAAGCATATGGCGGCGTTCGAGAACGCATTCGCAGGCGCTTCCGCCGAGGGATTCGTAATCCCGGACTTCCGCGATGCATTCAAGCAGCGAAAGCCGCTGAAGGGCAAAGCGGAGGGCGAGCTCTTCGGACCGAAGATGGACGAGCAGCCGCGCGACGTTCGCCTGGCGGAGTTCATCCGCAGCGACAGCGCCGACGCTTTTCGGGCGCAGTTTGCCAACTCGAACATTCGCGACGAGGTCGGCGAGAAGCAACTCAACGTCCAAACGCAGATGGCCCAATCACTGAAGGAATTGGAAAGCCGCAGAGTCTCGGTCGTCTCGATCGGCATGTTCAAATGAGCATCGTCGCAGCGCCGACCTCGCGCCGGAGCGCCGACCTTTTGCTTGTTCGATGGCCGTTGTCGCTATCGTAAACGGGGTTTAGCAATCGGCCGCACCGCCGAATCGAGCTGCCAAATCCGGTATTAATAGGCGCGCATGTATCGCAGTCTGGCAAATCCGGATTCGCGCAACCTTCGCCCGCACCTCGGCTTCGCCGTCTAATCTCACTAAATGTCATTTAATGCCATTTAATCCGCCATTGATCTAGCCCTTATGCCCGCACGTCGAAACGAAGCCAATCGAAGCCAATCGAAGCCACCGAAAAACCTCATTGGCCGCTCAAAAAGGGGGAAATGTGCCATCGGCGGCGCATCGCCGGTGACGAAACGAACCCATTGCGGGCCAGTCACCCCGCCGGCGGCAAGTTCGAATTCGCCGGGCCGTTGACGACGCAGCCGTGGGGGTCGAAACGCGAGCCGTGACATGGGCAGTCCCACGTTTTCTCGCCGCCGTTCCAGCGAACGACGCAGCCGAGGTGCGGGCAGATCGCGCTGTGCTCGTGCAGTTGGCCCTGCGCGTCGCGATAGCACGCGACTTTGGTCAAGCCGCGGCGCATGATCGCGCCGGTATCCGGGGCGATTTCATCGACCGACTTCACATTGCCGGGCGTGACGAGGTCGAGATACTCTTTCGCGACGTTAGCATTCTCCTGCACGTAGGTCATGAGTGACTTCGGCAGGCGGCTGGGATCGTAAAGCTTCTCCCATTCAGGATTCGGCCGGCCGAGGATCAGGTCCGTCAATAAAACGCCGGCGATCGTGCCGTGGGTCATGCCCATGCCGCTGTCGCCGGTGGCGATGAAGACGTTGTCGGCGTCATGCGGGTTGCGCCCGATATAGGCGAGGTGGTCGACCGGCTCCATCACCTGTCCGGACCAGTGGAAGAGGACTTCCTTCGCCTCCGGGAAGCGCGGCCGA
Organism: Phycisphaerales bacterium; assembly: GCA_034666045.1. Lineage (GTDB taxonomy): Bacteria > Planctomycetota > Phycisphaerae > Tepidisphaerales > Tepidisphaeraceae > JAICTV01. The sequence continues at coordinate 1,561 of JAXDMN010000425.1, read as the reverse complement.
GTCCACTTTTCGATCTCGTCGTAGCGGCGCGCGGGATCGTTCGCCTGCCCGGTTTTGTGATCTTCGCCGCCGGAGATGAGAACTTCGTGCGCAGGATCGTTGTCGAGCTCCTGGAGGCGAACGTAGTGGTACGGGTCCATCGTGTCCCAGTAGAGCGCGCGCGGGACGGCGCCTTTCGGCACTTTGAATCCGAGCACGTACGTGCGATACGCGTGCTGCTTGGTGTGAATCGCGACGCGATCGTTCACCGGCGTGTTCGTCGCGACGACGACCGCGTCACGCGCAGTGACCACGCGACCCTGGCTCGTCTCCACCGTTGCGGGCTTGCCGCCCTTGATCGTTCGCGCGTGCGTGTGGTTGTAAATCTCCCCGCCGTTGCGCTCGATCGCGCGGGCGAGGCCGGCGAAGTACTTGAGCGGATGGAACTGACCGAGATGCGGATAGCAAAGGCATTTTCCGGTGTCGAAGCCCTTGTTCGGCGCGCGGTCGACGAAGTGCGTGTCCTTCAACCCGACGCGATGGGCCGCGTCGAGCTCCGCCTGGAGGAAATCCATCCCCTCGCCGCCCGGCGTGATGAAGAGGTAGCCGTTGACGCGGTAAAAATCACAGTCGATCTGCTCCTCGCGCGCGATCGACTCGATGCGATCGACGGCCGCTCGGTGGCTGTCGGTGGCGATGCGCAGGCCCTCGGTGCCGTGCAGCTTCTCGATCTTCGCCATGCCGTCGTCGTTGTAGAAGACGAGGTGCGCTGTCGTCCGCGCCGTTTCGCCGCCGGCGGTCGGGCCGTCGTCGAGCAGGATGACCTTTTTGCCTTCGCGCGAAAGGAGGTAAGCCGTCGTCAGACCCGCGATGCCCGCGCCGATGACGCAGACGTCGCAGGTTTCATCCGTCGCGAGGCGCGAGTTGCTCGGCGTGTCCGCGGTCGCCATCCAGACGGAAACGCTTCGGCCGTTGTCAGTCTTCATGCGCCCGATTGAACCGCCGCGCCCCGCAGCGCGCGAACGCGCAAACTTGCCGCGGCGGCGGCGGCGGCGCTACAGGAAGGACTTCTTCTTCCAGTGCTGCTCTTTGTAAAGATGCGGATTCGCCTGAAGTGCGGCTTCGAGGTCGGACATGCGTTGATGATCCCACGCCCCGCTCGTTGCGCGCCACGACTTGCGCTCGAACGGCATGACCTGCACCAGCGGCGTCCCGGCGCGAAGGACGAGCTGCGTGTTCGGCGCCATCAGCACCATCGTCGGGATCGCGACCGGGCGGTAATACGTGTCCGTCTCAATCACGCCGGCCAGCGGCATGAGCTGGGCCTCGAGGTGATTCAGCGGCTGCATGAACAGCGTCGAAAATCCCGGCGGCGTTTTGACGATCCACGGAATGAGGAATTTCAGAACCGGCATATTGCTGAACGGCGCGCCGGGGAATTCCTGCGGCGCGTGCGTGCTGATGAGCGGGAAGTCGGTCTTGACGGTGTCGACGTTCAGCTCCGTCGCCGTGCGCGTGAGCGTGACGTCGACCGGCACCGGGATGATGTACCCGCAGGTCATCGCCTCGAGGAACGGCGGAC
>JAXDMN010000424.1:0-15540 GCA_034666045.1 Phycisphaerales bacterium | reverse complement strand
GGAGAGGGTTGGGGAGAGGGGCAAGGTGCATATGGAGTCGCAAACCGCTCGATTCGCAATCGGCAATCGATCGGCGAATCGATCGGTGCTTCGACGACCGTCGCCGCTCGCCCCTCTCCCCCGCCCTCTCCCCGGCGTACCGGGGAGAGGGAGTCATTAATGTAGAATCCTCGTCATGCCCTTCGACCTGATCATCCGCAACGGCACGCTCGTGCGCGAGAGCATGGTCGCGCGCGGCGATGTCGCCGTCGAGGACGGGCAGATCGTGCAGATCGTCCCGGAACTCTTTGCCACCGCGCGCGAAATAATCGACGCGACCGGCCTGCACATTTTCGCCGGCATGATCGATCCGCACGTCCACTTCAACGAGCCGGGCCGAACCGACTGGGAAGGCATCTCCAGCGGCTCGGCCGCTCTCGCGGCGGGCGGCGGGACGTGCTTCTTCGACATGCCGCTCAATTCCTCGCCGCCGGTGCTGACCGCCGATGCGTTCAAGGAGAAACGCGGGCTCGCCGAGCACAAAAGCCTGACCGATTTCGCCATCTGGGGCGGGCTGACGCCGCTCAATCTGCACCTGATGGACGAACTGGCCGCGTGCGGCATCGTCGGGTTCAAAGCGTTCATGTCCAACAGCGCGATGAGCGAGTTCCCGCACGTCGACGACCTGACGCTGCTCGAAGGGATGCAGCGCGCCGCCCGGCTCGGGCTGCCGGTCGCCGTCCACGCCGAGAACGAGACGATCACGGCCGGCCTGACAAGCCGCGCGATGATCGAGGGTCGCACCAGCGCCCGCGATTTCCTCGCCTCGCGTCCGCCGATCGCGGAGCTGGAAGCGATCGAGCGCGCGATCGCGTTCGCCGCCGAGACGCGCTGTTCGCTGCACATCGTCCACGTCAGCACCGGCGCCGGCGCGTCCGCGGTTTTCTCCGCGCGCGAAAATGACGTCGACGTCACCTGCGAAACCTGCCCGCACTATCTGTTGCTCACCGACATCGACGCCGCCGAGCTCGGACCGATCGCCAAGTGCGCCCCGCCGCTGCGCAGCGCGGGCGAGGTGCAGGGATTGTGGACGCAGCTCGCGGGCGATGAGATTTCCTTCGTCGCGTCGGATCATTCGCCCTCGCCGCCGCACATGAAGGATACCGACGACTGGTTCAGCGCCTGGGGCGGCATCCCCGGCTGCCAGACGACGCTCGAAGCGCTGCTCGCCGCAGGCTACGAGCAGGATCGCCTCACGCTTCAGCGCATCACCGAGCTCACGTCGTCGGCCGTCGCGCGGCGGTTCAATCTGCCGAACAAGGGAAAACTCGCGCCCGGCTACGACGCCGATCTCACGCTCGTCGACCTCACCGCCGCCCGCCGGCTGGAGCGGGACGATCTGTATTATCGCCATCGCGCCACGCCGTATCTGAAGCACGCGCTGAACCTGACCGGTCGCGTCAAGCGCACGCTGTTGCGCGGGCGGACGATTTTTCTCAACGGTGACGTCACGCACGATCCGCACGGGCGATTGGTGAAACCGCAAGCGAAGGAGCGATCGCGATGAGCGAATCGCGCGGGAAAACGATCCTCGGTCCGATCCTCAACCCGCGCGCGGATGGGTTGGTCGAATTCATCCGCGCCGGCGCGATCGCGTGCGATGACAATGGGATCATCACCTTCGTCGGCGCGGAGAGAGACTTTTCCTCGCCGCTTGCCGCTTCGCGAAACGCCGTGCGATCGAGCGGGATCATTCTCCCTCCGTTTCTCGACGCGCACACGCATATTCCGCAGCATCCGATCCGCGGGCGCTTCCTGGAGGGGATCACCGAGCACCCGCCGGAGGGACGCCTGCTCGCCGGGCTGAATAAGAACGTCTTCCCCGCCGAGGCGCGCTGCGTCGACGAGCAATACGCCGAGCGCGTCGCCGTCGATTTCGCCGCCGACGCGCTGGCGCAGGGGGTTGTCGGCGGCGCCGCGTACGCGTCGATCCACATGGTCGCGACGCACCTCGCGCTGCAAAAACTCTATCCGCTCTGGCGCGTCGGGCTCGTGCTGATGGAGATGAACTGCCCGGAAAATCTCCGCCTCGACATCCCGCAGGCCGAGCGCGACATGCGCTACATCGCCGAATCCTTCGGCGAGCGCACCATCGTCACCGACCGCTTCGCCGTCGCCGTCGGCTCCGACATGCGCCGCATGGCCGCCAAACTCGCCGAGCGCTTTTCACTCCGCACGCAGACGCATTTGAACGAGCAGCTCCGCGAAAAAGCGTACGTCGAAAAATATCTCTACCCCAAGGCCGCCAGCTACACCGAGGTCTACCTGCGCGACGGCCTGCTCGATTGCGAAGGCGCCGGGGGGGCGATCCTCGCCCACTGCATCCACAACACCGACGCCGAGCTGGCGATCATCGCCCGCCAGCACGCCGCGGTCGCGCATTGTCCGACCAGCAACACGCTGCTCTGCTCGGGCGTCATGCCGCTCGACGCAATCGCCGACCGCGGCATCCCCTACGCGATCTGCACCGACGTGGGCGCGTCGCCGACGATGTCGATGCTGGCCGAGATGGCGCAGTACTTAAAAGTTCACGCCGGCCGATCGGGGCGCGGGCGCGCGACGCCGAGCGAAGCGCTCTATCGCGCCACGCTCGCGCCGGCGGAGATTCTCAACCTGAGCGAATGGGTCGGCGCCTTCGAAGTCGGCCGGCGAATGTCGTTCATCGAAGTGGAGCCGTTCGGCGCCATCGCATCATCCTCCGCCGACGACGCGATTCTGACCAACTTGCTCGGCATGACCGAGTCCGACCTGCACGACTCCGACCGCCGGCTTGCGATCGACGCGCTACAAAAAGTCGAGCTCGACGCCGGCCCGCAGCTCGACCTGCTCGAGCGCGACGTCCGCGCCACCGCCACGCGGCTGGAGAACCGCATCCTCTCCGTCACCCTCGACGGCTGGCAAGCCTGGCGGCGAGCACCGCAATCCACGCGATCCGCGGTATAATTTCCACACCGTGCGCGACTACGTCCTCATCTACGTCAACGGCCATCGCCACGAGCTCCGTGGCGCCCGCGCGTTCCAAACGCTCTCGAACTTTTTGCGCTACGACCTCGGCCTGGTCGGGACGAAAGTCGTCTGCGCCGAAGGGGACTGCGGTTCGTGCGCGGTGCTGGTCGGACGCGTTGATGACAACGAGAGGCTCACATACCGCGCGATCACGAGCTGTATCCAGTTCGTCTATCAACTCGACGCGGCGCACGTAGTGACCGTCGAGGGACTGAAGCATAGCGGCGCGCTCAATCCCGTGCAGGAAGCGATGGTCCGCTGCCAGGGCGCGCAGTGCGGTTTCTGCACACCCGGTTTCATCGTCTCCATGTGCGGATTGCTCGAAGAGCAGGAAAAACTCGACGAGAACACCCTTCGCGCGGGTCTGGTTGGAAATCTCTGTCGCTGCACCGGGTACGAATCGATTCTCAAAGCGGGAATGGAGTCCAACGCAAGCAACGTCAAGCGTCTCGCGGATCTCTATCCCGTGCAGCCGCTGCTAGCCGCGTTGCGGGAGCACGCGGGTACTCCCGTGCACGTCCGCGTCACGGAAAGCGATCGCGAATTTTTCAACCCCGTCACCGTCGCACAAGCAACCGAGTTCAAAGCGTCCCACCCGAATTGCGTCCTCATCGCGGGTGGCACCGACCTCGGTGTCCAGGTCAACAAGGGAACGCGCGACCCCGCGATCATCCTCTCCCTCAGCGGTCTTTCAGAGCTCCGCAGCATCACGCACCACGACGATCGTCTAACGATCGGCGCCCTCGCCACCCTCGTCGACGTCGAACATCACGTCGAGCCGCTCTCCGCCGAGCTGACCAAAATGTTCGCCCGCCACGGCTCCCCGCTCATCCGCAACGCCGGCACACTCGCCGGCAACATCGCGAATGCCTCGCCCATCGGCGATTCGATGCCGGCGCTGTTCGTGCTCAACGCCGAGATCGAATTGACCGGTCGCGCGGGCGCACGCCGCGTCAACATGAACGATTTTTACACGGGCTACCGCAAGACCGTCATCGCCGCCGACGAGCTGATCACGCGCGTGGTCGTCCCGCTGCCAAAAGCCGGCGAATACTTCCGCCTGTACAAGGTTTCCAAGCGTCACGACCTCGACATCTCCACATTCACCGCCGCCTTCTGGATGCGCCGCGAGAACGGCGTCATCGCCGAGATCCGCATCGCCTACGGCGGCTGCGGGCCGGTCATTTACCGCCTGCGCAAGACCGAGGACGCGCTCACCGGCAAGCCGCTCAACGAAAGCGAATTCGAAGCCGCCACCGAAATCGCCCGCGGCGAGATCGCGCCGATCTCCGACGTCCGCGGCGACGCCGACTACCGCCTCCAGCTCGCCGAGAACATCCTGCGAAAATTTTTCTTCGACATCACCGGCGTTGAGACTTACGACCGCGTGACCGGCGCGAAAGAGGTCGACGCATGAGCTTCGTCGGCAAAGACATTCCCCACGACAGCGCCCGCGGCCACGTCAGCGGCGAATCGGTCTTCCTCGACGACGTCCCGCCCGCGCGCAACGAAGTCTTCGTCGATTTCGTCGGCAGCCCCTTCGCGCACGGCGAGCTTTTATCCGTCGACGTCGAACAAGCCCGCAAAATCCCCGGCGTCGCCGCGATCTTCACTCACGCTGACGTCCCGGGTCACAACGACATCGGACCGGTCATCAAGGACGAGCATTTACTCGTCGAAAAAGAAGCGGTTTTCCTCGGTGACCCCGTTGTTCTGATTGCAGCGGAATCGCGCGACGCGCTGACACGCGCCAAACGCGCCGTCAAAATCAACATGCGCGAGCTCCCGGCGATCTTCTCCATCGACGAAGCGGTCGCGCACGAAAGCTTCCTCAGCGATCCGCGCATCATCCAGCGCGGCGACGTCGAGCAGTCGCTTGTGCCTTCGTCGCGTCCATCCGATCTGCACATCATCGAAGGCGCCCTCGACATCGGCGGACAGGAGCATTTTTATCTCGAATCGCAGATCGCGATCGCGTATCCTGGTGAGCACGGCGCGATCGTCGTCCACTCCTCGACGCAGCATCCCAGCGAAGTGCAATCGATCGTCGCCGAGGTGCTCGGCGTACCGTTCAACCACGTCACCGTCATCTGCAAGCGCATGGGCGGCGGTTTCGGCGGGAAGGAAACGCAGGCCGCGCAGCCCGCGTGCATGGCCGCCCTCGTCGCCGCTCGCCTCAAGCGTCCCGCGCGCTTCGTCATCTCCAAAGACGACGACATGCGTTTCACCGGGAAACGACACCCCTTCAAAGCGCTGTTTCGCCTCGGCGGGCGGGACGATGGCGAGATCATTTCGCTCGATTTGAAGCTCTTCAGCAACGGCGGTTGTTCGCTCGATTTGTCCCTCGCGGTCCTCGAGCGCGCGATGCTCCACAGCGACAATGCGTATTTCATTCCTAACTTCCGCGTGACCGCGCGCATCTGCAAGACCAACCTCCCGAGCAACACCGCCTTCCGCGGCTTCGGCGGGCCGCAGGGCGTCGTCGCCATCGAAAACATCATCGAAGAATTCGCCCGGAAACTTGCTCTCGACGCGCTCGATGTCCGCCGGCGAAATCTTTACGGCATCGACTCGCGCAACGAAACGCCCTACGGCCAGATCGTCCGCAACAACACGCTGCCGAAACTCTTCGACGTGATTGCGAAAACGTCCGACTACCCGCGCCGCCGCCGCGCGATCGCCGATTTCAATCGCACCTCACGCACCCAGCTCCGCGGCCTCGCGATCACCGCGGTCAAATTCGGAATCTCCTTCACCCGCCGCACGCTCAACCAGGCGAACGCGCTGGTGAACCTTTATCAGGACGGCTCAGTCATCGTCACGACGGGCGCGACGGAGATGGGCCAAGGCGTCAACACGCGCATCCGCCAGCTCGTCGCCGACGAGCTCGGAATAAAATACGACGCCGTCATCATCCAGGCGACCAACACCGACAAGAACAACAACACCTCCCCCACCGCCGCCTCCAGCGGTACGGATCTCAACGGCGCCGCCGCCGTCGATGCGTGCAACAAACTTCGCTTGCGCCTTCGCGACCTCGCCGCGACGATGCTTGCCAATCCGCAAAACGGAATCGATTCGGACCCCGAGCACATTCTTTTCCGCGACGGTTACGTCTTCGACGATCGCGCGCCCGCAAACCGCATCACCTTCAAAGCCCTCATCTGCCAGGCGTACATCGAACGCGTCAACCTCGGCGCGCGCGGCTTCTACGCCACGCCCGGCGTCGATTTCAACCGCGAGACCGGCAAGGGCACGCCGTTCCTTTACTACACCAACGGCGTCTGCTGCTCCGAAGTGCTCATCGACCGCTTCACCGGCGAGATGCGCGTGCCGCGCGTCGATCTGTTCATGGACATCGGCGAATCGATCAACCCGGGCATCGACCGCGGCCAGATCGTCGGCGGATTCATTCAGGGCATGGGCTGGGTCACCAGCGAAGAGCTGAAATATTCGCCGAAGGGCGAGCTCTGGTCGCATTCGCCGACGACGTACAAGATCCCGAACATCACTGACCTGCCGGAGGTCTTCAACGTCGCCACGCTGCCGAACCCTGACAACGTCGTCAGCCTGCGGCGAAGCAAAGCCGTCGGCGAGCCGCCACTGCTGCTGGGCATTTCCGTCTGGGCGGCGATCAAGAATGCGCTGTCGCAAGCCGCGACGAACGGCGACGCGACTGCGTTGCCGCTGCCGGCGACGCCCGAGCAGATTCTGAAGGTCCTGACGCAGCACGCCGCCCGCGCCGCCGCCGCCGCGACGCCGCCCGTGCCGGTTGCCAAGTAAACGCGCCAAGTAGCGCGCGGCACTCCATTTACGAATCCTGGAATATTCGCGGACTCTGCCGGGTTGGCCACGGTAGGGATAGGTTTCGCACGGGCACACTTCTCACGCATCGGAGGGCAAAATGAATCGTTTCCTCGCCTTGGCCGCACTCGTTGTCATCGCAGTCGCAGGCTTATCCGGGTCGCCGGCGCATGCGGCGATCATCGACTACTACACGACGATGAGCGGCCCGAACGAGGCCCCGCCCAATGCGTCGCTCGGCACCGGCAGCGCGCACGTCACCTACGATAGTTTCCTGCACACGATGCGCGTCGAGGCGAATTTCACAGGCCTGTCCGGCACGACCACAGCCTCCCACATTCACGCCGCGACCGCGGTTGCCGGCACCGGCACCGCCGGCGTCGCGACGCAGACGCCCAGCTTCTCCGGCTTCCCGCTCGGGGTCACTTCCGGCGCCATGGACACGACGTTCGATCTCACGCTCAACTCCAGTTGGAACTCGTCCTACATCACCAACAACGGCGGCACAGCCGCCAGCGCCGAGGCCGCGTTCTTCAACGCGATGAACGCGGGCAAAGCGTACTTCAACATCCACACCACAGTGGTCCCGGGCGGCGAGATCCGCGGGTTCATGGTGATCCCGGAACCGGGCGCGCTGACACTGCTGGGCGCGGGCGCCGTGCTCGCAATGATGCGCCGGCGCCGCGCTGCGTAAGTCGGAAAAACTCGCTCAAAACGATGCAAAAAAGCCCGGGGATTGCAATCCCCGGGCTTACTCATTCCCACCCGTTTCTTCCCCACCCTTCCACCTCCCCGCGCCGCGCCGATCCGGTATAATCCCCCGCGCGGGACGCATGCACGCGCCGTACCCAACCCTTCATCCACGGGGAACACATCATGCAACCGATCCGTCCAACCCTTGCGCTCGAGCAACTCGAGCGCCGGCGGCTCCTCGCGATCACCTTCACCGAATTCTCCATCCCCACCGCCGGCGCGACGCCCACTGCGATCACCGCCGGACCGGACGGGAACCTCTGGTTCGTCGAAACCTCCACCAACAAGATTGGCCGGATCACGCCGGCCGGAACCGTCACCGAGTTTCCGATCCCCGACGCCGCCAGCCAGCCGCGCGGCATCTCCGCCGGCCCGGACGGACGCCTCTGGTTCACCGAGTACGCGCGCAATCGCGTCGGGCGGATCAACACCAATGGGACGTTCCTCCCATCGATCCCGCTCTCGCCCGGATCGTCGAACCCGCTCGGCATCGCCGCAGGCGCGGACGGCAACATCTGGGTCGGGCAATCGCGGGGCGGCCTGGTTGCGAAGATCACGCCCGCGGGCGCGGTCACCAACTACATTGTCCCCAACGGCGGTTCCGCGTCGCATCTCGCCGCCGGACCGGATGGAAACATTTGGTTCACCGAAACCGGCAAGTCGCGCGTCGGGCGCGTGACGCCGGGCGGCGTGATGAAGGATTTCGTCGTCCCGAGCCCCGGCTCGGCGTTCCCGAACGCGATCACCACCGGGCCGGACGGAAATCTCTGGTTCACGCAGCAGTTCGACGCGCAGCTCGGCCGCATCACCACCGCCGGCACGCTCACCGAGTTCTTCACCCCGCACAGCGACTACAGCCCGTACGGCATCGCGGCCGGCGCCGACGGCAATCTCTGGTTCATCAACGAAGCGTACGTCGGCCGCAGCACCACCGCCGGCGCGATGACCGATTACTTCCGCGCCGAAACGGACGGCCTGGCCAACGCGATCACCGCCGGGCCGGACGGGAATCTCTGGTACGTCTTCTCCGGTCGCAACAAGGTCGGGCGGGTCAACCTCGGCATCACCGGCGCGTCGGTGCACGGCAACGTCTTCAACGATCTCGACGCCGACGGTGTGAAAGACGCCGGCGAATTTGCCCTGCCGGCGTGGCGGGTCTTCGTCGACGCCAACAAGAACGGCATTCGCGACGCGACCGAGAAAACCGCCGTCACCGACGCCACGGGCGGCTATCACCTCACCGGCCTCGCAGCGGGAACGCATCGCGTCCGCGTCATTCGCCCGGCCGGCTACCGCTCGACCAACCCGTCGAGCGGCTATCTCGATCTGACCCTCACCGCAGGTCAAAAGCTGACCGGCAAGAACTTCGCCAGCACGCAGAAGGTCCTCATCGCGGGAACGGTCTTCCGCGACACCGACGGCGACAAGATCAAGGACGCGGGAGAAACCGGCTTGTCCGGCTGGCGCGTCTTCATCGACGCGGACAACGACGGCGTCTTCGACGCCAGCGAAAAGAGCGTACTCACCGACGCCGGCGGGAACTACCGCTTCACCACGCTCGCCGCCGGCGCGTTCGTGCTGCGGGTGGTCAAGCCTTCCGGCTACAACCTCACGACGCCCGGCTCGTATACCTTCACGCTGTCGGCCGGCGCATCGACGACCAAATTGTTCGGCGCGCGACCGGTTTGAGGCGGGTCTGGAAGGACAAATGCAGGGCCGACGATATCCCGGCCCGGCGGCTACGGCTGCATTGGCCGCGTCTTCGTCGCGCGACCTCCTGCGCTATTCCGGCGACATGAAACGTGCGGCGGCCGCGATCTAATCGCACGTTTTTACTCCCGGGCGGGCCAACAGTTGGGCGAACATTTCTGCCGTCGCCGCGAAAAATAAGGACTTACGCCCGCCGATGAAACAGGCCGCCGACGGGTTTTCGCTCTTACTCCCTCTCCCCGATATGTCGGGGAGAGGGAGTCGATATCACGACTCGCTCCCGCGCTACTGCGCCGCCGGTTGCTTCGGCTGCTCCGCGGGTTCCTTCGCCTCCCCGCCCTGCTTTGACCCGGCGAGTTGCGCATCGCCCGCGGCGCCATTCGCGCCCTTCGCGGTCCCGTTGATGTTCGCGCCGTCGACCTTGCACGTGTACTTCACGTCCGGCTGATCGCTCAGCGCGAACGTGAGCTGATCGCCGATCAGTTTCGCATCCGCGATCTGCGATTCCTTGCCGGCGATCTTCGCGGTGCCGGTGACCTTGTTGATGTCCTGCTTCAGGTCGAGCGTCGCCTGCTGCTCGCCCTGGCCGTTCTTGATCTTCACGTTCCACGCGCCTTCGACCTTCGCCGGGACTGTCCACATGTAGACGGTCTGCCCGCCCGGCTCGACGGTGACTTCCTGCTCCGGCTGCCAGTCTTCCATGTCGAACGCGTGCGAAACGATGCGGCTGCCGGGCTTCATCTCGGCGAGGATCTTCGGGCGCAGCTTCATGTTGACGGCCGGCAGCAGGTACATCGTCAGCACGGTCGCGTCCTTGAAATCCATCTTGAACAGGTCGTCGTTGACGAACTTGACCTTGTCGGTGACGCCGGCCTTCTGGGCGTTTTCGTTCGACTCCTTGATGCGCTCCGGGTCGATGTCGACGCCGAGCCCGCGCTTGGCGCCCGCCTTGACCGCGGCGATGACCAGGCGACCGTCGCCGCAACCGAAGTCGTACGAGACGTCCTCCGGCGTGATCTTGGCGAGTTCGATCATCTTGTCGACGACCGGCTCGGGCGTCGGGACGTACGGAACGTCCTTGTGCACTTCCGCGGCGGAGGCCGCCGGTGCAGCCGCGGGCGCTTCCGCCTGGGCGTAGGCGCGCGACGCCACCAGAGACATCGCGAGCATTGCCATCACCACAAACAGGTTCCGCTTGGACATGAGAGTTCTCCTTCTTCCTTTGAGTGAGTGGGTCAGGTTTGCTGTTGCGCCGCGACGTCGACCGCGGTCTGCACCGGGAACCGGGGCATCGTCGCGCGCGGACGCGCCGCAAGCAACAGCGGAACGCCCGCGATCAGAACCGCCAATCCGATCCACGAATATCGACCCGCGTAATTGAGGCTCGACCAGAGCATGTACGCGCACGCACCGCAAAACAGCAGCGGCGTCACGGGATAGAGCGGCACTTTGAACGGCCGTTCGATCTCACGATCGCGATAGCGCAGCACGAACAGCGAGATGCCGGTGAGCAGGAAAAACACCCAGAAAACCGGCGTGATGTACGCGACCATCGACTCTAGCGACTTTCGCGCCGTCTTGGTCGGGTCGTCCGGGTTCTGGCTGAGCCAGCCTACGGCCACCAGGACCAGCGTGATGACCGCCTGCACGATCAGCGCGGTGGTCGGCGTGTTGCCGTGCTCGCGCCAACGGCTGAGCCGCCCGAGCAACGGGAAGTCGCGGCCCAGCGCGTAGTTGCTCCGCGCGCCGGTGATGATGGTGGCGTTGGCCGTTGTCGCCGCCGCCAGCACGACCACCACGCTGACGATCTTCGCGCCGACCTCGCCGAAGCGGGTGCGCATGACGTCGGCGGCGATCGTCATGCTACTGGCCATCCCGCCCAAGCCGAGCGCGTGCAGCATCGCGAGGTTCATCAGCAGGTAGACGGCTGTGACGATCGCGATGCCGAGCAGCAGCGCCCAAACGATTCCCGCGCGGCTTCGGACTTCGGCCGAGAGGTACGCCGCCTCGTTCCACCCGCCGTAAGTCAGCAGCACGAACACCATCGCCAGCCCGATCGCCGAGCCGCCACTGCCGCCGGAATTACCGGTTACCGCAGGCGGCGTCGACGTGAAGCCGGCAAAGACAACCATGAGCAGTCCAAGCACGACCGCGACGGTCGCCACGAGCTGCGCCCCCGCTCCGAGGCGCACGCCTGCGAGGTTCAAACCCGTCAACAGCACGACCGAAAGCGCCGCGTAAATCGCCGGTCCGTACGCGCCCAGCGGCAGCGCTGCTGCCGCGTATTCGCCGATGACGAACGCAATCACTGCGATGGAACCGGTCTGAATCACCGTCATCCGCGCCCACGCGAACAGGAACGCGACCTGCGGCCCATACGCGCGACCAATGAAGTGATAGTCGCCCCCGGCGTCCGGATACGTCGACGCCAGTTCGGCGTAGCAGAGCGCGCCGATCAGCGAGATGATGCCGCCCGCCACCCACAGTGCGATCATCATCGTCGCGGACGAGACGTTCATCGCGACCAGGCTGGGGAACTGAAAGATCCCCGCGCCGACCACGATCCCGACGACGATTCCCACCGCCGACGCGACCGAGAGGCAACGGCGCGGTTGTCCCGGAGCGGCGGATGCAGTTGCGGCGGTGTCCATAGCTCGTGCAGAAAGCTAGGACGCTCGGCAGAGTTTGGCAACGGTGGAATCTGCGGCGGGCGAAATATCTCGCGGGTGGGCGCAACGAAAACGGCGGAACATGTGTATCGGTCGACACATGTTCCGCCGCGAATTCTGTAGCGGCTGCGAGCCGCGCTAATCGCGCGGTCGCGATTCGGCCGGCGTGATCGTCACGTCGAGTTTTTCGGTGTGGCGGACGATCGTGAACGTCGCCGCCTCGCCAACCTGTTCGCCGCTGAGGTGGCGATGCAGGTCGTCGATGCCGGTGATCGGCTTGCCGTTGAAGGCGATGATCAAGTCGCCGTCGAGCAGGCCGGCTTGGGCGGCCGGGCTGTCCGGTTCTGTGCCGGTCACCAGCACGCCGCTCTCGTTCTCCAGGTTGAAGAAGCGCACGATCCGGCGATGAAGCGGGACGTCCTGCCCGGCGACGCCGATGTAGCTGCGGCGGATTCGCCCGTCGCGCATCAGGCGCGACGCGACAAACTTCGCGGTGTTGCTCGCGATGGCGAAGCAGATTCCCTGCGCAGGGAGGATGACGGCGGTGTTGACGCCGATCACTTCGCCGCGCGAGTTGACGAGCGGTCCGCCGGAGTTGCCGGGATTGAGCGCGGCGTCGGTCTGAATCAGGTTGTCGATCAGCCGTCCGGTCGCGGCGCGCAAGCTACGGCCGAGCGAACTGACGACACCGGCGGTGACGGTCGCCTGAAAGCCGTACGGGTTGCCGATCGCGATGGCGATCTGCCCGACCTTGAGCGCGCTGGAGTCGCCGAACGCGGCGATCGTCAGGTCGGGCGCGATAATGCGGATGACGGCCAGGTCGGTGTCGGGATCGTCGCCGACCAGGCGGGCCTGCACGTTTCGTCCGTCGGCGAGGGCGACGACGATCTCGTCGGCGCCATGAACGACGTGGCTGTTGGTGAGGATGAATCCGTCCGGCGTGAAGATGAAGCCGGAGCCGCTCCCCATCCCGCCGCGCCGCGCGCGCGGATCGGCGGACTTGGGATCGCCCGAGTGCTTCACGTGAATGTGGACGACGGCCGGGCTGACTTTCTCCACGACGCCGCTGACGGCGCGCGAGTAGGCGTCGAGCAACTCGTCCTCTTCGACGACGGGCGAGGTATTTTCCGGTTCCGCGGTGATCGCCGGCGCGCCGAAGGCGGAATCGTCCGGGCCCTTGATCAAGTGTGCGATTCGATTGGTCATGGTCATTCCCTTTCCAGGATAATTCTAGGCGCGGCGGAGCGGTTTTTTCTGCTGCCCTACGGCCGTCGCGGAGATATAGTTCCCTAATGGGAACCATGTCCAGGCGTGCATGTACGTGCCCCGCGGATCAGACGCTGGAGCTGATCAGCGGGCGCTGGAAAGTGCCGATCCTGTGGGAGCTGTTCGAGGGGAAGCGGCGCTTCTCCGAGCTTCGGCGACTGCTCGGGCCGTGCACGGCGAAGATGCTGGCCCAGCAACTGCGCGAGATGGAGCGCGACGGGCTCGTGCGGCGGAAGATCTACGCGCAGATCCCGCCGAAGGTCGAGTATTCCCTCACCCCCGCCGGCCGAAGCCTCGAACCGGTCGTCGATGCGATGGTCAAATGGGCGGCGGCGAAGCGGCGGTGAAAACCCTGAGGGAATTCCGCGCGGCGTCGGACGGTTTGATCCCACGGGCATTATCCGTGCGTTCCGGCGTCCGCGGCAATGTTGCAGTTGGGCATGAGGGCGCAAACGCAACTTCCGTTGCGGCGCCGGAACGCACGCTGCTTTAATGCGTTACCAAGTCAAAGTCGTAGCGCAATCCCCTCGTAGCCTCGCACGGAAGTGCGAGGGGAATGCTTGATCCACGCGACCATTACCTGTTGAACACCGCGGTTAGAAAAAGGAACGCACCACCCCCCGCACTTGCGTGCGGGGCTACGAGGGCTTTCTTTCGATTTGAGTCGGACTAGTGACCCGATTCTTCAAGATCGACAGGTGACTGCTCCCCATGCTGCGATTCGTCGATCTGGAAGTCGAACGCGGACCCCTCCGCAGACTCCAGCGCTTCCATCGGATCGAATTCTCCGGGCGCGGCGCTGCTGGCTTCAGCGGGCTCAGCCGTATCTTCGGCGGCTTCGAGGTCGACGACTTCTTCCGCGTCATCGCCGCCCGCGGTCGCCGCCGCGGTGCCGCCGTTGGTCGCCGCGGCAGCGGACTGGACCGTGACCGGCGACAGATCCTCATCTGCTGGGAAACCATCGACTTGCAGCACAAACACGACAGGCCCGATCTGGAGCGTGTCGCCGGACGTCAGCTCAGTCTGCTGCACGCGCTCGCCGTTGCGGTAGGTGCCGTTCGAGCTGCCGAGGTCTTCGACCTTGATGTTTTCGCCTTCGAGGATGAGGCGGCAATGTTTGCGGGAGACGTCGCCGAGCGGGATGCGCAAGTCGCAGTCTTCGCGGCGTCCGATGACGGTCATATCGCGGGTGACCGAGAAACTCCTGCGCTGCCCATCCGGCCGAAACATGACCATCACAACGCCCATGTTCTTTTCGCCTCGCGTGTTACCCGCTAGAGCCCGGTGCATGCGCTCAGTGCTGTCGGTACTGCCTGTGAAGCTTGTGCCGCGCGGGCCTGCAAGATTGGCCGGGGCGCGCCCAAGAGGTGTTTAAAACGCCCGATAATGCTCTCGTACCAATAAGATACAGCGCGGTCGAACAAAATGCCTGCCGCGGTGGTTTTAACGCTAGCGTGATTGGCGTTTTTCGGCAAGGATTTTCCGTTCCGGCAGCAGTCGGGGGTCGTACGGATGAATTGCCGGCGTCGCTGGCTGTGCTAATGTAAAGGTCCCAGCCAGTGGGTGAAACCACAATGCCGCCAGCGTCGTCTATGCGTTCCGTTACAGAAGCCGCCTGATATGTTCCGCAGAGGGGCCGCACCAGCCGCAGCCAACGGATGGCTGCTACCGGTGTCGGTACTTTTTCGTAAACCGGATGACCAGCGATACCGTCTGGGTTATCCGGGGGAGAAATGCCTGTGTCTCGTAGTCGTTGCTCGTCTGCCGGTTTGAAGAAAATTGCCGCGCCGCTCGCCGGACTGCAATCCGCATGGATGCCGATCGTCGAGCAGCTCGAGGAGCGTCGATTCTTCGCCGTCGACACCGTCCAGACACTGCCGTTCGTCCTCAGCTTCAACACCGACCACGGCGACTTGCTCGACAAGGACGGCCAGGGCACCGGATTCACGCGCGTCCAGGCAAACAATGCGGGCAATCAGTACCAGGCAAGCCTGATCGACCTCGACGTTGCTGCGGGCGTCCTGAAGCTGACGACCAGCGGCAGCTCGACCACCGGCAGCAACACCGACGGTCAGAACTCGCTCATCAACGCGCTCGAGACGCAGTTCAACGCGACCACCAGCGGCTTCAAGATCAGCGCGCGGCTGCTCGGCCCACTCAGCTACATCAGCCAGCCCGCGCAGCAGGCCGGCATCTTTTTCGGGCCGGACCAGGACAACTACGTCAAGCTCTCCGCGATCGCGCAGAACGGCAACACGTACATCCAGTTCATGGACGAGCAGAAATCCGGCTC
>JAXDMN010000423.1:0-5940 GCA_034666045.1 Phycisphaerales bacterium | reverse complement strand
CCGCGCGTACCCGAGCACGCGCATCGCAAGCGACGCGGCTAAATGGTCAGTGTCAGCGAGCGTGCGTATAATCGGAACTTAGACGGAGCGCGCACCATGCCCGATTTCAAAGTCGTCAGTTCATATCAGCCGCAGGGCGATCAGCCCCAAGCGATCGAAAAGCTCGTGGCCGGTGTGCGCGCGGGGAAAAAGTTTCAGAACTTGATGGGCGTCACCGGTTCGGGCAAGACGTTCACGATGGCCCACACCATCGAACAGATCAATAAGCCGACGCTCGTCATCAGTCACAACAAAACGCTCGCCGCTCAGCTCTACGAGGAGTTCAAGGAGCTGTTCCCCAACAACGCGGTCGGCTACTTCGTCAGCTATTACGACTACTACCAGCCTGAAGCGTACATCCCGCAGCGCGACATCTACATCGAGAAGGACGCCAGCCGCAACGACGACCTCGACCGTCTGCGTCTTTCCGCGACGAGCAACCTCGTCAGCCGAAACGACGTGCTCCTCGTCGCGTCCGTTTCCTGCATCTTCGGCCTCGGTTCGCCGATCGATTACAAGAAGTCGGTCCTCCCGATCCGCAAGGGCGTCGAGACCGATCGCGACGAGATGCTGCGAAAGCTGATCGACCTTCAGTACAGCCGCAACGACATCGACTTCAAGCGCGCCACCTTCCGCGTGCGCGGCGACGTTGTCGAGCTGCATCCGTCCTACGAAGAGTTCGCCTACCGCATCGAGTTCTTCGGCGACGAGATCACCAACATCGACGCGATCAACCCGCTGACCGGCGAGCTGCTCAAGAGCGAGGACCAGATCTTCATTTACCCGGCCGTGCATTACGTGATGCCGGAAGATCGCGTGTCGGCGGCGGTGCAGAGCATCCGTGAAGAGCTTGACCTGCGCGTGATGCAGCTTCGCGGCGAAGGCAAGCTCCTCGAAGCGCAGCGGCTGCTGGCGCGGACGAAGTACGACATCGAGATGCTGCTCGAGGTCGGCATCTGTCCCGGCATCGAGAACTACAGCCGCCACCTCGACGGCCGCAAGCCGGGCGAGAAGCCGTACACGCTGATCGACTACTTCCCGAAAGATTTCCTGCTGCTCGTCGATGAATCACACGTGACGCTGTCGCAGGTCAAGGCGATGTACAACGGCGATCAGCAGCGAAAGGACGTGCTGGTCGAGCACGGTTTCCGCCTCCCGAGCGCGAAGGACAATCGCCCGCTGAAGTACGAAGAGTTCGAGCAGATGTGGAACCAGGTGGTCTTCGTCTCGGCGACGCCGGGCAAAGTCGAGCTGGAGAAAACCGGCGGCGAAGTCGTCGAGCAGGTGATTCGTCCGACCGGGCTGGTCGATCCGGTGATCGAAGTGCATCCGGCGATGGGGCAGGTGCCGCATCTGCTCGCGTCGATCAAGGAAGTCGTCGCGCGCGGCGAACGCGTGCTGGTGACGGCGCTGACGAAACGCCTGGCGGAGGACTTGAGCGCGTACGTGCAGGAGGCGGGCATCCGCGGGCGCTATCTGCACAGCGAGATCCAGACGCTCGAGCGCGTCGAGATCCTGCGCGACCTGCGGCAGGGCGAGTTCGACGTTCTCATTGGCATCAACCTGCTGCGCGAAGGGTTGGATCTGCCGGAAGTTTCCCTCGTTTGCATCCTTGACGCTGACAAGGCCGGTTTTCTGCGCAGCGAAACATCGCTCATCCAGACGATCGGCCGCGCTGCGCGAAACGTCAATGCGAAGGTCATCCTCTACGCCGACACGATCACGCCGGCGATGAAGACGGCGATGGACGAAACCGCCCGTCGCCGCGCAGCGCAGATCGAATACAACGAGAAGCACGGCATCAAGCCGGAGACGATCAAGAAGGCGATCCGCAGCGGCATCGAATCGGAAGTGAAGGCCCGCCGCACCGTCCAGGAAGCGATCAAGGCCAACGAATCCTCGATGGACACGACGGAACTGGTGAAGCTGCTCGAAGAAGAAATGATCGAGGCGGCAAAGAACCTCGAGTTCGAGCGTGCCGCGCAGCTCCGTGACAAGGTCAACGAATTGCGCGGCGCGCCGGTCATCAAGTCCGGCAACGCATTTGGCAATGTCGCCGAAGACGACGCCGCGGAAGCCCAGAAGATTTGGCAGCCCAAGACGCCAAAGCGCGGCGGAAAGCGCGTCGCGAAGTAACGCGCCCGCGCTACTCGCCCTTGCTGAATGCTTTTGCGATCGTCGTGATCCCGGTAACGATCAGGGCCACGCCGATAAACACGCCCTTGAACCGAATGGTCTTGCCGGTCTTGTCGCTCATCATCGCCATCACCGGGCCGGCGACGAAGACGAGGCCGAGCAGGATCAGAAAAGTGCCCCCGGCGATGCCAAGCACCTTCATGATGGCCGGGGGATTGTTGGACTTCTTCCACGCACCCGCGCCAGCCCCTTTGGGGACGACGCCGCGCGACGCCAATGCCGCCGACACCGGCGTCGCTGTCGAGCGTGGCGGGTTGTACGGCGGGGCGGGCGCGGGCATGGCCTGCGACACCGAAGGTGCGCTGCTGCTCCGCGTTGGCAACGGCGGCGCTGCGTCGGCGGCGACGTCGTACAAATCGTCCTCCGCCTCAACCGCCGCCAGCGCCGGCACAAGGATCGTCGCCCCGCACTTCTTGCATTTGCCCTTCTTGCCCGCAGCGGCGTCGGGCGCTTTGAAGCGGGCACCACAACCGTCACACGTCACTTGGATCGGCATCGCGTTATCCCTCGGGAAGTGCTCGATGAAGCCAGCCGTCAGCGCCGCTCACTACATTACCCTCTATCTCCGGCGTGCTACAATGCTGTGGTAAGGAATGTAGATCGCCATGCATACTTTTCCGCGGGCTGAAGAGATTCGCGACCTGATCCAACTCGCAATGCGCGAAGACCTCGGCGCGCGCAGCGATGACGTCACCAGCCGGCTGCTCATCCCCGAGGACGCGATCGGCGTCGGCACGTTGCTTCAGAAGAGCGTGGGCATCGCCTGCGGGCTGCCGATCGTCGAGCACGTCTGTCGTGCGTATGACGAGCGGCTGCGCGTCGAGCTGATTCCCGGGTTCCACATGGAACTCATCGAAGGGCGCTTCAGCGACGCGGCGGTGACGCCGCTGCTGCGCGTGCGCGGGCCGGTGCGCTCGCTTTTATCCGCAGAGCGCGTGGTGCTGAATTTTCTTCAGCGCATGAGCGGCGTGGCGACGCTGACGAAGCGCTTCGCCAAGCGCGTCGACGGGACGCGGGCGAAGATTTATGACACGCGCAAGACCATTCCCGGCTGGCGCGCGCTGGACAAGTACGCCGTTCGTTGCGGCGGCGGGTGGAATCACCGCATCGGTCTCTACGACGGTTTGCTGGTGAAGGACAACCACGTCGCCGCCGTGCCGCTGCGCGAGCTGCCGGATTTTCTGTCAGGCATCGTCTCGCGCAGCCGCGGCGAAGACCCGAAACGCCTGATTGAAGTCGAAGTCGACACGCTCGAACAGCTTCAGGAAGTGCTGAAAGTCGACGGCATCGACGTGGTGCTGCTCGACAACATGGATTGCCCGCGCATGCAGTCGGCGGTCGAGATGCGCGATCGGGCAAACAAGAAAATCGAGCTGGAAGCCTCGGGCGGCGTGACGATCGAGACGGTGCGCTCGATCGCCCTGACCGGCGTGGACCGAATCGCCGTCGGCGCGATCACACACTCGGCACCGGCGATGGACATCGGCCTGGATATCGATACCTGACCACGCCAGTTGGGCTGAGCTCAGGAACCACTAAACAAGCAGGGCAATGCCGCGTGGCATTGCCCTGCTTGTTTAAGATCCGACCTGTTGCCCAATTATACCGGGAAAGGATACTCGATGATGTCAGTCGGACTATCCCAGGCAGATTCGTAGTATGCAGTATCGGCCCCGCCGCCGCCCGAAAAGGTATCGGCCGTTGCGTCCCCGTCCGAATAGATCAAGTCGTTGTTGCCGTTCCCCGAAATCGCGTCGGCGCCGGTGCCGCCTCGGAGCGTATCGTTGCCGTTTCCGCCGGAGAGCGCGTCATTGCCGGCGTCACCGTGGATCGAGTCGTTGCCGTCAGCGCCGTTGATGGTGTCGTTGCCGTCTCGGCCCTCGATGAAGTCGTTGCCCGAGCCCCCGTAGAGCGAATCGTTCCCCGTATAGCCGACGATCGTTTCTGCGCCGGTTCCGCCCACGATCGAGTCGACATCGGCTCCGCCGTCCAAGTAAGTGGCGGCGGCGCCGCCTGTGAGGGTGTCGTCGCCGTCCATGCCGTACAAGTAGACGGTCGTCGACGCCCCGCTCGCATCCAGGGTGTCATCGCCACTACCGCTGATGACCATGTCGGTCGTAAGATCGATGTTGTCGAACTCACCCGCCGGTCCATCGTTGGTGGCGCCGTCGTACGAGATTGCGATGTTGGCCGTGATGCCGGTGAAATCGACGCGGTCGAGGCCCACACCGCCAACAAAGTGATCGTTGCCGGTCGCACCAAAGAGCGAATCGTTGCCGTCGTCGCCTACCAGCGAATCGTGACCCGCTTCGCCGTAGAGCGCATCGTTGCCATTTCCACCGTTGAGCGTGTCGTTCGCGGTACCGCCGTAGAGCACGTCCGCGCCGCTGCCGCCGGTGATCACGTCGTTGCCGCCGCCGCCGGTGAGAGTAACCGAATTGGTGACGCCGGCCGCCGAGATGGTATCGCCGGCACTGCCGCCGATAACGCCCTCGACGTCGGTGGCCACGAGGTCGTTCTCATTCAGTTCGCCGTCAACGGCATTTGCATCGATCGTCACAAATACGGCGGCCGGACGCGATGCGTAGCTTACGGTGTCGGCGTTGGCCCCGCCATATAACAGGTCACTCCCGGACTCTCCGTCAAGCGTGTCGTTTCCGTTGCCCCCGTAGATCGAATCGTTGGCACCGGTGCCGACGATGGAATCGTTACCGTCACCACCCTCAATTGAGTCTGCGGCTGCGGTGCCGTTTCCTGATTGGGTGTCGCCGTCGATGACGTCGTTGTCAGCGCCCCCGCTGATGGTGTCAGCGGCATTGGACCCATTGAGCGTGTCGTTGCCTGACCCGCCGATGATGGTCGCGCTTGGTACGTCCCCGTGCCCCACGTTATCGTGACCGGCACCTGCGTCGACTAGGATGGTGTCGTAATTGGCAGCGGTGTGGTACGTCGGGCTGCCGTTGAAAATGACTTCCGTGTCGCCGGGATAAAACGAGTTGTACTGCACTAGGATCGTGTCGTTACCGGTCGTTCCTATGATGGTGAGCACGCGGTTGATGATCGAGACTGACAAGAGCCTGCGCTGCTCGAGCGATTCCATTCCCGCCGATTTGAGGGACCTGCTGCGGCGCCCGGTCTTCCGAGGGCGCGATAGAGAGAATGACATAGAAAACTCCTTCTTCCTGGAGTCGCAACGCGCCGAATCAGTGACAGGTGGGGAATATGCCCTTTTCACACGCCGTGTCCTCACGGCATACAACCAGCGCCCCGCAACCCCTCTTATCCCCAACACCCTTCGTAGGTGTCCCTATGTGCGACCGTAACTGTGCCGTCCGCGCCCGACAATTTTAACGGACGCACGCGACAGCAATTGCCAGCCAGTGTAGCGCAGACCACACACGT
This sequence comes from Phycisphaerales bacterium, assembly GCA_034666045.1. Taxonomy (GTDB): domain Bacteria; phylum Planctomycetota; class Phycisphaerae; order Tepidisphaerales; family Tepidisphaeraceae; genus JAICTV01. Next base: position 303 of record JAXDMN010000423.1, on the reverse strand, counting down.
GCGGCGGTTCGACCGTCGAGAAGTTGAATCGTGCATCCCGTTGTCAGCTTCGTTGACGCGGGGCCAGTGGAAAGAGTGATCCCTGTCAAGGACTAAGCCGGGAGAACGCGGCGTCCGGGTGGAAGCAAGTTCATTCGCTCATCGACGCGCCCGTAAGCTGATCTTCCGCGCGGCCGGTGATGCGCAAAGCGCGCGGTCCGATAGCTGCCGGGAAAGGTCGGGCTGCGTGACGATCGAGACGGTGCGCTCGATCGCCCTGACCGGCGTGGACCGAATCGCCGTCGGCGCGATCACACACTCGGC
>JAXDMN010000422.1:0-7966 GCA_034666045.1 Phycisphaerales bacterium | reverse complement strand
GTCGCCGCGGGTTTGCCGCGACGAAAAACCGACTCGCCGGTCAGCATCTCCGGGTCCCGCGCATGCGCGAGCAGGAACTTTTGCAGCGCCTCCGGCGGCGCGGTGAGAATCACGTCGTCGTTCGACTTGTAGTGCGCGATCGCACCTGGATTCTCGTCGATGAATTTTTTCATCCAGTCGTGATCGAGCGAGCGGAGCGTCAGCCGCTGCGCGTCGCAGCGCACGATCCAGAACGTGTGCAGCGGGAAGAGGTGGGCCTTGTAGAAATCGCTGTCCGGCAGCCCGGTTTCGTCGCCAATCGTGAGGTCCGCGACGAGCATGTCGCCGACGCGCGCGAGATGGCCGAGCAGCGTCGTGCTCTTCTTGTCCTTGTCGGTGTGTACGACGCGATACGACTTGATGGCGTCCGGCTGCTCGTTGCCGCTCGAGGCGGCGATCTCGAGTCGCGTGCCGTCCTCGTCGTCCGCGACCCAGACGCCGAGCAAAGCGGGATCGTAAGTGAGCGTCTTCTCCGTGTAGATCGGATGAAGCGATCGAACGCAGCCAACGGTCAACAGCGCGCAAAGCAGCAGGGGAAGCAGCGCGGAACGCTTCATCGGTGGGCTCCTTCAAGTTGTTAGTGAGTAATATACTTCACGAAAGGCGGATTGCAAGCTCATTCGCCTTCGCGAAGCGTCAGGAGCTGATTCGAGCGAACGGTTTCCCGCGCGGTCTTCGCGCCCGACGGCCAGGTGATCTCGAGCTTGTCGATCGTCGCCGCGTCGCCCAGCCCAAAATGAAGTCTCAGCATGCTCTGGCTCGCGTAGGTCGAGCCGCTCCGCAGCTCGCGCTGCTGCGATTTTCCGCCGGCCGTGATTTTTGCGAACGCGCCGAGCGCGTCGCGCTTGTGTTTGTCGAGCAAGCGCAGCTCGAGCCAGTGCTTTGCGTTGCCGCCATCGTTTCTTAGCAGCAGCGGCGGGGAATCGATCGCGGTGATGAGCAGATCGAGATCGCCGTCGTTGTCGTAGTCGCCGACCGCGAGCCCGCGCATGCTGCGCTTGATCTGCAACCCGGGGCCGGCCGCGCCAGTGATTTCGATCGGCTTGCCGTCGCGATTCTCCATTAACTGGCCGCGCTGCGCGTACGTTTCGCCGAGCTCCGGAAGCTGATCGACCTGCGGATAGATGTGCCCGGAGGCGACGAAGATGTCCACGTCGGCATCGTTGTCGAAATCGAGAAACGAGCAGCCCCAGCTCAGCGGCATGTTGGTGATCGGCTTGAGGCCGAGCGCCAGCGAGATGTCCTCGAAATAAAGCTCGCCGGTGCCGCGATAGAGCGTGTCGTAGTCGCGCGCGAAGTTGGTGACGTAGATGTCGGCGATGGCGTCGCCGTCGAAGTCGGCGGAATCGACGCCCATGCCGGCTTGCGCTTTGCCGTCGGCGTTGAGCCCCGCGCCGGACCAGCCGCCGATCTCGGTGAACGTGCCGTCGCCGTTGTTGCGCCAGAGGTAGTTGGGGTTCGAGTCGTTGGCGACGTAGATGTCGATGTCGCCGTCGCGATCGAGATCGCTTGTGAGCACGCCGAGCCCGTAACCTTCGCCGTCATCTTCCAGGCCGGCCTGCTTGGTTGCGTCGGTGAACGTTCCGTCGCCGTTGTTGCGATAAAACTTGTCGCGCGCGCCGCGGAATCCGAACGGGCCGGCCATTACTTTGAGCTTGTCCTGCCACAGCGTCGTCCGCCGCGCGGTGAGCACTTCCTCCATCGTCGCCTCGACGTAGCAGGCAACGTACAGATCGAGATCGCCGTCCTTGTCCGCATCAAAGAACGAGCAGCCGGCGGACCAGGAACCATGCGCGACGCCCGCGCGCTCGGCGACCTGCTCGAACGTTCCGTTGCCGCGATTTCGGTAGAGACGATTCGGTCCGAAGCGCGTGACGTAGAGATCGACGAAGCCGTCGTTGTCATAATCGCCCGCGCACACGCCGCAGCCCCAGCCGTCGTCGGCGATGCCCGCCTTGTCGGCGACGTTCTCAAACGTTCCGTTGCCGAGGTTGTGATAGAGGGCGAGCTTCCCCTTCTCGACGATCTTGCGACGATCCGGATCCGAATCGAGCCGCCAGCCGTTGACGAGCACGATGTCGAGCTTGCCGTCGTTGTCGTAATCGACGAACGCGCAGCCTTGTCCGGCGGATTCGAGCAAATGATTCCGCTCCGGTCCGCCGCACCATTGGATGGTCGTCAGGCCGGCTTCTTTCGCGACGTCGACGAACTGCGGCGTCGCTGCGAAAGCGGCGAAATGGAACCACAGATGAACACAGATGCACACGGATGAGCAAAGCAACTTCTTCATCAGTGTTCATCCGTGTTCATCGGCGGGTTCAATTTATTCGTCCCTCAGCGCGTTCGACATGATCTCGCGCAACTGATCGCGCGCCTTGTTGATCTCATCCGCGTTGGCGTCTTCGCCCATCTTCGAGACGCGCTGCGCGAGGTCAATCAACTGCTTCTTTTCCTTGCTGTCGATGAAGAGGTAATCCTCTTTCGTCTCCGCATCGGTGTGATGCGTGTGCCCGGCTTTGCTGAGGCGCTGGCGAACCGCCTGCACGGGCTTGTCGCCCTCACTGGCGGCGTTGTTGATTTCCTCGGCCGCGCGCTCGAGCGCCTTCTTCTTGTCGCCGCCGCTCGCATTGGCTGCCTGCGCCAGCGCCATGTCCGCCGCGCCGGCGTTGTGCATGATAATCCCCTTGACCAGCCCGTTCTCGGTCTTGCGCATCTCAATGAGCGCGGTGGCGAGGTGCTCATACGTTTCCGCGGTATTCTGCTTCGCCCGCTTCATCTCCTCAGCGTGATCCCGCGGCGCCGCCGCCACCGCCAACACCAGAACCGCCGCCAGGCCAATCGTCGTCAGTGCCGTTTTCATCGGGTCTCCTTTGGGTTGTGCGAAATGTTGCGTGAGGACAGTATGGGCGGGAGGACGATGCGACGCTACTGCGAAACTGCGGCGCGCCCGATGTGCTGATAGAGCGGACCCGCTGCCTGTAGCGTTTCGACTTCAGCGCGTTGTCATACTGAGGTACTCCGAAGGATCTCGTATGCGAACGCGGTTGTTACGCCGAGATCCTTCGGAGTACCTCAGGATGACAACTCCCTCATTCTGTGGCTACACCCGAGCGCGCCGCTATACGCTTCGGGGACTACTCCATTCGCTTGCGCATCTGATCGAGCGATACGCGCGGCTCAGCGCGGCGCGACGCGATCAGCAGGCGGTCGTGGATGTCTTCCCAGAGCTGCCGGTGCTTGCGCAGATCGAGAATGACCGCCTTCTTCTTTCCGGATTTGTCGACCAGAAAGGTGACGCCCTTCATGTCGCCTCCACGCTTGCGCAAACGCTAGTCCAGATTCATCGACATCAGGAACTGCGCATTGCTCGGGACTTTTTCCAGACGTCCCTTCAGCAGCTCGACCGCTTCCACCGGGTTCATGTCCGAGAGGACGCGACGGAGACGGTAGACCAGCTCGAGCTCCTTCGGATCGAGAAGCAATTCCTCGCGGCGGGTTCCCGACGCGTTGATGTCGATCGCGGGATAGACGCGGCGATCGACCAGGCGACGATCCAAGTGCAGTTCGGCGTTGCCGGTGCCCTTGAACTCTTCGAAGATGACTTCGTCCATCTTCGAGCCGGTGTCGATCAGCGCAGTCGCGAGGATGGTCAGCGAGCCGCCTTCTTCGATGTTGCGCGCGGCGCCGAAGAAGCGCTTGGGCTTCTGGAGGGCGTTCGCGTCCACGCCGCCGGTCAGGATCTTGCCGGAGTGCGGGACTTCAGTGTTGTACGCGCGAGCGAGACGCGTGATCGAGTCGAGCAGGATGACGACGTCCTTGCCGAACTCGACGTAGCGCTTCGCCTTCTCGATCACCATCTCAGCGACCTGCACGTGGCGCGATGCGGGCTCGTCGAAGGTCGATGAGACGACCTCGGCCTTCGTGTTGCGCTCCATGTCGGTCACTTCTTCCGGTCGCTCGTCGATCAGGAGAATGATCAGGACGACTTCCGGGTGATTCTTCGAGATCGAATTGGCGATCTTCTGCAGCAGCACCGTCTTGCCGGTACGCGGCGGGGCGACGATCAGCATGCGCTGACCTTTGCCGACCGGCGTGACGAGATCGACGATGCGCATGTTCAGATCCTTCGGATCCGATTCCATGACGAGCCGACCGGCGGGATGCAGCGGCGTCAGGTCTTCGAAGTTGCCGGTGTCGGTGATGCGTTCCGGGTCTTCGCCGTTGATCGCCTCGACGCGCAGGAGCGCGAAGTAGCGTTCCGATTCCTTCGGCGGACGAATCTGACCCTGCACGACGTGACCGTTACGCAGGCCGAAGCGCCGAATCTGCGACGGCGAAATGTAGATGTCGTCCGGGCACGGCAGGTAGTTGTATTCCGGCGAGCGCAGGAAACCGAAGCCGTCCGGCAGGATTTCCAAGACGCCTTCGCCGTACATCAAGCCGTTCTGGCGGATGCGGGCGCGCAGGATCTGGAAGATCAGGTCCTGCTTCTTGAGCCCGACGTAATCCTGGATGTTTTCCTGGCGAGCGATCTCGTGCAGACCGAGGATGTCCATCTGCTGGAGGTCTTTGATGTACAGCTTGCCGCCCTTGACCTGCTCGTACTTGGCGTTGGTCTCGGCGTCGATGGAGCTGACGTCTTCGCCGGTGTTGCCGGTTCCGCCACCGCCGCCGCCTTGCGGGCGATTGTCTGCGACGGGCGCAGGCGCGGAGGGTGCATCGGCGACAGCCGTGGCTGCCGGTTCATTTTCCAGCACGTCCTCATCCGGATCGGCCTGAGGGGGGCGCTGGGGTTCACGTTCACGTTCGCGACGACGGTCGCCTTGCGGGTGGGGGCGGCTTCGACCGCCGCGGCCTGTGGACTTAGCCATGTGGCTACTCTCCTGAAGGTGTGAAGAAAATTCCGAGTCGGGACGGTGGCGCGGGGTGAATACCGAGTCGTCGCCGAATTGTCTTTGGATCAATCTGATTTCGCAGCCTGCGCGAGCGAGGCTCCGCTCGCATACAGGCCGTCCCGAGCGCCGGCCCAACGTGGGCACGATCGCTCGCACTGCTCTCTCAAGTTTGTTGGAGTCTCGTCAGGGCTTTTCCACCCCGCGCGGCCGAACGAAAACGAATGATCGTTCGCTCGCGGGCGGTGAGTCAGTCCTGGTAGGTCATTTGGGGAAAGCTGACTAATCATACCCCCGGCAACCGCCGGAAGATCAAGTCGACGAACGATTTTTCCTTGCCCGCGGCCCGCGCGGCCGATGCTACCAGCCCGATGCTACCAGCCCGATGCTATCGGACTCCAGCCCGGCTCAGCCTGTCGATCCAGCACGTTGGGAACGAGAGAGCCAACCCGATGAGAAAATCAACGCGACTGTCGTGTGGTTTTCTCAAGGATCCGGGAAAGCACGTCCTGGACTTGTCCGCGGGCCAATTCCGCGCCGGCGGGGTTACTGATCACATAATCGGCGATTTTTCTCTTCCTGTCTAGGCCCCATTGCGAATTTTCCCGCCGGGCCAGTTCCGCCGCATCCCAGTTGCGCGTCCGCGTCACCCGGGCCAGGCGGGTCTCCAACGGGGCGTCAACGAAGACCACGGCATCGCACTGCTTTTGGAGATCGGTCTCGAATAGTAGGGGGGTGTCCCAGAGGAAAGCCACTACTTTCGGATCATTTGTCGCCGCTAACATCGCCCGTTCCCGGGCGGTGTGCACGCGCGGATGGAGCAATTCCTCCAGCCGCTTCCGCTCCGCCGGATCGGCGAACACTTTCGCGCCGATGAATCGGCGGTTGATCTCGCCATCCGCCCGGATCACATCAGGCCCCCACCATTTGAGCAGCGTTTCACGAACCTGCGGATCGCGATACGCATCGGTCACCTGGTCGTCGGAGCTGATGACGAGCGCGCCGCGCTCGCCGAAGAGTTTCGCAATAAAACTCTTCCCGCTGCCGATGCCGCCCGTGAGGCCGATGATTGGTTTGCCCGCGAACACCGGTTTCGATGATAACGTGGGGCGGAAGAAGAATCCGCGGCGCGGCGATCACGTCCCGAAGATGCGATCGCCCGCGTCGCCGAGACCCGGGAGGATGTAACCCTTCTCGTTCAACTGGCGGTCAATCGCGGCGCAGTAGATCGGGACTTCGGGGTGATGGGCGTGCAGCGCCTGGATGCCTTCGGGGGCGGCGACGAGGCAGACGAAGCGCATGTTGGTGACGCCGGCTTTCTTCAGGACAGAGATCGCCGCCGAGCCGCTGCCGCCGGTGGCGAGCATCGGGTCGATCAGCAGCACTTCGGTCTGCGCGATGTCGGGGGGGAGTTTCTGATAGTAGCTGATCGGCTCGAGCGTGGTCTCGTCGCGATAGACGCCGAGGTGGCCGAGGCGGGCTTCCGGGAGCAGGCGCAGCACGCCGTCCGCCATGCCGAGACCGGCGCGCAGGATCGGGACGAGCGTCACCCGCCGGGCGAGCACGCGCCCGGTCATGCGCTCGAGCGGCGTCTGGATCGGCTTGGGCTGCGTGGGCCAATCGCGCGTCACTTCGTAGACCATCAGCGAGGCGATCTCGTCGAGCAGGGCGCGGAATTTCCGGTGATCGGCGGTGAAATCGCGCAGCTCGGAAAGCTTGGTCTGCACGACGGGGTGATCGATCACGATGACGTTCGGGAGGGAAGAGGCGCTCATGCCGGGACGAGAGGATAACACTGCGCCGCCGCAGGGTACAATCGCCGCCCATCATGAACATGGCATCACTCGACGTGGGCGGCGTACGGGTGTTCGAGGCGCGGCAGCGGGTTGGGCTCCAGGCGGCGCTGTGCATCGCCGGCGGGGTGCTCTTCTTCCTCATGCTGATCGTGATGTTTCTCATCGCGCTGGGGAGCAAATCGACGACGAGCAACGACATGATGCCCGGCATGATCGGCGGCTTAAGCGTCTTCGGCATCGGGTTGATCGGGCGCGGGATCTTCCTCCTCCGCGGCGTCGTGCGCGTGACGCTGGACAACAACGCCGTTCACCTCGACGGCTTCACCGCGCGGCGTACGGTCTCGTATCAGCAGATCGAGCGCATCGAGCGCGACAAGAAAAACCAACTGCTCGGCGGAAAAACCCACCAGGTGCTGCTGCTGTACGCGGCCGGCGAGCGCAAGCCGCTCGCGATCATTCCGGACACGATCGAGAATTTTGAAGAGCTCGCGACCGAGTTGGCGCGCCGGTCGGCGGCGGCGCAGGGCGGGCGAACCACCTACGATCCGATCGCCGACCAGCAGATACGCGACCGCCGCGACAGCAGGCGAATGAAGTTCACCTCGGCCGCATTCTCGGTCATCACGCTTCTGTTCATCGTCATGCTCTGCTTCGGCGTGAACGAAGAGATCCACAACCGGCGGCTGCAAAGCCGCGGGACAGCGGTCTACGCGCGAATCGACAAGCACTTCATGCGCAGCGTCACGCCGTACATCGAATACTCGTTCGCCGACGCGCAGGGCAAAAGGCAGTCGCGCGAGGTGATGGTGACGGAGTTGCTGTACGGTCAGACGCGCGAGGGCCAGCTCGTGCCGGTCGTCTATCTCGCCGATCAGCCGGAGTGGAACCGGCTCGTGGGCGGCGAAGCGGGGAAGAACTTCGGCGGGAAGTTTCTGTTTCTCCTCGGCGGCGGCACGCTGATGTTCGGCGCGTTTGCGGTGATGACGTTGCTGGGCATCGACATCAAGAGCGAGAACGGGCGCACGACGATCGTGCGGCGCGGGAAGGTGATCCGCGAGTTCGGCGCGAAGCCGCTCGAGACGCCGGCGTTTCCAGTCTTGCCGCGGTTCGATGCGGTGCACGCACCGTCAGCGGCAACGCAGGCGCCGCCGCCGCCCATCGCAGCAGCGGCGGCGCCGCCGCCCGCGAAGCCGACGGGCCTGCTCGTCCTTGGCGTATTGTGTCTTGTTTTCGGCCTGA
>JAXDMN010000421.1:0-9460 GCA_034666045.1 Phycisphaerales bacterium | reverse complement strand
GACCGGGACACCCGCGAGCGTGCCACCCGCGTAACCGACTTCGTCGGCGGGCGCGATGCCGAGCGCTGTGAGACCGCTCTGCGCATCCGGCCTGCTTGTCATGATGCCGTTGCCGTCCCACGCGCCGCCATTGGCGCCGGTGGTGATGAGCGTCGTCAGCGCATTATAATTTCCGCCGATGACGATGAGCTTGTTGTCGGTCAGGTCGAGCTTCCCGGTGCCGGTGACCGACACGGTTCCTGTTTTGACGACGCGCGTCATGCTCGGCGCGACCTGAAACAAGCCGCCGGTGACGCTGAGTGCGGACGAGGTCGCGAGATTTCCGTTCAGAATGATCGAGCCGCTGCTGACGCTCGTCGCGCCGGTGTAGCTGTTCGTACCGGAGAGGAAGAGCGACCCCGCGCCGCTCTTCGTGACGCCGAAACCGCCACCGAGCGAGCCGGTATTGGTCAGCGACGCGTTGCTGCCGACGTTGAACGTGCCGTTTCCGCTGAGCGTGATCGCGCCGATCGACAGTCCGCCGGTCCCGCTCGTTGCGTTCACGCCGCGCGTGAGGTTCAGCGTAAACGCGCCAGCGGATGTAAGCGCGTTGAGCGAATGGGCGATGCCCGCGCCGGCAGTGATGCGATCACTGACGACGTTCACGGTCGCGCCGACATCAACGATGCTGATCGGCGTCAGAAAATTCGTCGCGGTGTCCTGGCGGAGGATGAGCGTGGCGCCGTTCTTCATGTCGACGCGATTGCTCGCGTTGTCTGCCCCGCCGAGGCCTTGAAATGATTCGACGATGACGGTGCCCTGGTCGAGATTGAACGGATCGTCGAGCTGTCCGTTGTTGCCGAGGATTCGCAGCGTGCCCGCGCCGGTCTTGGTGAACTCTCCGCCGTGACCTAAGCCGTTCGTTTGCATGGAAGCGTTCGCGCCGCCGATCGTGAGCGTCACGCCGGCATCGATGTTGAACGTGGCGGTGTTGGCGGCGGTCGTGCCGGTGAAGGAGGTGGTGAACTTGTTGGCGAAGTTGGGCGCGGTCGTGTTCGCGGTGACGCGGAACGTGCCGCCCATGAAGCGGACCTGCCCGTTGAGCGCCGCGAAGCTGGCGGCGTTGCCGGAGGCGATCGTTCCGCCGGCGATGGTGGAGAGGCCGGTATAAGAATTCGCGCCGCTCAGCGTGAGCGTGCCGGCGCCGACCTTCGTCAGTGCAAGTCCGCCCGTGCCGTTCGTCAGGCTGCCGGCGAACGAGGAACTCGCGCCGGCCTGGCCGACGGTGAGCGTGGCGGCGGTCGCGCCGCTGTTCGTCACCGTGCCGCTGCCGGTCAGCGAATCGATCGTCTGGTTCTGCGCGTTCAGGTTGAACGTCGCGCCGTTGACGACCACGTCGGTAAAGTCGGGCAGCGTGCTCGCCGCTGCCATCGAGACCGATCCGCCGCCCGCGATGTTGAGCAGCACGACGCCGGTCGAGACGCTGGCATTTCCGCCGGCCGTGAGCGTGTCGGCGCCGGCGCCGAGGCTCAGGTGGAGCTCTTCCTCGCCGCCGAGCAAATCCGCGGTCGATGAACCAATCACGATATCGCCGCCGGAGAGCGTGACCGCGTCCGCGCCGCTGCTTCCAATGACGCTGACGATGTCGTTGGCATTGCCGCCGTCGATCGTGAGACCGACCGCCGGGATCGGATTCCCACCGGCGAGGTCGATCAGCACCTGGTCGTTGCCGCCGAGCGACTGGATCGCATACGTCGGCGACGACGCGTAGTCGACGTGCACGATCGGCGTGACCATGTCGTTGCGGAAGATGTCGAGGAACGCGCCGTTGCGAACGATCTTGAAAATGTCGTTCTGGTTTGGCGTGGTCTGGTCGCCATTGAGCGCGATGGTGTTTACGACGGTGTACTGGAACGTCGTCGCGGCGCTTTGGCCCTGCGCGTCGGTGACGGTGACCGTGACGGTCGACGTGCCGAACTGCCCCGCCGCCGGCGTGAGCGTGAACGTTCGGTCCATGCCGCTGCCGCCGAAGGCGATGTTGGCATTCGGCAGCAGCGTCGTGTTCGACGAGGTGGCTGAGACGGTGAGCGTGCTCGCCGCGGTCTCGGCGTCCCAGATGCCGAACCACCGCGCCGTCGTCGGCGTGTCGAGATTGCCCGGGACATTCGGGATCGTGGTGATGCTCGGCGCGAGGTTCGAGACGACCAGCATCGGCCGCAGCGTCGCATCGGCGAACTCGCGCGAATAATACTGCACCGGCGCGGCCGCGGATTCGGTGACGGAGTAAACCTTCATCGACAGCAGCTTGTCCGACGAAAACGCCGCCGCCGCCTGCGATGTCGCCGCCACCTGCGACCACGCGCCCGCCGTTGGCGTCCACGTCCCCATGACGGTCGAGCCGGCCGGCCGCGTATCCCACGTGATGCCGCTTTCCAACCACGTGTCGCTCGCCACGAACGCGGCGGCGTGCTGGAGCACTGCGGGAGTCGCGAATGGCATCATGCGCACGAACGCGCTCGCCGGGCTGGTGAGAAAGCTGCTCAGGTCGAAACGCAAATACGCCTCGCGGTCGTTGTTCGCGCTCGTGGACGTGTCGTTCTTGATCGCCAGGTCCGTATCGCTGCCAAAATTGAGCGTCGAGCTCGTTCCGCCGCGCACGGTGGCGTCGGCGACCGGGTTGATGCCGTTCAACGTCTCGATGACGAGCAGCGGGCGGAAGCCGGCGTTGGCGTTCTCGCTCGATGCGAACGTGATGAGGCTGTTGGCGTTGTCGATGATCGTGTTCAGGCGCAGCGATAGCTTCTTGTCCCCCGCCTGCGCGGCGCGGACGAGCGACGTCACGTCGAAGCGCACCGGCTCATTCGGGTACGAGATGAACTCGCGGAAGAACGGATCGGACGCCGGCTTGTTGTTCCAGTTGATCGCGCTTTCCGTCCAAGTGTCGTCGGCGACGAAGCTGAGGCGGTTGAAGATCGCGCCGACAGCGGTTCCGAAACCGGCGGAACCAGACGTCGGATACGAAACGGCCGTCGGCATCATGCGCACGTATGCGTTGGTGATGACGCCGCCGAGCGTGCCGAGATCGAACTTGAGGAACGAGTCGCGGTTGTCCGTCGCGCCGTTCAGCTTCGTGTAGAGCGACGTGACGCTGCCGAAGTTGGTGGTCGGCACAGCCTGATCGACGTAGGCGTCGTCGATCGGCGTGATGTTCGTCGTGGTCCGCTGCGTCACGAAAGCGGTCTGGAGGTTCAGCGTCGCCCAGTCGATCGCGCTGTTGCCGCTGATCGCGATGTTGAGCTTCCCGTCCTGCAGCGCGGCCATCAGCTTGGACAGGTCTATGACGGCGGCGCCTTGAGCGAGCCCCGGCGCGGTGACGCCAAGTTGCGCCCAGGTGTACGTGCGGCTGGCGTTCTCAAAATAAATCGTGTCGCCGTTCGTGTTGTTGCCGGCGGATTTGAAGCCGAGGCTGAGGCTCGCGCCGACGACGTAGGTGCCGGGATCGAGTGCAAAATTGAACGTGAGCGGGACGAGCTGGCTGTTCGCCACCACATCAAGACCGACGGATGTCCGGCCGCTCGCGGTCTGCACGGTGGTCCTCCACGCGGCATCCGCGTTCGCGACGCTGTCCGCGGCGTCGCCGCCGATGTAATTGTCGGCATCGCCGACGCGCACTTCGCGCAGCGCGAATTTGTCATATGCCGTGCGCTCGGCGAACTGCGCGTGGTAGAGGCTGCGCGTGTCGACATGCGTGCCGTGCGAATCGTAGATCCCCTGCGTGCCGAGCCCGGGCGAGCCGGTGCTTTGCGTGCCGATGCCGCCAATCGCCCAGTTCTGCGCCGTCGGCGGATTCTGGATCGTGAAGCTGTTGGCCTCGGAGTTCCAGACGACTTGGTTCGCGCCGGCCCAGCCGTGTCCCGTACCGGAGTTGCCGCGGTTCTGGATATTGAGCCCGTTTCCGTTCTCGTCGATGTTGTCCCACAGCGTGCCGGTCGAGTAGCGATGATGCGGGCCGCTGTCGGCGCGCGCGCTGTCGGCCCGGCTGTCGACGACGACATTCGGCCCGGTCACCTCCGAACCCTGCACGTAATCGTGCCGGCCACTGCGCGTGTAGAGGTTCTTCCACAGCACGTTGACGCAGTCGCCCATGTTGAACGAATAGCGCCGCCCGCCGGTCACGACCGACACCGGATCGAGGCACTGCGAATCCTGCACGGTGACGAACTTCGACGGGCCGGTCATGTTCACGCACGAGTATCCGAAGTACTCGCTGGTGATGTTGCGCACCCAGCCGTTGATGACGCCATCGACGCCAATGAAATGCTCGGCGTGGTTTTCGTCGATGAAATCGCTGCCGCTTTTCAGCGTCGCGTCGAACGTCGATCGCCCGCCGATGTATTCGACGCCGACGTTGGCCAGCCGCGCGGTCGCGGTGTACTTCCAGATCGTGCCGCCGCCATATTTCTGGTCGAGCGCGTTGGTGATCGGGGCATCGATTGTGATGACATTGCCGTCGATGTGCGTGATCGTGCGATCCATGTCGACGTCGCGCGTGGTCCACGGGTTGACGAGCAGGTGCATGCCGATGTCATGAATCCAGTTCGCCGTCGTCGGGCGGTGGACCATGACTGAATCGCCGACCGCGTAACCGGTGACGTCGTTGACGGTGAAGCTGATCGCGCCGACGGGAACATATTTGTCGGTGATCGTTTTCGTGGTGCCGGAGACGGTCGAGCGGGTGCCGCTGCCGTCGAGGCGGACGACGGTGTCCTTTTCCGTGCCGGTGCCGAGGAGAATCGTCTGCGCCTGCCCGGAGCCGCGCAGGATCACGCCGCTCGTGTTGATCGTGACGCTGGTGGCGATCTCGTAGATGCCGGGATTGAGCAGCACCGCGCCGCGGAAGCCGCTGGCGTCGAGCGGCATCGCTTCGACCGCGTCGATGGCGGCCTGGATGCTGGCGGTGTCGTCGCCGGCGACGGGCGAGATCGTGATTTTCGTCGGCACGTTCGGAATCGCCGCGGTGCCGCCCATGTAGCCGACGTTCGAGTAATCGCCGATCTTGTCGCCGAGCGGCAGCGGCTTGTAGAGCATCTTGCCGTCCGCGCCGGGATATGCCCAGATGCTCTGCGCGAGCATGATTCGACCCTCGAGCGCTTCGAGCGCCGCGCGGGTGGCGCAGGCCATGCGGGACTGAGATGCCTGCCGACGACGATGCAGAGATTGCCCCCCTGCCGCTCGTTCGATCTGCCCCATGTTGCCTCCTCGACCCGGTGGTGCGTGTCTCTGCTAGAGCGGCAGTGGCGGACCCTGCGCGGCGAAGTTGAAGTCGATCGTGCTGTAGTCGTCGCCCGAGACGATGCCGTCGTAGTTGAAGTCACCGTTGTAGTAGCCGTCCGCGCTCGTGCCGACGTTGAAGTCGATTGTGCTGTAGTCGTCGCCGCTGATGAAGCCGTCGAGATTGGCGTCGCCGCTGTACGTGTACATCACGAGCAGATCCGCCGCGCCGACCGCAACGCCGCCAAAAGTGCTGCCCGCGTAGCCGGTCGCGTCGGCGGTTGCGATGCCGAGCGTGGTGAGACCGGTTGCGGCGTCGCCCTGGCTGGTAATGAGTCCTACGCCGTCCCACGTGCCGCCGTTCATTCCGGATTGGATCAAGCCGGTAACGCCGCTGTAAACACCGCCGGTCGGCGAACCGATGTTCGCCGCGCCGCCGGCCACGATTAGCTTGTTGTCGGTCAGGTCGAGTTTTCCGGTGCCGACGATGGTCAGCACCGGAGTCTTGATCACGCGCATCTGATTCGGCGCGAGCTGGAGCAACCCGCCGGTGATGACGACCGCGGACGTGCTGGTCAAATTGCCGTTAAGAATCATCGCGCCGTCGTTGACGGTCGTCGCGCCGGTATAAGAATTCGCGCCGGAAAGGACCAGCGATCCCGCCCCGGTCTTCGTTACGCTGAAGTTGCCGCCGAGCGTCGCGGTGTTGGTGAATGACGCGTTTCCGCCGACGTTGAACGTTCCGTCGCCGCTGAGTGTCATGGCGCCGACGGACAATCCGCCGATGCCGCTCGTGACGTTCGCGCCGCGCGTCAGGTTCAGCGTGAACGCGCCCGCGGCCGTGATCGCGTTCATCGAATGGGTGACGTCTGAACCGGCGGACTGCCGATCGATGACGACGTTCACGGTCGCGCCTGGGTCGACGATGCTGATCGGCGTCAGAAAGTTCGTCGAAACGTTCTGCCGCAGCACCAGCGTCGTTCCGCTCTTCATGTCGAGGTGGTTGTTGGCGTTGTCCGCGCCGCCCAGCGCGGTGGCGGATTCGGCGATGACCGTCCCCTGGTTGAGATTCAGCGGATCGTCAAGTTGCCCGTTATTGCTGAGGATGCGCAGCGTGCCCGCGCCCGTCTTGGTGAACTCCCCGCCGTGAAAACCGCCGCCATTCGTGCGGAGCGACCCGGATCCACCGGCCGTTCCGATCGTGAGCGTGACGCCGGCGTCGATGTTAAAGGTCCCGCCCGCACCGGCATAGCCGATGTTGGTCGCGTACTTGTTCGCGACATTGGTCGAGAGCGTATCGGCCGTGACGCGGAACGTGCCGCCGTTGAACATCACCTGTCCGGCGGTGCCGGCGAGGCTGGCGGCGTTGCCGGACGCAATCGTGCCGGCGGTGATCGTCGTCAGGCCGCTGTAGCTGTTCGCGCCGCTGAGCGTGAGCGTGCCGCTGCCGATCTTCGTGAGCGCGAGCGCGCCGCTGATGTTTCCCCCGAAACTGCCGGAGCCGTTCTGCTGACCGATGGTCAGTGTCGCCAGCGCGCCGCTGTTCGTGACGATGCCGGAGGCGGCGCCGCTGAGGGTATCGATCGTTTGCGCTTGGCCGTTCAGGTTGAAGGTTGCACCGCTGACGGTGACGTCGGTGAAGTCGGGCAACGTGCTGCCGGCGGTCATCGCCAGCGATCCACCGCCGGCGACATTGAGCGCGACCGCGCCGGTCGCGACGCTGGCGTTGCCCGCGGCCGCCAGCGTATCCGCCCCAGCGCCGAGCGCCAGGCGAAGCTCTTCCACGCCGCCCGTAATCGCCGCACTCGTCGATGCGATCGTAACATCGCCGTTAATCAGCGAAACCGCATCCGCGCCGCCGCCGCCGATCACGCTGACGAAGTCGTTGCCGCTGCCGCCGTCGATCTCGAGCCCGGCCGCTGAGATGGGGTTCCCGCCGCCGAGGTCGATCAACAACTGGTCATCGCCGCCCAGCGAATGGATCGCGTACGTTGGCGCCGTCGCATAATCGACGTGCACGACCGGCGTGACCATGTCGTTGCGGAAGATATCGAGGAACGAGCCGCTGCGAATCACCTTGAAGATGTCGTTTTGGTTCGGGACGGTCTGGTCGCCGTCGAGCGCGACAATGTTGGCGACGACATACTGGAAGGTCTCGAACGCGCTCTGTCCCTGCGCGTCGGTGGTGGTGATCGTGACCGTCGTCGTGCCGAACTGCCCCGCCGCCGGCGTCAGCGTCACGAAACGATCGCTGCCGGAGCCGGTGAAGGAAATATTCGCGTTGGGGAGCAGCGCCGTGTTCGAGGACGTGCCGGTGACGGTGAGCGAGCCCGCGGCAGTCTCGGCGTCCCAGACGCCAAACCACGTCGCGGGCGTCGCCGCGTTCAGCGTGCCCGTAAGGTTCTGCAGCGATGTGAGCTTCGGCCCCAAGTTCGTCGAGACCACCAACGGCCGGTACATGCCATCCGGGTGCTCGCGCGACGCGTACTGCGTCAGGCCTGTCGAGGAGGTCGTGTCGGAGGAAATTTTCACCGACAGCAGCTTGTCCGACGCGAACGCCGACGCCGCCTGCGAGGTGACGTTCATCTTCGCCGGCGTCGCCTGCCGCGGGACCCACGATCCGAGGCTCGTGCTCGACGCCGGCTTGGTGTTCCACGTGATGCCGGCTTCGGTCCACGTGTCGGTGCTGACGAACGCGCCGGAATTGGTGACGAGCGACGAGCCCAGTGCCTGCGGGATCAACCGAACGGTCGCGTTGATCGGGCTGGTCGCGAAGCCGTTCAGGTCGAACTTGAGGAAGCCCTCCTGGTTGTTGTTCGTCGCGTCTTTCTTCGTGCCGAGGTCCGGCGTCGCGCCGAAATTGAGCGCGGCGCTCGTGCCGTCGCGCACGTACGCATCGGCGACCGGCAACAGCCCGTTGTAGGTCTGGAGAATGAGCTGCGGGCGGAAGTTTGCGTTGCCGTTCTCGCGCGAGCCGAGCGAAATCTGCCCGCTGGTGTTCTGCGTGATCGACAGCAGTTTGAGCGACAGCGTCTTGTCGCCCGCCAGCGCGCCCTGTACGAGACTGGTGACGTCGATGTTCAGCGGGGCATTGAGGAACGACACGAACTGGCCGAACGACGCACCGGCGGCCGGCTTGTTGTTCCAGTTGATGCCGGTCTCGGTCCAGGTATCGTCGGCGACGGCGGCAATCTGGTTGAACATCGCGCCGACGCCTACCGTCGTCTGCGATGCGTATCCAACGCTCGCCGGCACGAGCCGCAGCGTCGCCCGCGTGACGTAGCCGACGGTCGAGTTCAGATCGAACTTGAGGAACGACTCGCGGTTGTTGTTGACGACGTCGAGCTTCGTATCGATCGTCGCGGCTGTGCCAAAATTGCTCGCGGCGCTCGTGCCGTCGCGGACCAGCGCGTCGGCGACGGGATTCAGAGTCGTCTGGTTCGGCTGAACCGTTGACGCCGTCCGCAGGTTGAGCACCGCCCAGTCGACCGCCGTGTTGCCGTCGATCGCGACATTGAGCTTTCCATCCTGCAATGCCGCGAGGATTTTTGATAGATCGATGACGCGGGACGCCGCGGATGTGCCCGGCGCGGTCAGCCCGAGGTCCGCGTACTTGTACGATCGAGTCGTATCCTCGAAGTAAATACGGTCCGAACTCGTCGAACCGCTGGCGGACTTCAGGCCCAGGTTCAAACTGGCGCCGACGATCTGCTCGCCCGGCGCGAGCGTAAAGTTGAACGTGAACGGGACGAGCCGCGCGGCCGCGACGGTGTCGAAGCCGACGATCGCGTTGCTGCTGACCGTTTGCAGCTTCGTCTTCCACGCCGCGTCGGCGGCGACGGTGTCGACGGCGCCGTCGTTCACGTAGTTGTCGTGATCGCCGACGCGCAACTCGCGATACACGAGGTTTTCGTAGCGCAGGCGGTCCGCGAGCTGCGCGTAGTACAGGCTGCGCGTGTCAACGTTCGTGCCGTGCGAGTCGTAGATGCCGGGATCGTGCGGGCCGACGTAAACCGTCCCCGGGTTGTTCGTGCCGATGCTGCCGATCAACCAGTTCTGCGCGGCGGGCGGACTCTGGACGACGTACTTGTCGGCCGCCGAGTTCCACACGACCTGGTTCGCGCCGGCCCAGCCGTGACCGGAGCCGAGATTGCCGCGGTTCTGGATGTCGATCGCCTGGCCGTTGACGTCGAGGTTGTCCCACAGCGTC
>JAXDMN010000420.1:0-19009 GCA_034666045.1 Phycisphaerales bacterium | reverse complement strand
TTCCGGCGCGCTGTCGAACGCGATGCCATTCGGCGGCATGGAGGCGTAGTCGAGCGCGGATGAGTACTCGACGGCGACGGGAGCGCGAACGGGCGTGGGCCCCGGCGTCGCGGCGGCGTCGCTCGCGAATTCTTCGTCGCGTGGCGCTTCTGTTTCATCCGCCTCCGCGTCGCGCGCGGTGAGACGCAGCGCATCGCGCAGCGTCGCGGCGACAAATTCGAGCTCCGGTTTCGCCAGCCCGTAGAACAACTTCGTCGGTCGACCGACGGACGGGACAATGCGCAGCGCGCCCGCGCCGCCGGGCTGTGGGACGACGAGCACGTCATCGATCCCGCGTGCGCGCCAGGGCACTCGCGTCGGCGCTTTGTCGCCGTGCGTGAGCACCTCGACCTCGCGCATGTTGATCTTGATGGTGACGCGGACGAAGGCCGTGCGCAGCAGCGGCGGAACGTGTCGGCCGACGTACCACCACAGCAGCGCGGCGCCGCCGAAGGTCCAGAGAATCTGCCACGGTGCGCCGCCGATTCTTGCGTCACTGACGTGGATTGCCAATAGGATCGTCAAGCCGCCGAGCAGCAGCACCACGATCAGCCGCACCGCCGTCCAGAGCGCCGCGCGGCTGCCGGCGATGTGGAGAATGACGGCGTCGGGGCGATCGGTGCGATGAACTGATCCGACCACGTTCGCGGGCATGGTCTCTCCGCCAATGGGATGAGTGTACCACGCCGTCGCGAGCGGCGCGGGGCGCGGCGGGCGGTTCGTTGACATCTCGCGACGCTGCCCGCACAACCTCGGCATGCTTCACAATTCGCTCTTCCGCCGCGAGCTTTTGCAGTCGATGAACCGCCATCCGCTGATCGCCGCGCGGCGCGACGTGCATCGGAATGTGTCGCCGCGACCGGTGGCGAAGGTGGCGGCGGATCAGGTGATTTTTCGTGGCGCGTGGGCGGTGCGGGCGGCGCGAAAATCGGCGGCCGAGACCGCAGTGGCGGCGGATGCGGCGGATTTTCTGAAGCGGATGGGCGTCGACGTTCGCGACGATGCGAAGAACGAGATTTTGTTCGAGATCGGCTCGGCGGAGCGCGGGTTTCGCGTCGTGGCGTCGGAGACGCGGCTGGACGTTCACGCCGCAGATGCGGGCGCGCTGTGGGCGGGATGGGTTTCGGTGGAAAACCAGATGCGGACGTCGGGCGGGCCGATCGTGGCGCGCGGGGAATTTTCCGCGGAGCCGGCGTGGAATATTCAGATCGCGCCGCCGACGTGGGGCTCGAATTATGCGGTGCCGGATTTGTCGCCGGAGTATGTGACCGATGACACCTTTCGATCGCTCGCACACGCCGGCGCGGATGGGATGTTCATCTACGGCGATTTTTTGGTCTACGCGGCGGGCACGCGGTTCGAGGAGCTGAATTACCCGGAAGCGGAAAAAAACCTGGCGACGCTGCGGCAGGCGAGCGAGCGTGCGGCGGCGTACGGCGTGAAGCTGTACTACGTCGCGGTCAGCCCGAAACTCGCGGCGGACCATTCGCTGTTCAAGCGCCGGCCGAGCGTGCGCGGGGCGCGCTTGTTTCACGGGCCGGACCATCCGGGGACGGCGCTGCATTGCCTGTGCTCGAGCGATGCGGAGGCGCTCGGATTTCATGCGGACGTTTTTGGGCGGATGTTCAAGGAAGTTCCGCAGCTTGGCGGCGTGATCCTGATCATCGGCGGGGAATCGTATTACCACTGCTTCATGCGCGCGGGGGGCGCCGCGCTGGCGCATACGAACTGTGCGAAGTGCGAAGGGAAAGTGCCGGAAGATGTGATTGCAAATTTGCTGAAGACGACCGCCGACGCGGTTCATGCGGCGAAACCGCAAGCGGAGGTCATGGCGTGGCCCTACAGCGCGCACGGGTTCTGGTCGAAGGAGCCGAACCAGTTCGATTTGATCGATCGACTGCCGGAGGGTGTCGCGCTGCTCAGCGAGATCGACAAGGAACAGAAGGTCACGCGCGGCGGGATCGAGAAATACATCTGGGATTACAGCGTCGACTACGACGGGCACTCCGATCGCATCGTCGCGCAGTCGCTTCGCTGCGCGCAGCGTGATCGAAAGCTCTTCATCAAGACCGAGACCGCGCACGGGATCGAGCTGCTGCACCTGCCGTATGTGCCCGCGATCGGGCGGTCGGCGACGCAGTGGGAAAGCGTGCGCGCGCTGCGGCCGCGCGGCGTGCTGCAACGCTGGGGATTCATCGGCATGTTCGATTCCGCCGCCGAGCGCATCGGCTGGCAAGCGCGCTGGAATCCGAGTTTCACGCCGTCGGCGGCGACGCTGGCGGTCGCGCGGCAGCTCTGCGCGGGCGACGTGGCGACGGCGACGCAGATCGTGGCGGCGTGGAAGCATTTTGACGAGTCGGTTCATCACATTCCGGTGCTGACGACCGGCGCGTACTACTGCGGCCCGGCGTTTCTCGGGCCTTGCCATCCGCTGCCGGTGTGGGATCCGAAAGGCGCGATCCCGGACGCGTTCAAGGGAAACCTCTACTACCTGCTCGAGAACGAGCCGTCGCTGAACGATTCGCGCACGCGGCAGAAGGACGACCTGACGCTGACGGCGACGCATCAACTCGGCGGCGCGCCGCCGGTGCCGGTCGAGGCGGAGTTTTCACTGGCGCGCGACGCCGCGGCGAAAGGTCACGCGATTCTCGCCTCCATCAAAACGGACGCTTTGCCGGACGGCGTGCGCGCGGAGATCGCCGAGCATCAGGCAATTGGCGAATTGCTCTATCGCACGTATCGCGCGACGGTGAACACGATCCGCTTCGTCCGGCTGATCGAAGAAGCGAAGGGCGACCGCGAAAAAATCAGGCCGGTGCTGGTGGAGATCGCGAAGGACGAGCTGGAGAACACGCAGGCGGCGGAAAAGATGTATGAGGCGACGCCGTGGCTGAACCACAACCTCCGGCTCGACGTCGGGATGCCGGACAGCCTCTCGATGGTGCGCGAGAAGCGCCGCCTGCTGGAGGCATATCTCGCCGCCGGCAAGAGTTAACGTCCGGCGCGTCGCCCTTCTCATTCACGCCGGAACTTTTCCATCGCCTCTGCGTCAGAAGTTGTCATACTCGTTCGTGCGCCGACGTTCCCCGGACGGCGCGTGCCGTCCCTCGCCGCCTGCGCCAATCCCCACTGCGGAGGTCCCACCATGACGAGCATCTCGTATCTCGCATTGGCGTCGTTGATGCTGCTCTGCCTCGCGTGCGCCGCGTACGCCGCGGAAGCGAAAGCGCCCGCAACTGCCACCGAGCAGCGCCTCTCCGGCCCCTACACGCACGGCAACCTCACAATCTTTCTCGTGCACGGCCCCAACACGCTGAAGGAAAAATACCTCACGCTCGAGGAGGCGATGACGGCGAAGCACGTGAAGGTGCACGAAACCGGCGACGTGAACGAGCTGGCGATCGAAAACACCGGCGCTGAGCCGGTCTTCATCCAGAGCGGCGACATCGTCAAGGGCGGCAAGCAGGACCGCTGCATCGGGACCGACTTCACGCTCGCGCCGAATTCCGGCAAGGTGAAGATCGCCGCGTTCTGCGTCGAGAACGGCCGCTGGCAGCAGCGCGGCGGCGAATCGACGGCGTTTTTCAGCGGCAGCACGGACACGCTGGCGAGCAAGGAACTCAAGCTGGCCGGCAACGCGAATTACTCCGTCGGCGGCGGGCAGCAGAAGGTGTGGGACGAGGTGAAGATCGCGCAGCAGAACCTCTCAAAGAGCGTGTCGGCCGACTTCAGCACGACAGCGTCGCCTTCGAGTTTGCAGCTCACGCTGGAAAACAAGAACGTTCGCGAGGCGGTCGATGCCTACGTCAAAGCGCTCGGCGATTCGCCCAGCGGCAAGGATGACGTCATCGGCTACGCGGCGGTCATCAACGGAAAGATGAACTGCGCGGATGTGTATGGCTCGAACGAGCTGTTTCAGAAGATTTGGCCGCGCTCGTTGAAGAGCGTCGCGACTGAAGCGGCGGGCGAATCAAATGCGGGCGCGGCGATCGCGGAAGTGCCGGCCGCGGCGGTCGAGGCGACGCTGCGCAAGGCGGAGGATGGGACAAAGACGGAGAACGAAGTGAATGGCGCGGTAAACGTCACCACGACGGAGTCGAAGGAGAACGTGATGTTCGAATCGCGCGCGAAGGGGGAGACGGGGTACCTGCGGCGGAGCGTGCTGACGAAGGAGTAAGAAACACGTGGGCCTTCGGCCCGACCGCTACGCGCGCGGTTCGAGCGCGTGGCACCCTACCCCGGCGGCCAGGTGAAATCCCGGCCCGCGAGCACGTGTAGATGGAGATGGAATACCGACTGCTGCGCGCCGGGGCCGCAGTTGAAGACGGTGCGGTAGTCGGTGTGGCCCAGCTCCTGCATGACCTTCTTCGCGACGAGAAACGCGCCGCCGACCAGTTCCGCGTCCGCGGGCGTGAGGTCGTTCAGCGTGGCGATTGCCTTCTTCGGAATCACCAGCAGGTGCACCGGCGCGGCCGGCTGGATGTCGTGGATGACGATATATTTTTCATCCTCGTACTGAATCTTCGCAGGAATCTGCCGCGCGATGATTTTCGAGAAGATGGTTTCGGGCATAAGATGGTCATTAGTCGTTGGCCATTGGTCATTTGTCAACGAATCCCGGACCCGTGACTAATGACCAGTGACGATTGACCTCCTCCGATGTTCACCTTCCTCATTGAAACCTTCATTCTCGGCCTGAAGAACCTGCGGCTGCACAAGCTGCGGTCGCTGCTGACGGCGCTGGGCATCATCATCGGCGTCGCCGCGGTGATCATCATGGTTGCGATCGGCCAGGGGATGAAGGTGGCGGCGCTCGAGCAGCTCAAGCAGCTCGGCGCGACGAACATTCTCGTGCGCTCGGTCGAGCCGCCGGAGAGCAATGAGCTGTCGAGCCGGCAGCAGCGCGTGTTCAGCTACGGCCTGACGCGCAGCGATTACAACCGGCTGCGTTCTCTGGAGGGATTCAAGAACCTCGTCCGCGTGCGCGACACGCGCGCGAAGGTGATCCGCAAATCCGTCCAGGCCCCCACCGCCAACGCGATCGGCACCGAGCCGTCGCTCTTCGAGATGATCAATCTCCGCCCGGAGCGCGGCGATCTGTTTACGCCGTCGCAATATGACCGCGGCGACGCGGTCTGCGTGCTGGGGGCGACGGTGGCGAAGCAACTGTTTCCCTACCAGGATCCGATCGGCGAGACCGTGCAGGTCGGCAGCCGCCCGTTCTCGGGCGTGATCATGCTGACGGTGATCGGCGTGCTCGAGCCGACCGGCCTGCGGCCCGGGTCGGAAGGCGCGTCGATGGTCAAGCTCGATCCGGACCAGGGCGTCTATTTTCCCTACACGCTGGCCAAGGCGGTCTTCGGCGATTCGATCATCCGCATGCAGGGTGGATCCTTCGAGCGGAAAAATATCGAGCTGACGGAAATCTGGCTGCAGGCGGACACGACGGAGAACGTCGAGCGCATGGCCTCCGTCGCCGCCAACCTCATGAAGATCGGCCATGGCGAGAAGGTCGACTTCGAAGTGAAGGCCCCGATCCAGATCCTGCGAAATGCCGAGCGGCTCAACCGCATGTTCAATTTCATCATGGTCGGCATCGCCAGTTTCTCGCTCGTCGTCGGCGGGATCGGCATCATGAACATCATGCTCGCGACCGTGACCGAGCGCACGAAAGAGATCGGCATCCGCCGCGCGCTGGGGGCGAAGCGAAAGCACATCACGCTGCAGTTTCTGATCGAGACGACCGTGATTTCACTGACCGGCGGCTTGATCGGCATCCTGCTCGGCACCGGCTTCGCCAAGGTGCTGCCGTGGGTCGTCTTCAAATTGAGCAACCAGAATTATCCGACAAGCATCTCGGATCTGTCGGTCATCATCAGCTTCGTCGTCAGCGGCATGATCGGAATCGGATTCGGCCTGTATCCCGCGATCATGGCGGCGCGGATGAATCCGATTGAAGCGCTGCGGCATGAATGACGAATGACGAAACCAGAAATCCGAATCAATGACGAAGCCCGAATGACGAAAGGGAAAGCGATTCTGCTTCGTCATTCGGATTTCGTCATTCTGGTTTGATTCGGATTTCTGGTTTCGTCATTCGCGTTTCGCTTCAATCCGTCCTGGGCTTGAAGTCCACCAGCTTCACATACATCTCCCGCTCACGCGGGCCGTCGAACTCGCAGAAATAGACGCCCTGCCATCGCCCGAGCACGAGGTCGCCGTTTTCGATCAGGACCGTCGTGCTGTTGCCGACGAGCGAGGTCTTCACGTGACTGTCGCTGTTTCCTTCGTCGTGCTGGTAATATGTCTCGGTCTTCGGGATCAGCGACTCGAGTTTTTTCAAAATGTCGTGCTTCACGTCCGGGTCGTAGTTCTCGTTGATCGTGATCGCGGCGGTCGTGTGCGGGACGTAGACGATGGCCATGCCGTCGCGGATGTGATGCTGCTGGACGAGCCGGCGGATGGCATCGGTGACGTCAACGATCTCGCTGCGCTGCTTGGTCTTGACGTGCTCGGTGATCAGGGCGTGCGACTGCATCGTCGACCTCCTGGAGAAACCCGAATCGAACCGCCCGGCGAATTCTCGTACGACTCGCGCGGACCAGCTCCAAGTTATACCGCCCGGTGCGCTGGTAGACGACGCCATCCCGAAAGTACATCGCGTCGCCGAGCGTGAACCAGAGATCGGGCAGACATCGCGAGAGTTTTCGCGCGAGCCGCTTTGCCCGGGCGGGTTCCATCTCACCCAAGTCCGCGATCATCCGATGCTCCCCCGATTTCGGAAACTCCACCGCAATGGCCAAGCCGGGGGATTTATCCCCCCGTCTTCGCACACCAGGTCCTGGCACACCCCAGGACTCCAGACACTCCACAATGATCTTCCGCGCATTGCGCGCCCAGTGTTGCTCTGGCGCACGATGCGCGATCTTGTCCTTCGTGTACGGCTTTGGCTTCACCAGCGCTAGCTGCGCCGCGAGCTCCCATTCCGGCGAAATGCGGGGACAGACCAGCCTCGACATGCGGCATTCTAGGGCACCCGCCGCAAATCCGTCCCACATTTGAACCTGAACACGCCGGCGTGCGACTATTGCCTCGGGTGCCATCGGAACGGGAAAGAATTTTTCGGGAACTCCTCGCGCTTCGCTGCCGTCGCGGCGAACGCGAGGCGTGGCGCGAGTTGATCGCGGCGTGGGAGCCGCGGCTGTTTTACTACGTCCGCCGGCTCGTCCCGCAGGAGTCGGACGCGTGGGACGTGCTGCAACAGACGTGGCTCGGCGCGTACCAGAACATCCGCTCGCTCGGCGACACGAAGCTGATCGCGACGTGGCTCTATCGCATCGCCCGGAACAAGGCGATCAGCCGGCGGCGCGAACGTGTTCCGGAGCCGACGGAAAATTTCGACGAGCAGCCCGAAACCGAACCGCCCGATGCGCTGGAGCAGTTCGAAAGCGCCGCGGCCGTGCATCGGGCGCTCGATCAGCTTTCCCTGCCGCACCGCGAGGTGTTGACGCTGCACTTTCTGCGAGATCTCTCGCTGGAGCAGATCGCCGACGTGCTCGGCGTGCCGATCGGGACGGTCAAATCCCGCCTGCATCACGCCAAACGTGCTCTGCGGAACGTTCTTGAACGGGAGGTGTCGCCATGAGTGATCCGACGCCTCGAAACGAAAATTTTGCTGATCAACTCATCGCCGCCCAGCGCGTCGAACCGACGCTGCGGCAGCGCTACGAACAGGAGATGAAGGCCATGCTCGAGCAACCCCTGACCAAGACGCGCAAGATCACGTTCACCCTCTCGGCGATCCTCTGCACGATCATGATGGTCCTGCTGACGATCGCCGCGGTGTCGAGCCATCGCGCACCGATCGGTGTGCGCATCGGGCTCGGGCTCGGCGCCGTCTATGCCGCCGGTTGGTTGATCATGGTAGTCCGCATCATCCGCCGCGGCGCGCTGAACCTGCGGAGCGATTCGCAGATGATGAGCGCCTGGCCGTGGGTGTTCACCGTGACGCTGGTGACGCTGATCCTGTTCATGACGGGGCAGCGCGCCGACTCGGTGCGGAGCGTGTGGATGCTCCTCTTTGGTCTGACATTCCTGCTGATGGCGTCGATGTTCCTGATCCAGCACTGGATCACGGAAGCACGAATGAAAGTGGAGGAACGGCTGCTCGAGGTGCAGTTGCGCGTTGCGGAACTCGCGGAACAGCTCAGCAAGCGCGGATGAAGAAGTTCACGCCGGTCGCGGAAAGCCCCACCCCGCCGCCAGCGCGTCCGCTGCGTGCTCGGGATCGTCACCGGGATAACGTCCCCCGTTGCGAAGATGCGCGTGCGCCAGTTCGTGCGCAATGACCCATCGCACAAACGTCTCGGGACGCGATCGCAGCGTCCGCTTCAGCACGACTGACCGGCTCGAGCGCCGGCGGACCG
Source organism: Phycisphaerales bacterium (assembly GCA_034666045.1). Classification (GTDB taxonomy): domain Bacteria; phylum Planctomycetota; class Phycisphaerae; order Tepidisphaerales; family Tepidisphaeraceae; genus JAICTV01. The sequence goes on along the minus strand of JAXDMN010000420.1, from coordinate 10,544 downwards.
GGAGTTTCACGGGAACGTAGAACGCCGCCCCGAGGCGCGGCTCATAGTCGCACATCGTGAACGCGGGATCGTCCATGAAGTCGTCACGGACGTTTTGCGGGAGCGAAGCGACCACCTCCGCCGTGTGCGCGTGCAGCGACGCCTCGAGGTTGAACGGGCGCAGCCATTGGTCGATCTCCGGCGTCATCGCTGCTGCATCATACGCCGCCCGCAACGGCTACGGCAGGACAATCGTCTGTCCCGCCTGCACGCGGTCCGGGTTGAGGTTGGGATTGGCGGCGGCAATGGACTTCCAGCGGTTGCCGTTGCCGTATTTCGCTTCGGCGATCGACCAGAGCGATTCGCCCTTCCTGACGGTGTACCGCTTGCCGGTGCTGCGCGCCATGGTCCGGCGCGGACGCGCGGACGACGTCGGCGCGCTGTAGTCCGACGCATCCGCCAGCGCGTCAGGCGAAATCGGCTGCTCGCCGGCGGCGGGCGCATCGTAGACGACCGGCTGCGGCGGCGCGGCGGGCGTGAAAGTCGCCGGCGGCGCAGCGGGCGGCGCGGGCGCGGGATCGAGCGCCGCCTGGTTCATCGCCGGGATGCCGCCCCCCTGCGTCGTCGTCGTTGTCGTGTTCTTCTTGCTTGCATTGCTGCACCCCGCGGCGACCGCGCAGGCCAGCAGCGACGACGCGATCAGTTTCAGGTTCACGTTCAGCATCAGGAATCTCCTCGCCACAGGACGCAGCGGTCAGCGAATTTTGCAGTTGATGGCGGCCGCCCCTCCGCGGGAGCGGCGTGCGCGCCGATCTCTGGCACGTATCGGACGCCGCGCCGCGGCGACTTGAAGCAATTTCTGCGATGTCCACTATCATTCCGCCCGCGTGGTTCGCGATGCGTTCAACTTCGCCCTGGTCCTGCTCGCCAGCGGGCTGCTTGCGGCGGCGACGCTGCTGGTGCTGATGGCGCGCACGCTGCTTCGCCCGACGCGCATGAGCGACGGGAAAGCAACGTGGATCCTCAAGCGCCTCTCGCCCGGCGACCTGAACCTGAAATTCGAGGACCTCAAATTCCAGGTCCGCGACGAGCAGTCCGGCAAACCACTCAACCTCGCCGCGTGGTGGATCCCGTCCGGCGACAGTTCGACGCGCACGGTGCTGCTCATACACGGCTACGCCGACGCGAAGGTCGGCGCGATCGCCTGGGCGCCGACGCTCAACGCGCTCGGCTGGAACATCCTCGCCATCGACCTCCGCGCCCACGGCCACAGCGACGGCGCGCTCAGCACCGCCGGCTATTGGGAGCGCCACGACGTCGCGCAGGTCATCAACCTCTTTCGCGCGATGCGTCCGCGCGAGACCGAGACGCTGGCGATCTTCGGCATCAGCCTCGGCGCGGCGGTCGGCGTCGCGACCGCGGCCACGCGCGACGACATCGACGGCGTTATCCTCGAAAGCCCCTTCGCCGACTATCGCGACGCCGTCGCGGCGCATGGCCGGATGCGCGGGCTGCCAGGGGGATGGATGCGCGACAGCGCGATTCGCCTGGCGGAGTGGATGAGCGGCGCGGATTTTCGCGCCGTTCGCCCGCGCGATCTCGTCGCAAAATTAACCTGCCCGATGATGATCGTGCACTCGGGCGATGATCCGTTTATTCCGCCGGACGATGCCGCCGCGATGGCGGACGCGCTCAAATCGCGCGGCAACGCGAGCGACGTGCTGTGGAGCGTGCCGGAGGCGGGCCACGTGCTCGGGCTCGCCGCCGTCGGGCCGGACGAATATCGGCGGCGCGTGGCGGCTTTTCTCGATGCGATCACCGCGCACCGCATATCGGGCGCTTCGCGCGCTTGCTGAGCATCGCGCCGCGGAGCTGCGCGCCGCCCCGCCTGCGCGAGCCGCGCCATCCGCTCAAGTTGCCGATCCAGCCCGAATAAACCTACGTTCGCCCGCGGCATGAGGTTTGCACTCGTCCGGCGACGAAAGGTTTTTTGATGTTCGATTTCAATCCCATCGCGTCAATGGAACTGCTGCAGAACCTGCACGATTGCAACGATCTCCCCGCCGCGGATTCGGTCGCGAACGATCCGGAACGCGGCGTGCAAGAGGTCCAACCTGTCAGACTCACCGAGCTGTTCCGCCGGATGTTCCGCCGCTGCATCGGCCGCCGCGCTGCTTAACTTTTCACGAAAAACGGCGCGTCCGTCCGCGTGTCATCTCGCCCGCTCACCACAACGTCATCTGCGGCCCGCTCGGCCGCCGAAAATGGTCCTTCGACAGCGGCGGCAGCTCCGCCGTGATTCCCGCGCGCCTCTTCGCGACGTCGAACAGATTGCTCAATTGCTCCGCCATCGGCCCTTCGCCGCTCATGCGCGTATGAAAATCGCCGTCGTTCAACTTCCCGCCGCGAATGTCGCGAATGCGGTTCAGCACCTTCGCCTTGCGATCCGGAAAATGTTTCTCGAGCCAGTCCTCGAACATGCCGGCCAGCGCGAACGGCAACCGGAGCGGCACGTATCCGGCGAAACACGCCCCCGCATCCGCCGCCGCGTTCAGGATCGCTGGCATCTCGTGATCGGTCAGCCCCGGCACAACCGGCGCGACCATCACGCCCATTCGCACGCCCGCCTTTGCGAGCGTCTCGATCGCCGCCAGCCGCCGCGCCGGCGTCGCGGCCCGCGGTTCGAAGACGCGATGCAGCTCGAGGTCGAGCGTCGTGATCGAGAGGATCGCCACGACCAGGTTCCGCTCCGCCAGTTCCCTGAGCACATCGACATCGCGCGTGATCAGGTGGCTCTTCGTGATCAATCCGACCGGGTTGCCGAACTCACTGAGCACCTGGAGACACCGCCGCGTGATTTCCAGCTTGCGCTCGATCGGCTGATAGCAATCGGTTACGCCGCTGATCGAGATCACCTTCGGCGTGTACTTCTTCGCCATCAACTCGGCGCGGAGCAATTCCGGCGCGTGCTCCTTGACGAAAATCTTCGTCTCGAAATCGAGCCCGGCGGAAAGACCGAAGTATTCGTGCGTCGGCCGCGCGAAACAGTAGATGCACCCGTGCTCGCAGCCGCGATACGGGTTGATGCTGGCTTCCATGCCGATGTCGGGGCTGTCGTTGGTCGTGATGATCGTGCGCGAAGAGTCGCGCAGATAAACCGTCTGCGGCGCGGGCATGTCCGCGGGATCGACTTCCGACGACTCATCCCACACGACGTCGATCGGCTCGAACCGATTGGGCGGATTGGACGCGGCCCCGCGACCGTGGATGGGGAGAGTCAGAGACATCGTCCGCCATTATATCCTAACAGCGTGCGAACGGGCACGACTCGCGCGGCGTCTGTTTGACGGTAAACGGAGATTTCAATCGCGGTTACCCGGCGGCGCGGAGTGGGTGGACGACGGACGACGTGATCGGCGTCGGCAGCGACCCGAGGATGCGCAGGATGTCGCGCGGCTCGCGGCTGAGCGTGAGCTGGTAGCACGGAACTTTTTGCGCCAGCCGCGCCGGGAGTTGGCCATGACGGCGGCTCGGATGCAGCTCGAAGATCGGCCAGGCGCGGCGGAGGACCTGTGCGGCGGCGGCGCGGTCGAGCGGGCGGATGTTCGAATCGGCGCGGCGGCCGGCGCTGGCGATCAGGATTGCGTCACACCAACCCTCGCGTTGCTCGACGCCGCAGAATTCCCGCATCAGGTCGACCGTCGTCGGTGCGGAATCAGCGCCAGCATTGCCCGCGCCGCTCGCCAGACGCATGCCGGGCGGGATCGCGCGCTCGACCTGCCCGGGAAGATTCAGCAGCGCGAAGCGCCCGTCGTGTTCGCGGATAGCGGTCCAAGATTGGCCGATGATTCGATAGCCGCCGCGGATCAGCGTCGTCAGTTCCGGCTCGATGCCGAACGGCGCGAGCAGGAGGAACGAGCGATCCATGAACGCGACAGACGCCGCGGGGACGAGGTAAATGCCGCGCGCGCGAAGGAGCTGCGCCATCGGCCAGAGGATCGCCATCTCGGCGACGCGCACGGCGTCGATGGCCGGCTTGGGCAGCACCCAGCTTCGCCACTGACCCTTGAGCAGGTTCATTTCGGCGATGCCCCAGCGGTCGTCTACGAGCCAGAAGCGCTCTTCATCTTCGTACAGTTCGAGCAGGTCGCAGCTCGTCCCGACACGCCGGGCGGTCGGGGATAAATGTTTCAGGACGTGTGACTGCTCGTAGGGCCAGATGGTTCCGGTCACCGGCACGACGCGCGGCGGCCATTGCTTGACGCGAAAATCGCCGAAGAGATGCTCGATCTGCGGCGCGAGCAATTTAACGGCGGAGGAAATGCCGATCGCGGAGCCGTGGAAGGCGAAGCGCTGGAGCTCGAAAGAGGCTGCGTGCGCCGGATCGTGCGCGCTGGTCAGTGAATCGATCTTTCGTGAGATGGTCGGCTCGGTGGTCAGCACGAAATACGTATCGGGAAGGTGGGTAATTTTACTGCACGCGCAGAAATGTCAGAGCAGCGTTATTCTGCTTCCGGGAGGGATGCTAATCTCATCTGCATTTCGTCCGGAGAAACACCCTGGATCTGCACCGTCTTGCGCGTTTGGTAGTGACCTTTCGTCAGCGTCACCTGGAACGGCTTCACGCCCACTGCGGTCGCGACCATCTCGACCAGCGCTTTATTGGACCTGCTCTCGCCCGCTTCGCCGGCGACCTGCACTTTCAATCCGTCGCCGTCGCGGCCGACCACGACGTCGGACGGCGCGTGCGGCTCGACGAGGACGATCAGGTCGACCTTTTGCACGCGCCCCTGCGCGTCTTTCTGAACGCGGCCGTAGAACTCATCGTCGTCGGATGCTTCCTCGGCGCGCGAGGAACTGCCGCCGCCGCCGCGCGACACCGGCGACGGCATCCGGCCGGTATCAATCGACATCACGACCGGCGGAAACAAAAACTCGTTCCAGAACGTCCGGCAGAAGACGTAGACGGGGTCGTTCGGGTCCTGCTTGGCCATGAAGAGGCTGATCAGCCCCACGAGGCCCATGCAGGCGATAACCACCGCTTCGGTGATCAGCAGCCAATCAAGCACGCTTGGACTCGCGGTAGGCGGTGAGGAAGGCGTTGATCAGCCGCCGGCCGAGCGAAATCGCGACGAGGGCGGCGAGCGCGTAATACGCGAGGTCGCGAATCAGCCCGACCCACGCCCACGTCATGTAAACGCTTTTCTGCTCCGGTGCGAGCTTGCTGATCTCGTTGAGCAGGACTCGAAGTTCGTCAGTCATCGTGAAACCTTCCCCCGATTTATGATCCGGCGACGCGCGGCCGCGACTTGTCCCCTTGGCCAGTCGCGCCACGACCCCGGCGAGCCGGTCGACACCGATCGACCTGCAGTTATACATAAACCGGCCGGGCAAACTCAAATCGCCGGGCAAGTCGTGTTAAGGACGCGCGGACGGGCCGGGAGTTTCAAGGGTCTTCGTTGTAGCGGGGCGTGGCGGCCCAGTTGAGCTTCTCCGCCAGGGTGCGCCAGGGGCCCCTCTGAGGATTTTCGATGAGCTGAACGTCATGCGGGCTGCGGCGGATGGCAACCTTGTCGCCCGCCCGCAGGACGGCCGTTTCCTGCCCGTCGCAAAAGAGCGTCGTACCGGGGTTCACGCGCGACGCGACCAGCACGAGGGAATGGCGCGACGAGACGACGACCGGCCGAAACGACAGGCTGTGCGGGCAGATCGGCGTCAGGCAGAACGCCTCGACCCCCGGTTCGACGATCGGCCCGCCCGCCGAGAGGTTGTACGCCGTCGACCCGCTCGGCGTCGCGGCGATCACGCCGTCCCCGAAGAAGCGCACCGCCCCGCTTTCGCTGCCGGCCTGGATGCCGATCTCGATCATGTGAAACGGCGGCCCGGCGGTAATGACGGCGTCATTCAGCGCAGTGGCGACGGATCGGCGCGACTTGGCCACCTGGTCGGGATTGTGCGGGTCGGATTTGTCGTCGCGGTCGAGCACGGACGCTTCGAGCGCGAGCCGCGAGCTGACTTGCAGCCGCCCGGCCAGCAGCGCCTCGAAATCCTCCCGGAAATGCTGCGGCGAAAAGGCGGCGAGATAACCGAGCCGCCCGAAGTTCACACCCATGAGCGGAATCGGCTTCCCCTTGAGCCGCCGCGCCGCGGCGAGCAGCGTCCCGTCCCCGCCAAGCGCGAGGATGACGTCGGCGTTGACGGTCGAGAGATCCGAGCAGCAGTCGGTGTCGACGCCGACGATCTGCGCGCCCTGCTTCATCCACGGCAGCCACTCGTCCAGCGCCTGCTTGACGTCGGGCTTCTGCGGGTTGGCGACGATGAAAAGATTCATGGAGATGGCAAATGGTAAATGGAAAATGGCAAATGGAAAATGCGATCACCATTTACCATTTGCCATTTTCCATTTGCCATCGAAAGAATCGCCGTCGGCGCGAAGGACGACCGGAGTGACGACGGCACAGAATCGGGACCGCTTAGGGCTGCTTCCTTTCGGACCTGACCCGGTTCGCGGCCGACCCTTGCATCGGCCCCGGCCGTCTTCCGCGACGACGGCGAGTTCTAAATTGTAGGGGCGATTTACTTTGACGCAAAGTGGAGAGGGAAAATGGTAAATGGAAAATGGCAAATGGGCAGAGAAGACCGCTCTTCTCCTCCATTTGCCATTTTCCATTTTCCATTTGCCATCAACTGACCGTCCATGTCTCCGGCCCATCCATCAGCGACTGGATGTCGCCGACCCCCTGCTTGGCGATCGCATCCTCATTCTGCTTGCGCACAACGCTCACGTAGCGCTCCTTTTCCACGTCGCGCAGGATGCCCATCGGTTCCGGAAGGTCCGGCTGGCGCATGCGGCTGAGCAGGAACGGGACCGCCGGCTGCGCTTGCTCGTTGTGGACGAGCAAATCGTCCTTCGCCGTGTCGGTGAGGCTGACGACTTCCGGGTTCATCTCGCGAAGACGAATACCCTTCTCGGCGTTCTTGCCGAAGACGAGCGGCTTGCCCTGCTCGAGGTAAATGGTCGTGTCGCTCTTGGTCGTCTTGTCGGTCGCGTAGTCGAACGCGCCGTCGTTGAAGATGTTGCAGTTCTGGTAGATCTCGACAACCGCGGTGCCGCTGTGCTTCGCGGCGCGCTCGAGGACGTATTCGAGGTGCTTCACGTCCACGTCGATCGAGCGGGCGGCGAAGGTGGCGCCGGCGGCGATCGCGATCGACAGCGGGCGGATCGGATAATCCGGCGCGCCCATCGGCGTGCTCTTGGTCTTCTTGCCGTGCTCGCTCGTCGGCGAATATTGGCCCTTCGTCAGGCCATAGATGCGGTTGTTGAAGAGCAGAATTTTGACGTCGAGGTTGCGGCGGATGATGTGGAGGAAATGGTTGCCGCCGATCGAGAGCGCGTCGCCGTCGCCGGTGGCGATCCAGATATTCAGTTCCGGGCGCGCAAGTTTCAGGCCTGTCGCGAAGGTCGGCGCGCGGCCGTGGATGCTGTGGAAGCCGTAGGTGTTGAGGTAGTACGGGAACCGGCTCGAGCAGCCGATGCCGGAGATGAAGACGGTCTTGGACTTGTCGACGCCGAGCTTGGCGAGGACTTTTTTCGTCTGCATCAAAATCGAATAATCGCCGCAACCGGGGCACCAGCGAACGTCCTGGTCGGTGGCGAAGTCGCTCGCTTTGAGAACGGGGAGCGGGGAAGCGGGTGCAATGCTCATGTTGGACTCTCAGTTCTTCGTTCTTCGTTCTGTTGTTCTTCGTTCTTTGTCAGTTGCAGAAAATCAGCCGCCGCTTTCGATCCCGGCGTCGATGTCCGGGGCCATTGCGACTTCGTACAAGCCGGCCTTGCCTTCCAAAAGCGCTTTCGTGCCGGCGATGATTTCCGTGATGGTGAACGGTTGCCCGCGGACTTTGTTCAGACCCTTGGCGTCGACGAGATACCTGTTGCGAATCAGCGCCCGCATCTGCCCGAGGTTCATCTCCGGCACCAGCACATGCTGGAAGTTTTTGAGCATTTCCCCGAGCTTCGCCGGCAACGGATTCATATAACGCACATGGCAGGCGGCGACGTTCACGCCGGCGGCGCGCATGTCGAGGACGGCCGCCTTGATCGCGCCGTAGGTGCTGCCCCACCCGACGATGAGCACGTCGCCGCTCGTCGGGCCGGTCCACAAAATGTCCGCGCCGGCCGGCTTGATGTTGTCGACCTTCGCCTGCCGCGTGCGGACCATCATTTCGTGGTTGCCCGGCTCGTAGTTGACGTTGCCGGTGACGTCCTGCTTCTCCAGCCCGCCGATGCGATGCTCCAGGCCGGGCGTGCCGGGCAACGCCCACGGACGGGCGCCGTCGGCGTTGCGCTTGTACGGCTGGAAGCCGCGATCGTCGTTCTTTTCAGTCGGGTGATTGATGTCGATCTTCGGCAGGTTGTCGAACTCGGGAACCATCCACGGCTCCGCGCCGTTGGCGATGTAGCCGTCGCTCAGCATGATGACCGGCGTCATGTACTTCGTCGCGATGGTGAACGCCTCGATGATCGCGTTGAAGCAATCCGCCGGCGAGCAGGCGGCGATGATCGGCACCGGTGATTCGCCGTTGCGGCCGTACATCACCTGAAAGAGGTCGGATTGTTCCGTCTTCGTCGGCAACCCGGTGCTCGGCCCGCCGCGCTGGACGTTGACGATCACGACCGGGAGTTCCGTCATCACGGCCAGGCCGATCGCTTCCGCCTTGAGGGCAATTCCGGGCCCCGATGTTCCCGTGCAGCCGAGCGCGCCGCCGAAGCTGGCGCCGATCGCGGCGCCGATCGCGGCGATTTCATCTTCCGCCTGGAACGTCACCACGCCGTAGTTCTTGTACATCGACAGGTTGTGCAGGATGTCGCTCGCCGGCGTGATCGGATACGAGCAGTAGACGAGATCTTTCTTCGACAGCTTTGACGCCGCGATCATGCCGATCGCGACCGCTTCGTTGCCGGTGATCTTGCGATATTTTCCCGGCGCGAGCTTGGCCTTGGGGACCTGGTACTGCTCGTTGAACAACTCCGTCGTCTCGCCGAAGGCATACCCCGCCTTGAGCGCCAGCGCGTTCGCCTGCTCGACCGGCGGCTTCTTGCCGAACTTCTGTTTCAGGTAATCGATCGTCGGCTCGATCGGCCGCTGGTAGAGCCAATAGACCAGCCCGAGGGCGAACATGTTCTTGCAGCGATCGATGTCCTTGGCGCCGAGCCCGGTCTCCTTCGCCGCCGCCGCGGTGAGCTTGTTGATCGGCACCTTGATGACGCGGTAATGCTGAAGCGAGCCGTCCTCGAGCGGATTCGTCGCGTAGCCGGCCTTGGTCAGGTCCTTGGGCGTGAAGGCATCTTCATTGACGATGACGATGCCGTCGCCGCGCACGGACCGGATGTTGGTGCGCAGCGCCGCCGGGTTCATCGCGACCAGCGCGTTCACTTCATCGCCGGGGGTGTAGATGTCGGTCGAGGAGAAATGGATCTGGAATCCCGACACGCCGGCCAGCGTGCCGGCCGGGGCGCGGATTTCGGCGGGGAAATCCGGCAGCGTGCTGATGTCATTCCCGACGATCGCGCTGGTGTCGGTGAACTGCGTGCCGGCGAGCTGCATGCCGTCGCCGGAATCGCCGGCGAAGCGCACGGTCACGCCGGACAGAGTCGTGATGCGCTTGGCGACAACGGTGCCGCCGGCGGCGTGACCGTGACCGTTGCCGTTAGCGTTTCCGTTAGCGGGAACCTGAGGGGGGACCGGGGGATCGGTTGTCACACTCATTGCCCAAATGCGGGCGACGCCTTCAACGCTTCGCTTCAGACGAAAATCGCCTCGGCGTCGCTCGTCCGTTGTGCGCTGGCTCGCGAAAGCACGAAGAACAAACATGCGCGGGCAGCAGCGCTAACACACATCCAGTCTTGCGACGCCGCTCGTTCCCCCGGGGAAAGAAATGAACTGCGCGTGGGGGCGCGGGCCACATAGCTCTCTTCGACCCAATTTTACCCCTTGACTGCGACGGTAACAAATAAAGGGGGCGGGCTCAGCCAAATGCTTTTTGTCGCAGCCTTTTTCTTGACCGCCATAGCCCACTTTGACAGACTGCCATGCATGAAGCAGCGCTACCACACCATTATCAAGCCGGAAACGAACGGATGGTTCGTGGGGTGGGTCGAGGAGATGCCGGGAACCATTACCCACGGCAAGAGCCTCGACGAGTGCCGTCACAACCTGCGCGAGAGCCTGCAACTCATGGTAGACACGCACCGTGACGAGGCCCGGCTCGGTCTCAATCGCGACTGCATCCTGGAAGCGATCGAGATCGACGTCTCGGACCAGGCGAGCTACGCACAGACGGCGTAGCGGCACTCAGACTCACGTCTTGGCGAATCGCGACGGTCGTTCACGTCCGGCTTGATCATCTAGGAACACAAATCACCGCGCAACGCCGGGGTGGGACATTCTGCGCGCGGGCTCGAGTGCAGCGACAAATAGTGAAGTTGTCATCCTGAGGTACTCCGAAGGATCTGGCGCCGAGCGACGAGGAACGCAGATCCTTCGGAGTACCTCAGGATGACAATG
>JAXDMN010000419.1:0-2596 GCA_034666045.1 Phycisphaerales bacterium | reverse complement strand
CCACACTGGAATCCCCGGCCCGATTCCTTGCAGGGCGATGTACACAACCAGGATGGCAACTCCCGCAACACCAAACCATCCCAGGTAGATGTATGCGACCACGCCGCCGGCTATGACAGCGGCGATTATGATCACGCCAAACACCGTCTGAATGCGTTGGAGCTCTGGCGACATAACGTGAAGCCGTTGAGCGCCCGCGGTGGCGCACACGCGACGCCGGACAAACAAGCAAGTATACCGCCGCCGCGGTCCGCTCCAGCGGCTCACTTATGCGGCCGTTGGCGCGCGCGTGCGCCGCGGTCCGCTCCAGCGGGGGGTTATGCGGCCGTTGACGCGCGCGTGCGCCCTAAGTGACTTCGTTAGTACGCGCGAAGTTCCTTCGAAGGGACGAACAAGCGCGGCTTTCCGCTGGCGGCTCGAACGACGTTCAACCCGCCCAGGTGGCCGCACGCGTGGCCGGCGATAATCATGATCGCGGCGCCGACCGTCTCGAATCCGGTAAAACCGGGCGGTTGAGACTTCGTCGGGCCATCCAGACCCTCCTCGCCGACTTCATCGAGAAATGCGTGCGTCTGCTTCCGCAGTTCCTTAAACGTCCGCGTCACTTCCTCGAACGGCGGATAGGCCGCCGGGTCGTCGACGGGCTCGCTGCCCCAGTCGAACAGCGGCTTCCACTGCGCCACCGGATTGGGCGTGCCATGCAGCATCTGCTGTAGGCGGCCCTCGACCACCGTCAGGTGCCCGGCGATCCACATCGCGTGATTGCCGCCCCACGGCCCGGGGCGCAAGAGCGGATCGTCCTTCATCTCGTCCAGGTACTTCATGCCCATGTCGCTGAACTTCAGGGCGATCCGAATGGCATCCAATGCTTTCACCGCTTCGCTCCTCGCTAAGACCGCATAACGTAATGCCGACATTGGCCGAGCCGGCGCCGCGCCGGTTCTCGAGCTACGAGAAGCTTACGAGCCGGCTCGGTGCACTGCATCGGCGGGTTATGCGGTTCGGCCGCCATCGCCGGTTTCAAGCATTGGCTGGCAACCAGGTGTTCCACTTCCAAAGCTCCCACCACCGCCGGTGGATCCGATGCCAGCGACGCACGAAGCTGTCTAAGCAATGCCAGCCTTCGCCTTCGTGGCGAGGCACGTAATCGATCGTGCGGTAGTTGCCGTCGAACAACGGCGTTTGGACGACCCACATGCGGACGCCGCGGCTGCGAAGGGTTTGCGGCAGATCATTCATTGCGACGGCGACCAAGCCCTCGTGAACCGGATCATCGAGTGACTCTGCCCAAAGATGGATGTTCGCGATGTTCTCATCCGGCACGTCATAGATGACCGCAGGTCCGAAGCGAAGATGTCGCCACTCCTTGAGCCGCATAACGGATCTGCATTCAACGGCTGGCGGGTGCCGAGCCGCGTTGGAATCACAAGGACCGCTCCGCCCGGCCGGTCCGTTGCAGTGCGTGGTTATGTCGCCCGCCGGCTGGCCGCACGCAACTGACTCTGCAGACGTTTGATTCGCGCGGTATTGTTCGGCTTCTTCGATCGACCAAACGACCAGCACGATGAAAACGTGTCGGCAAAGCGAACACTTTCGAGCGATGCCTGGCGAACGCGAGGAAACACCAACTCAAAGTGGCGCTCCAGCAGATGTTCCAGAAGACAAGTTGCGACGGCGCTTCGCAGATCACGCTGGGCATGCTTTCCCCACCGGTGCGTGAACTGCCAAACGGCCTCCGGCTGTGTCTCGACGAACTCGCCGACGCGAATGATCGCCTGCCATCGCGGGTCACGTTTCCCCTCGGGCGCAGGCGAACCGGGAAGTATGCGTTCCGCGCGGGCGATCGCTCGTTGGACGGCGCTTTCGGGCGACATAACGTAATGCCGTTGAGCGGCCGCGGCGGCGCACGCGCGATTCTCGACCGCGAGTGAAGTATACCGCCGCCGCGGTCCGCTCCAGCTCGACTGAGCTCGCCGAAGTCAGCGGCGGGTTATGTGCCCATAGGGCCGGCGTTTACTCTGGTCCAGCAGCGCCTCCACGAGTTTCGTGAACGACGGCCAGCTTTCCGTCGGGGCGTTATCCTCGCCTTCGCCGAACACGTAGTGGTCAACGGCGCCGTTCTTCTTTGACCCGACGTTCAGAAAGTAAAAGCCACCGCTGTCGTCATCGGAGACGACCAAGCCTGATCGCGGCGCAGGCGTGAAGCATCCCTCGGGCACATCTTCTCGCCAATCTTTCGTGCGACGCGCGGCATCCAGGTCAATCGAATCCGGCAACAGCGACCCCAGCTCGTAGCATCCGAAAAGCTTTCCGCCGTCCCAGATCGCGCAGCCGCACAGCACGAGGAATTCCCGGTAATCCTGCGGTACCCGCCCGCCGGCAAACGTCTCCAGCTTGGCGATTTGATCAGGCGTACATCCCGGGCCCGGCGTGAACTCCGGGGCTGATGCGAGACGTTCGAGGACGGCTGCTTTTGCCATGTTCGCGATTCCTTCGCCTGGTTCGGGCCGCACCGGGGCACATAACGTGAGACCGTTGAGCGGCCGCGGCGGCGCACGCGCGATTCTCGTCCGCGAGTGAAGTATACCGCCGCCGT
>JAXDMN010000418.1:0-12270 GCA_034666045.1 Phycisphaerales bacterium | reverse complement strand
GCTTCGTGTTCTTCGTGGCTTCGTGGTGAACCTTTCTTCATCCGACGAATTCATTGCCGACTTTTCGCGCCCGCACAGGCTTGTCGAGGTTGATGCCAAGTTTTACCCCGACTTCGACCAGCACGTTCCAGCCGGCCGCCATCATCACGTACGGTTGCAGATCACATTCGGGGACGACGATCGACGGAAAACTCGTCGGCTTGGTCGCGATGGTAATGACCGTCAGGCCGACGCCCTTCACCAACACGTCGTTGAATTTGCCGAGCGCGTCCTCGTACGGGTCGATCAAGACGACGACGTCATCCTTGTTCATGACTTCTTCGATACCGTGCACCGCGTACGTGCCCTCAAGGAAATCGCTCTTTTTCCGGGTGATTTCGTTCGTTTTCAGCGTCAGCTCTTCCGCGACGCCATCATTGCGACCGGCGAAATAGATCGAGCCGGCGGCGGCGATCTTGTCGGTGATCTTTGGGTCGATCGGCGTCGTCAGCGCCGTCGTGATCTGCTCCGACAGCAGCCTGCAGCGCCGGCCGAGCAGCGGGATGCCGCACGCGTGCTCGAGCATCGCCTGATAAAACAGCGCCTGCTCGATCACGCTCTTCGTCGCCGCGACGGCGCCTTCCGGGCCGCATTTGAGGACGTAGCATTTCTCCGACAGCTCGCCCAGCTTGCTGTTCTCGCTGGCGGTCAGGCCATAGAGATGCTCGTGGCCTTTGCTGCGCAGATCGTTGAACAGCTTGATGACTTCCGACGTCTTGCCCGAGTTCGACGCAGCGAAGACGGCCCAGTTGGCAAGGTCATATTCCTGCGCCTGCCGCCCCGCTTCCGTGTGCAGCGTGATCGGCCAATTGAGGCGCCGCGCGTTGGCGATGGCGTTCTTCGCGGGGAAGATCCGACTCGATCCTTCGCCGGTCAGTAGCAGCCGGCCGACCTGCGCAATCGCGCGCCCGGTCTCCTTCGCCTGGTCGGCGGAAAAATTCGCCACGACATCCGCCGTCGCGAGCATGTCGCGCACCAGGCCGAACTGAGTGTACTTCGCGTCGGTGAGATTCATGAGTTGTTCTTTCCGGCTGCTACGACTTCGCCTTCGCTCGTTTAATCTTCAGCGAAGCATACTGCGGCAGCGCTCCGACGAGCGGCGCGGCGTAATTGAGAAAGGCTTTCGTGACGAAGAGATTCTTGTCATCGATGTACTTGTCGTCCATCGGCCGCGCGTTGATCGCCACCTTTTTCAGTGGAATCGTGCCGAAATGGCTGGAATAGCGAGGGCCTTTGTCGCGCTCGATCGTCACCATGACGCCGCTCGTTCCCAGGCTGGCCAGACGCACCGCTTCGCGGCCGGCGCCGTAGGCTTCGTCGTAATCGAGCTTCACGGCGCGGTCGCCGGCGGACATCTGCAGCGATTCCGTCACCTGGAACTCGCCGCGCCAGCCGAAAGCATTCGCCAGCATGCGATGCAGCATCATCGCCGCGCTGGTTCCGCCCATGGCGCCGAATTCGACGTTGCTGAACTTGTCCGTCACCTTCGACGCGCTGACCGGCGTTCCGTCGGCGTTGGTGATCCCTTCGCCGCAGACGACGCTGACGAAGCCGAACTTTTTGTGCGCCCTCGCCGCCGCGTCCAGAAACTTCTGTTCCTCGAAGGGCCGCTCCGGCACGAGGATGATGTGCGGCGGATCTTCCGGCCGTTTCTTTGCCAGCGCCGCCGCCGCCGGCAGCCAGCCGGCGCTGCGGCCGACGGTTTGAAAGACCGTGAACGGGTCGACGCGCTGCATGTCGCGCGCGAGCAGGCCGCCCTGCTGCACGCTGAGCGCGACGTAACGTGCGGCGCTTGGATAACCGGGCGTGTGGTCGACGCCGAAGAGATCGTTGTCGACCGTCTTCGGCACGCCGACGCCGATCATCTCGTAGCCCGTGCTGTTCGCGTGCTCGACGATGCGATGGATGGTGTCCATCGTGTCGTTCCCGCCGATCATGAAGAGGTAGCGGATGTCGAACTTCTTTAGTTGCGCGAGGATTGGCGCGAAGTCTTCGGTCTTGAGTTTGTGCCGCGAAGAGCCAAGGGCGGACGAGGGCGTGGTGCGCAGGCTCTTTAGCGTTGCAGCGCTTTCGCTCGACAGGTCGAGCAAAAAATCGCCGAGCACGCCTTCGATGCCGAAGCGCATGCCGAAGACGCGACCGATGTTTTTCGATTTCTTCGCGCCGTCGACGACGCCGACGAGGCTGGCGTTGATCACCGCCGTCGGGCCGCCCGATTGCCCGACCAGCGCGTTGCCCTTGAGCATGCATTCTCCGATTCGAGTGGTTAAATTCCCAACTTCGCGGGCCGCGTGAATAACGCCTGCGAATTCACAGATCAAGTAACCCGATGAGCAATAACCACGTTCTGTACCTCGGCGACACCGCACTATCAGGCGCGGCCGCCTATCTTGCCGGATTGATGACGCGCTTCGGCATCGGCTACGACTACCTGCCGAGCGACCAGGATCTTTCGAGCGGCTTGGCCAGCGAGCGGCGAAAGCTCTTCATCATCAGCGACTATTCCGCAGCGCGGATGTTGCCCGCCGTGCAGGAAATCATCCTCAAGCAAGTTCACGAACAGGCGGCCGGGCTGCTGATGATCGGGGGATGGGAATCCTTCCACGGCCACGGCGGCGACTGGGGCGGCACGCCGATCGGCAATGCGCTGCCCGTGGAGATCTCCGCGGCCGATGATCGCGTCAACTGCGATCAGCCCGCCCTGATCATCCATTCCGAAAAGCACGAGATCACCGCAAACCTTCCGTGGGCCGAGCGTCCGCCGACGATCGGCGGCTTCAATCGCGTCATCTCCAAGCCGGGTGCGGCGACGATTCTGCTCGTGCAGCGCCTACAGGCGGTTTTCAGCGAGGGTCGATTCGAATTCACCCCGCGCGAGCAGGACCCACTGCTGGTGCTCGGCTCGCACGGCTTCGGCTTCACCGCCGCGCTGACGACCGACCTCGCCCCGCACTGGGTCGGCGGCCTGGTCGACTGGGGCGACGGCGATCGTGTCACCGCGCAGGCGCCGGGAAGCTGGCAGATCGAAGTCGGCAATTTTTATTCGCAGTTCGTCGTCAATCTGCTGACGTGGACCGGGCAGCTTCATACAAAAGTGGTGTAGGAAAAACCATGAGCCAGTTTCAGTTCACACGCGTTCAGGACGGCAAGAAGCAGCGCCTCGCCACGCTCGAAGACGCGATCGGCATGAAGTCCGATCAGGGCGAGCGCGAGACCTGGCTCTTCGTCTCGCCGCACGATGATGATCTGGTCATCGGCGCCGGCCTGTGGATGCAGGCGGCGGTGCAGGCGGGCGTGGACGTGCAGGTCCTGGTCGTCACCGACGGCCGGATGGGTTACTGCACGCTCGAGCAGCGCGACAAGATCGCGGACATCCGCAAGGCCGAGACGTACGAATCCTTCGAGATCCTCGGCGTCCCGTGCACGCAGATCGCCTACATCGGCTATCCGGACGGCGCGCTCTACGATCTCCAGGGCCGCCGCAAGCATCGCAGCTCCGACGAAGTGAAACCGACTCAGGGCTATGTCGGCCTGTGCAACGAGTTCACCTATCACCTCCGCCGCACGCGGCCGGCGCGAGTCTTCGTGCCGACGATGGCCGACCTGCATCCCGATCATCAGATCACCAACAACGAGTTGATGATCTGTCTCTTCCACGCCTCTGGCGCGATCTGGCCCGAGCTCGGCGAACCGCTCGGCGTCGTGCCAGCGGTGTACGAACTCGCGATTTATTGCGACTTCCCGCAGCCGCCTCAGCTCGAGGTGCGCGGCGACAATGTGGCCTTCGACAAGAAGCTGGCGGGCATCGCGGCGTACCGATCGCAACTACAAATTGCTCAGCTCGTTGAGAACATGCGCAAGGCGGGCGCTTACGAGTATCTGCGCGAAATGAATTTTCGCTTCTACTCGCCCGCGAACCACAAAACCGCTTTTACGTGAGGAAAATCACAACGTTACAGGCCCGTCACTTGCGGCCAAGATAGTACTTCGACCCGAGAAGCTGGTTTCCGGGGTTACACGCTCATCTTAAAAGGAGGGGTGCGAGCAGCTACGCGGCAAACGAGTGAGTTTCCACCGCCGCGGATCCGATTGAACTCGCATCCGGAAATTCATGACCCGTTCGACTTCCCGCCGTCACCGCGCGCTGATCTCCGCTTGCGCCTTCATCGACCAACTCGAACCGCGCCGACTGCTCGCCAGCGTCGGCATCATTGGCAGCAACCTGACTGTCATCGCCGACAACACGGACGACGTCATCAACATCGCGCCCATCCCCGAGGGCAAGGTGCGCGTCACGCTCAACGGCAGCTCGTCCGACCACGCCGTTAGCGACTTCACCGGCATCATCGTCCAGGCCTGGGGCGGCAATGACAGGGTCACGATCAGCAACGCTCTTACCAAGCCTTCGACCCTCTACGGCGGCACGGGCAACGATTCCCTCGTCGGCGGCGGCGGCAACGACGTCATCGAAGGCGGAACCGGCGCTGACACCATCCGCGGCGGCTCCGGAAACGACACCGTCGACTACTCCGACCGCACCGCGCCGGTCACCGTCGGCCTCGGCTCGCTCGCCGACGACGGCGAAGTGAACGAGAAGGACAATGTCGCCATCGACATCGAAACGATCCGCGGCGGCAGCGGCGCCGACAGCCTCAAAGGCGCCGGCAACAACAACCGCATCCAGGGTCACGGCGGGAATGACACCCTCATTGGCCTCGGCGGCAACGACACGCTAGTCGGCGGCCCCGGCACCGACCGCCTCGAAGGCGGCGACGGCACCGACACCGGCGTCGACACCCCCGGCGACACGCTCGTCAGCGTCGAGAACACCACCGGCGGCGTCGCCGGCTCCGCCGTCATCACCAGCGACCGCACGCTGCTCGTCACCGGCACCGGCGGCGCGGACAGCATCCACATCGGGGCCAACTTCGACGTTGGCGGGGCCATGGGCAACAACGTTTACATCAACGGCGAAGTCTTCACGTTCAAGCAGACTGACTTCGACCGCCTCGAGATCAATGCGCTCGCCGGCAACGACCTCGTCGACCTCGACGTCCCGGAGTTCGGTCGCGACGATGGCATCTTTCCCGATGTCCTGATCAATCTCGCCGACGGCAACGATCGCGTCGAGCTGACCGAGTACGGCGCCACCATCAACGGCGGCAACGGCAACGACACCGTCTACGCCGTTGATGGTGGCGGACCGTTCGAGGGCGGCGCAGGCATCGATCTTTACGAGATGAAAAGCCCCGACGGCAGCTTCATCGATTTGTCGCTGACGCCGACAACTGAGAACGGCAAGATCAATTACGGCACGCTGATCGGCAACGAACTCGCCAACCAGCTCGAAACCGGGTACGGCGGGGGGACCATCCGCGGGATGGGCGGCAACGACACGCTTCGCGGTGCCTCGGACGCTTTATACTTAGACCCTATCCTGCTCGACGGCGGCGCCGGCAACGACACGCTCATCGTCAGTCCGGGCGGCAGCGGCGAGGGCAACCTGTTCGGCGGCGCGGGCAACGACTCGCTCGTCGGCGGCGGCGGCGACGATAACCTCATCGGCGGTTCTGGCGCCGACACCATGCGCGGCGGCCCCGGCAACGACACCGTCGATTACTCCGCCCGCACCGCCCCCGTCACCGTCGGCCTCGGCACGTTGTCCGACGACGGCGAAGCCGGCGAGAAGGACAACGTCGCCACCGACGTCGAAACCATCATCGGCGGCAGCGGCGCAGACACCCTCAAGGGTCATAACAACAACAACCGCATCGAGGGCCGCGGCGGCAACGACACGCTCATCGGTCTCGGCGGCAATGACACCCTGCTAGGCGGCGCGGGCAGCGATCGCCTCGAAGGCGGCGACGGCAACGACACCGGCATCGACACCGCCGGCGACACGCTCATCAGCGTCGAGAACACCCGCGGCGGCGGGGATGAGACCTTCGTCGTCGACAACGACGGCAACGTCACCGTCAACGGAACGGACGAGGGTGACTTCACGATCGTCAGCAAGGACATCGCCGGCAACGGGCAGACTGTCGTCACCTTCAACGGCGTCACGCGCCGCTTCGACGCGGACGCGACGATCACCGTCTTCGGCCGTGGCGCGCAAGATCGCTTCACGGCCAACCGCGAAACTAAGGTCGTCTTTCATGGCGAAGACGGCAACGATCAGTTCACCATCGACGAGAGCGTGAACAGCACGCTCTTCGGCGGCGCGGGTGACGACCTGTTCATCTACCAGGAGTTTGCCTCGCTACGTCCGCAGCATGATGGCGGCGCGGGGATCGACATGGTCGACTACACCAATCAGCATGACGCCGTCCTCGACCTGCGCAACGGCGTGAACATGGAGAACGGAAGCGTCGGCAACTCCCAGAACACGATCATCGGCACCGACGGCGACAACGTGCTCTTCGCCTCCGACAGCTTTGCCACGGCCTTCACACTTCAGGGTCTGGGCGGGAACGACACGCTGTACGGCAGCGATGAAGCCGATTCGCTGGATGGCGGCGCGGGCGATGACCTCCTCTACGGCCGCGGCGGCAACGATATCCTCGACGGCCAAGGCGGCAACGACACCCTCAGAGGCGGCGACGGAAACGATTCGCTCCTCGGCGGCGCCGGCAGCGATCAACTCGAGGGCGACACCGGCAACGACACCCTGCGCGGCGGCGATAACAACGACCGCCTCTTCGGCGGCACCGGCAACGACGAACTCTTCGGCGACGCCGGCGACGATCTCCTCTACGGCCAATTCGGCGCCGACACCCTCGACGGCGGCGACGGCACGAACGACCGCGGTTTCGACGACGGCGAGGACACGCTGACCAACATCGAGGTGGTGCTGACGTAGCGCTTGTTGCGTATCGTCGGATGCTTGCGATTCTGGACGCGTACACGGCGCGCGAGATGAGATAGTCTCATCTGCGCCATTCCTGATCTGTCTCGGCCGATTACTCAAGTGCAAAGGAGGGGTGCGGGTCCGCCGCCACGAAGGTGTGGGTTTCCTCTCGGACCGCGCCGCGCGCCTGCATCCAGAAAACGCACGCAATTACCCATTCGCCGCCGTCATCGCCGTGATCGTGAGCTGTACTGCGCCTGCGCCGTCATCGACGCGCTCGAACCGCGCCGATTGCTCGCCAGCGTGGCGATTCAGTCGGGCGTGTTGACGGTCAACGGCAATAGCACCAACGACGTCATCACCATTGCGCCGATCCCCGCCTCGAAGGTGCGCGTGACGATCAACGGCAGCGCCACCGACTTCAGCGCCGCTGCCTTCACCAAGGTTCTCGTCAACGCCAACGGCGGCAACGACAAGGTCACGATCAGCAACACCATCACCAAACCCTCGACCCTCAAGGGCGGCGCGGGCAACGATTCCCTCGTCGGCGGCGGCGGCAATGACGTCGTCGACGGCGGCGCCGGCGGCGACACGATCAAGGGCGGCTCCGGCAACGACTCCGTCGACAACTCCGCGCGCACCGCGAAAGTCACAGTCGGCCTCGGCTCGCTTGCCGACGACGGCGATGTGAACGAGAAGGACAACGTCGCCACCGACATCGAAACCATCCTCGGCGGCAGCGGCGCCGACAGCCTCAAGGGCGCGGCGAACAACAACCGCATCGAAGGCCGCGGCGGAAACGACACGCTCATCGGCCTCGGCGGCAACGACACCCTCGTCGGCGGCCCGGGCAGCGATCGCCTCGAAGGCGGCGCGGGCAACGACTCGCTCGACGGCGGCGATGGCGGCGACACCCTCGACGGCGGGGCGGGCGGCCAGGGAACCGACACCCTCAACGGCGCCGCCGGCTTCGACACCGGCCTGAACACTGCCGGCGACACGCTCGTCAGCGTCGAGGAGATCCCCGGGGGCGGCGGCGGCGAGCCGGGCGTCGTCATCACGCCGAACCGCACGCTCCTTATCACCGGCGACGAACGCTTCGACTGGGTGGAGGTCAGCGACTACCACCAGCCCGACAATACCATCGAGGTCAAGTTCAACCAGACGTACGTCTTCAGCCTGGACGACATCGACCGGGTCGAGATCAACCTCGGCGACGGCGGCGCGACGGTCGCGATCAACAACGGGCTCTACTACCCGGACGGATCGGAGGTCCCGACCCGCATCACCACCACCGGCTTCGGCGCCGCCAACATCAGCGTCTACCAGAACTCGAAGGTTCCCGTCACCATTTCCACCGGCGACGGGCCCGACCGGATCTTCAGCGACTACGCCAGCATCCTTCCCGTGCTCGACGCGGGCGGCGGGCGCGACTTCTTCCAGGCGCAGAACGCGAGCATCACGTTCCTCGACCTGGCCGCCACCATGCCGAGCGTCGAGGACGCCCAGATCCCGACCGGCACCCTGCTCGGCACCAACGCCGACAACAGCCTGCAAGTCGAGTACGGCGCCATCGACGGTCGCGGCGGAAACGACCAACTCCGCGCCTGGAACGGCCCCGGCACGCTGACCGGCGGTGCCGGCAACGACACGCTGATCGGCAGCGGCCGCGCCGATTCACTTCTCGGCGGCGACGGCAACGACTCGATCAACGCCGGTTACGGAAACGACACCATCGAGGGCGGCGCAGGCAACGACCGGATGTACGGCAGCCGCGGGAACGACCGCTTCAGCGGCGGGACCGGGGACGATATCGCCGACTACTCCAACGCGGCCACGTCGAACGTCGGCGCGCTGGTCATCACCCTCGACGACGTCGCCAACGACGGCGAGGCGGGCGAGACCGACAACGTCGCCTCCGATGTCGAGGGCGTCATCGGCGGCGCCTACGCCGACCGCATTGTCGGCAACGCCGCCAACAACCGGCTCGACGGCTGGGTCGGCAACGACACGCTGATCGGCGGCGGTGGAAACGATACGCTCGACGGCAGCTACGGCGACGACAGCATCGCCGGCGGCGACGGGAACGACTTGCTCATCGGCGGCTGGGGCAACGACTCCATCGAAGGGCAGGCGAACAACGACACCCTGTTCGGCGGGACGCGCGGGGGTCTCGTCTATCAGGACGACGATCGGCTATTTGGGGGCGGCGGCGACGACCAACTCTTCGGCGAGGACGGCGACGACACCCTGTTCGGACAGGCCGGCTTCGACCTGCTCGACGGCGGCGGCAGCCCCAACGCCGACAGCGGCTTCGACGACGGGCAGGACACGCTGACCGACATCGAGGTGATCCTCACCTGACGCCGGGCCGCGGCTCAACGCGGGGTCGTCCCGCGCCGGAACGGATCGCGGTCGGCGGCGGCGTCATCCTGTTCGTCGACGTCAACCGGGACCTGGTATTTCCCATCCAGCCAGCGCCCGAGGTCGATCAGCTTGCAGCGGTCGCTGCAAAACGGGAGATGTTTCGACCGTTCGTCGCCCGGGCGTGCGTCATCAATCGGCTTTTTGCAGATGGGGCAGAGCATCGCGCACCGGTCACTTCTTCTTCGACGGCTTGCGGTTTGAGGGCTTGGCGGCGGATTTCGAGGCGGCCTGCTTCGGTTCCGCCCCCGACTTCGACTCCGCGGGCTTCGATTCCGCCGATTTCGATTCCGCCGGCTTCGACTCGGCCGTTTTCGATTCGCCGCTCTTCGCGTCCGACTTCGCCTCGCTCTTGTTCTCGCTCTTCGTCTCGCCGCTCGATTTGTCGCCGCCACTCGCGGCGCTCGTTTCGGCTTTGGCCTTGTCGGTATAGCTCTTGTCGCGGTAGTCGGTGATGTAGAAGCCGCTGCCCTTGAAAATCACGCCCGCGCCGCTGCTGATGAGCCGCCGCACCTTCGCCTTGCCGCACTCCGGGCAGCGCTTGATCGGGGCGGCCATGATCGATTGGAAACGCTCGAACTCACACCCACAGGCGTCGCATTTATATTCGTAGGTCGGCATAGCGAATCAACTGTTCTTCGAGACGGAAACCTGCGCCGGGCGAAGCGTTCGATCGTGCAGAGCATAACCCTTCTGCAAGGTTTGCACGACGGAACCGTCCGGGTGCTGGCTCGGCTGCTGCATGATCGCTTCGTGGCGCGTCGGATCGAACGGCTCGCCCGGCTGCGGCGCGATTTCCTGCACCTGCTGCTGCCGCAGCACGTTGAGCCACTGGTCGTGCACGATCTGCATCCCCTTGAGCAGCGTCCGCGCGTCGGTCTTGTCCGGGTCCTGCGCCAGCGCGCGCTCGAAGCTGTCGATCACCGGGAGCAGGCTCTTGATCAGGCTCGCGTTCGCATACTGCGCGCGCTGGTCCGACTCGGCCTGCAGGCGCTTGCGCGAGTTCTGGAAATCCGCCTGCGCGCGGGCGAGCTTCTCGTAGAGCATGTCGCGCTCGGCGCGGATGCGATCGGCGCCGTCGCCGCCCGTGCCGTCACCGCCGTCGCGGCCCTGCGCGGACGGCTCGCCTTCGAGCACCTGTTCGTCCTGTCGTTGTTCGTCGTCGTCGATTGGAATCCGTGTCATTTCGTTACCCGCCTTGGAAGACGTCTTTCAACTTGTCGAGAAATCCCTTGCGCTGCGGTAGTGCATTCCCATCTTCCGTAGCAGCGTACTCTCGCAGCAATTGCTTCTGCTTGTCAGTCAGCTTTTTCGGGATTTCCACCAGAACCTGAACGAGCTCGTCGCCCATGCGATGCGATCGCACGTCCGGCAGCCCCTTGCCCTTGAGCTTGAAGACCTCGCCGTGCTGCGTGCCGGATGGGATGTCCATCATTTCCGGGCCCTTCAGCGTCGGGATCTCCACGCGCGCACCGAGCGCGGCCTGGCTGAAAGTGATCGGGAATTGGCAGACGAGGTCGTTGTTGTGCCGTGAAAAAATCGGGTGCGGCTTGATCGCGATATAACAATGCAGATCGCCCGGCGGCGCGCCGGCCTCGCCCGCCTCGCCTTCACCGGCGATGCGCACGGCCTGCCCTTCGTGCACGCCCGCGGGGATGCGCACCGTCACGACGCGCTTGCGGAGCTGCCGCCCGGTCCCGCCGCAGCTTGGGCAATGGTCTTTGACGACGCTGCCGCGCCCGCGGCAATTCGGGCAGGTCGTGACCATGCGGAACATTCCGCCGAATCCCTGCTGCGCGACGCGGCCCTGCCCGCCGCACTGCACGCAGACGACCGGCGACGACCCGGCCTTGGCGCCGCTGCCCTTGCAGACCTCGCAACTGTCCTGCTTCTCGAATTCAATGGTTTTCTCGGCGCCGGTCGCGACTTCCGCCAGCGCAAGTTCGACTTGCGTTTCCAAGTCGAAGCCGCGTTGTGGGCGGGAAGACGCGCGGCCCGTGGCGCCGCGGCTGCCGAACCCGCCGAGTCCGCCGAAGATGTCGTCGAACATCGAAAAGATGTCGCCGACATCCATGTGCGAGAAGTCATGCGCCCCCTGCACGCCGCTGTGCCCGAGCTGGTCGTAGCGGCGGCGCTTGATGTCGTCGGAGAGGACTTCGTACGCCTCGGCGCACTCCTTGAACTTGATCTCGGCATCCGCGCGGGCGTCGCCGTTGTTGCGGTCCGGGTGATACTTCATCGCCAGCCGGCGATACGCGCGCTTGATCTCATCGCCGCTGGCGGTGCGCTCGACGCCGAGGATTTCGTAGTAATCTCGCTTGGTAACAGACATAGCAATTGCCAATCCTATGGCTTTTCAAACCGCAATGACCATTGCACGCGCTCTACGGCGTCAGCAAATTGCACGCCTGCGCGCAGCACATGCGCATCCACGCTGATCTCCGACAGGTTCGACGCTGCCCGCGAATCCTTCTGATCGAAGCGATACCCGTTCGGGACGTAAACTGCCAGCCTCCATTTCATTCCCGGCGCGCCCAGTGCCACACCCGTCAGTGACTGGGTGGCGGCGTCCCAGCGAACGTCCGCCAGCTCGACGGCGCCCTGGATCACGTGACGGTCCGTCCCAAGCAGTTGCGGCGCGCCCGTCTTTTCCCGAATCGCGACAAGGTTGACGGATGTCGGCGCAACCGACGTCGCGTAGCCGCCGCTTTCGTCGCCATCGCCGCCGATGAGTTGTTGCGACCAGAAATCGTAAACCAGGTAATGCTTCTTCGCGTCCAGTCCGACTCGCGCGAAGTCTAATTTTCGCTGGCTGGCGGCTTCCTTCGCGTTGAAGTTCGCCACGACCGTCCAATCTCCCCACGCCGTGTGCACCGGCAGCGCAAACAATTCCGCCAGCGGATTCTCGAACAGATCGATCGGCCTGGCCGCCTGTCCGTACGACGGCAGCACTTTCTTGA
>JAXDMN010000417.1:0-18383 GCA_034666045.1 Phycisphaerales bacterium | reverse complement strand
GTTCGCCGTAGCCGCTGGTTAGTTTGGTCTTGCCGTCAGCGTCGAGGAGTTCGACGTGGGTGTCTTTGCCGGCGTTGACGTGGAGGACGCCGATGGAGATTTTCGTGTCGCTGTGCGGCTGCACTGTCACGTCGGCGGTTGCCTTTGAAGTGATGAGGACCGTGTACGTGGCGGGGAGCAGCTCGATCTCGCCGCTGCCGTAGAAGGATTGGATGTCCTTTTCGTTGCCGCTTCGGCGGATGGAAACGTGCGTGTCCTTGCAGGGAAAATCCTTCGGAAACGCGACGACGATCCGGCCAAGTCGGCCCTTCATCTTCGGGTTGAGCGCGGTGCGCGCATTTTGTTGAACGGTGCCGGCGGGCGCAATGGCACCGGCAGCGGGCGCGGTGGCTGCGACTGCGATCTGCCGCGGCAGCTCGACGCCGCGCGCGACTTGCGTCGTCGGCAGCGCGATCTGCACCTTGGCGATTTCATCGGCGAGCGCCCCGCGCAGGCCGCCGTCTAGAATCAGCGCCACCTCCCGTTGGATGCCGCGATTGAACAGCACCTCGGCATGATTGAGCTCGTCCACCTTGTGCGTCGAGGGCCAGGGCAGCTTCGATCGCTCGATCTAGACCAGCCCGTCGCCTGTGCCGCCGGTCACTTCATCCATGATCTTCTGCGCGACGCCCGCATAGATCGGCGAGGCATCGGTGATCTCGTGGGGCACGACTTCCCATTTGAAATACTGCGTTTGCGACGTGAGGCTGACCTTGTATTGCGGCTTGGCGCTCTCGGCGGTGAAGGTCCAGTAGTACAGCCGCATGTAGTTGCACTGCGTGCCGCCGAACGTGAAGTATTCGACGCCGTCGACCGGCTTTTCGTCCTTCGTGAGCGACTTCATGAAATCGCTGTCGGGCGCGAGTTCGCGCGATTCGGCGTCGAGCTTGCCGTCCAGATAGACAAAC
Source organism: Phycisphaerales bacterium (assembly GCA_034666045.1). Lineage (GTDB taxonomy): Bacteria > Planctomycetota > Phycisphaerae > Tepidisphaerales > Tepidisphaeraceae > JAICTV01. The sequence goes on along the minus strand of JAXDMN010000417.1, from coordinate 17,436 downwards.
AGCGGCCGGAGCGCGGCAATCACCTCGTCCTCGACCCGCTTGCCGATATCTGATTCAACAATGCCGATCTGCGGCATGGCGGCGGCGATCTTTTCGCGGATCTTCTGTTCGACGACGGCGGGCGTGCGCGCGATGTCGCTGCCGCCGTGCGGGCTGTGCAGCGTGATCGCCCACTTCACGCGCGGCGCGCTTGCGCGATCCTTGAGCAACTGGCGGATCACCAGTCCGCCGCGGCTGTGGCCGAGCAGGCACACAGGCGGCGGCGCGGCGGGGTTGATCTTGGCCGTCTCGGCGAGGAACGCATCGTACGCCTGCGCGGCCGTCTCCATCGCGTCGGCGATCATCGGTGGTTTCTGCGAGAACGCGCCGACCGTGAAACCTTTGCTCGCGAGGTAGTCAAAAAAATTATTCTCGTTGATCTGGAGCTGGCGGTCGGTGATGCCGACCTTATAGATGCCGACGCCCGGATAACTGAACGTGCCGAGCGATCGCTTGCCCGGCTGCTCGCGGTAGGTGTAACAAAGCACGCCTTCGTCGTCGGCCGGATTCGTCCAACAGCGGATATCGCGATGCAGACCGTGGAAGAGCAGCACCGCCGGCTTGCCCGGCTCGCCGGCGTGGAACTTTCGGCCCGACGCTTTCCAGAAATCATCACGCCGGCCGATGTCGTCGGGTGTGATGACGGGCGTCCGTGCTGGCGGCAACGTCGGCGCATCGCGCCCCGGCGCTTTTCGCGGCGGCGCGATCGCGGCGATGCTGAACAACGAAACGAACGCCGCGATGAGCGGGAGCATCCGATTCATCTGTTTCGCCTCCGCGCAAAAGCTCAACGTGCGAACGATGTCATCCTGAGGTACCCCGAAGGATCTGGCACCGAACGTCAAACAACGCAGATCCGTCGGAGGACAAGCGCTTCCGAGACATTCTCTCGTGTGCCCATCGCGATTCGCTCCACACAACCGCGCGGCGATTAAAACTCCGTCACCTCATCCAGCTTCACCTCCACCGCCTCCGACTGCCCCGCCACCGAGACGTTGTACTTGCCGACCGGCAGGCCCCACTGCTGTTCGCCGTAGCCGGAGGTGAGCTTGGTCTTTCCGTCGGCGTCAAAGAGCTGGACGTGCGTGTCCTTGCCGGCGTTGACGTGCAGCACGCCGGTGCTCAGCTTGGCGTCGTGCTTCGATTGCACGGTGACGTCGGCGACCGGTTTGGCGTTGACGGTGACGGTGTACGTGCCGGGCAGCATCTCCTCTTCGCCGCTGCCGTAGAACGACTTGATCTTGGCGTCACTGCCGGCTTTTTGGATGGCGACGTGCGTCTCCTTGCACGGCGTGGCCTTGGGGAAGGCGACCACGATGCGGCCGAGACGGCCCTTGAGCTTGGGATTGGGCGTGTTGGTGAAGGCGGCGTTTGTCGCCGGTCGGCCGCGGATGGCGCCGGCGGTGTTGGCGGTTTCGCTGACGGTTGGCTTGGTCGTCCCGCCGATTCCATCGAGGCCGCCCTTGCCGACCTTGGTCTTCGTGCCGGATGAAGCGGCGTTACCGGCTGATGCCATCTCGCCGCCCGTCGCCGTGCCGGCAGCCGTGTCGACCTTGAGGCCCTTGATCCCCTTGCCGTCGGATTCGATCGGGATTTCTTTGTCGCCGATCTTCAGCTTGTACGTTCCCTTCTGAAGCGTCGGAGTCGGGAGTTTGAAGTTGCCCTTGTCATCGGTTGTCCCAACCGTGGTCAGGCCGTCCGGGCCGGTCAGCAAAATCTTCTTATTCGCCGCCGGCTGCCCGCCGCTCTCGACCGCCGAGCCGGTCATCTGCTGCTGCTCGCTTTCCGGAATTTCCCTGAACGCGAAGGTGCCGAAGAGCGTGTCGTAGAAAACGTTGATCTCGTATCCCTCACCCTGCGCGGCGCCGTAGGTGACTTCCACCTGGACGGTGTCGCTGACGCTCGTGCCGCTGGAGGAGCCGAGGATCGTCGTGACGGTTTTCTCGCCATCGTGCGGAACATTCTTCGCGACGTAGCCGAGCAGCCCGCCGCTCTCGGTGGTGGTGATGATGTCGGTCTTCACTTCGCTGCGGATGTCCTCTTCGGCGATGGTGCGCGAGATCGTGTCGCCGCTTTGCGAGCCGGCGAAGGCGTAGACGAACGGATCCGCCGGGACGAAACGCCCAATGCCCGTCGCCGGTCCGAGCGTATCGGGGAGCGCGCCGGCGAGGAGATTCATCTGCGCGCTGGCCGCTCCTTTGCGGAATCCGCCGCCATATTCGGGCGCGAGCGGGTCGAGCTTAAGCATGAGCTTCTGCATGTCCTTCGACGGGATGCCGAGGGTGCCCTGGCGGAGGTCTTCCGCCGACGCCGAGCCTGCCCCCTGGTACCCAATGAGCGCCACGGTGACGAAGATTTTGTCGCTCTTCTCATCCTGCACCGCGAGCCAGACGAACGTCGGCTTGAGCAGAAAATGGAACACATCGCCCTTGCCCGGGCCCTGGTGCGTGCCGGTGGACTGCCAGTCGGTGTTGGTCATCTGGATCGAGAGCTTGTGCGTATCGGTGACCGTGTTCGTGATCTTCTCGTCGGTCTCCGATGAGCCCCACAGCGTCGAAAGGATGGCGCTGGCGGCCTGCATGCCTTTGCCGACCTCGGGTTTCACCTTCTCGACCTGCTCCCCGACGGTATTGAGCAGCCCGATGACCTGGGTGACGGTGCTGAAGGGCGTGTCGACCGGTTCGGTGGTGCCGCTGTCCTTGGTGGTAAAGTTTTCCAGCGTCGTCCCGATCGTCTTGCTCGTCGAATATTTCTGCGAGCTCGAGCTGCCGGGCGGCTCGTACACGATCGTGATCGGGAACGCCTCGAGCGTGAAGCATCCGAGCACCGGCGGGCGATCGAAGATGATCCCATCGTCGAATTTCTTGTCGCCGCACTTCAGCGAGAACCCTGTGCGCACGCGCGCGGGCACGACGATGTCGACCTGATCGGCGGTGACGGCGCTCGTGCGACCCTCGGCGGTGACCGAGACCTGCGCATCCGCCGGGCGGTTGATCACTTTAAAAACCATGTCGACGCAGCCGGAGCGCACGGGGACGTAAAACGTGCGGATGGCGCTGGAATGGCCGGTCAATATCGCGCCGCCGGCGGGGGCGTTGATCGTTCCGGCGTCGGCGAGCTTGGCTGGACCGGCGGGATTCGCGGCCGGCGGATTCGCCGCGGGCTGGCGAATTCCTTTGGGCGCCACGGCGGGCGTGCGGCCGCGCGGCGCTGGCGCTGGCGCGGCCGTTGGTGCGGTAGGAGGCGCCGATGTCGCGCCGCTGCCGACCACGCCTGTCGCGCCGCCGCCGACATTCGCGCCAATGTTTGTCATCAGCGCGCTGTTGATCCACGTCGTCACGTTCGGCCCGTTGCCCCACGCCGTCCCGAGCGAGGTGATCTTCGGATCGAGATTTGGGTGGATCGGGTCGAGCTGCAAATTCGCGAACGGCGACGCCAGGTCGATGACCAGATCGGGCTTGTCCGTCTTGTCGTAGACCTTCGGCCCCCAGGTGAACGTTCCGCTCGCGTAATCGAGCGTCCCGACGAGCACCGCCTCGACCGGCGGCGGGGGCGGCGTCACGGCGTGGAAATCGTGACACATCTTCTCGATCTTCGAGAAGTCTTTGATGATCTTCTGTTTGCCCCCGCCCGCGCCGAGCAATGGCAGAACGAGCAGCGACAACAAGACAACCGCGACGTGGTGAACGCGCTGGCGTGAAGGTACAGACGTCATCGTCCGCTCCTGTCTGAGATGTGTGCGTGGCGCTCTTGCGCAATTCGAACGGGAGTGCCGGCTCCCGCCCGCGCTGGAAGTGACCGATTCAGCCTAACGCTCGCATGGGCGGACTTCAATAAAAGTTTGCTGCACCGCGCCGCGGCGTATACTGATCCCCCGCTGGAGGCACGCAAATATGGCGATTTGGGACAAATTACGCGGCGAACTGGTCGACATCATCGAGTGGCTCGATGACACGCGCGACACGATGGTCTGGCGATTCCCCCGCTACGAGAACGAAATCAAGTACGGCGCCAAGCTGATCGTCCGCGAAAGCCAGGCCGCAGCGTTCATCAACGAAGGTGCGTTGGCCGACGTCTTCCTTCAGCCCGGCACGTTCACGCTCGAGACGAAGAACCTGCCGATCCTCGCGACGCTGCGCGGATGGAAGTACGGCTTCGAGAGCCCGTTCAAGGCCGAGGTTTACTTCGTCAACACGCGCATCTTCACCGATCGCAAGTGGGGCACGAAGAATCCGATCATGATTCGCGATCCTGAATTCGGCCCGACGCGCCTGCGCGCCTTCGGCAGCTTCGCGATCAAGGTGCAGGATGTCCCGACGTTCCTGCGCAATGTCGTCGGAACCGGGCAGCGCTTCACGATCGACGAGATCGGCGAGCAGCTCCGCGACATGCTCGTCGCGCGCTTCGCCGACGTGATCGGCGAATCGAAAATCCCCGTGCTCGACATGGCCGCGAACCAGGACGACCTGGGGAACTTTTTGACGACCCGCCTGCGCGATGATTTCGCCGCGTTCGGTCTGCAGCTCGTCAAACTCGTCGTCGAAAACATTTCGCTCCCGCCGGAGGTCGAGCAGGCGCTCGACACGCGGACGAAGATGGGGGTGATCGGCGATCTCTCGCGCTATACGCAGTTCCAGGCCGCCGAAGCCATGCGCGACGCCGCGAAAAATCCCGGCGGCCTCGCCGGCGCGGGCGTCGGATTCGGCGCCGGCATGGCCATGGCGAACCAAATGGGTTCCGCCCTGGCCGGCGGTGGCGGTTCACCGCCGCCGATCCCCGGCGCGGCGCAACAAACCGCCTACTTCGTCGCCACCGACGGCGCGCAGAAAGGTCCCTTCACGCTCGACCAACTCCGCAGCGAAATCTCCGCCGGCCGCGTCCAGCGCAACACGCTCGCCTGGAAAAACGGCATGGGCCAATGGACCCCGATCGAGCAGATGCCGGACCTCGCCGCCCTCTTCGCCAACGTCCCCCCGCCGCTGCCTCCGAACCAGTAACGCGCCATGGAGATGACGGCGACGGGAACTCAGCAACAATTCCCCTGCAAGAACTGCGGCGCCAACCTGCAGTTTGCGCCGGGGACGACTTCGTTGCAGTGCCCCTACTGCGGCGCGATGAATGAGATCGCGCCGGCCGGGGTGACTGAAGCGGTCGAGGAACTCGACCTCTCCGCCAACCTTTCCGAAGAGGACCTGCACGAGCAGATCACCGTCCGCTGCGCCACCTGCGGCGCGGAGACGACGCTTGCCCCCAACGTCACCGCCGGCCGGTGTCCGTTCTGCGGCGGCGGGATTGTGGCGCAGGGGTCTTCGAAAAAATCGATCAAGCCGAAATCGCTGCTGCCGTTTCGCGTCACGCAGGATGAGGCGTGCGCGAGCTTCCGAACGTGGATCGGATCATTGTGGTTCGCGCCGAGTGAACTGAGGCGCCGCGCCGACCGTGCGCAGATCGCCGGCGTTTATATTCCGTGCTGGACGTATGACTGCGGCACGACAACCGACTACACCGGCGAGCGTGGGGATGATTATTGGGATACGCAAACCTACACGACACGCGAGAACGGCCGAAGCGTCACGCGCAAGCGGCAGGTGCGCCGGACGCGCTGGTGGCCGGCCAGCGGGACGGTGAGCAACGATTTCGATGACGTTCTCGTGCTCGCGAGCCGGTCGCTGCCGGGCGGATACGCCGAAGCGCTCGAGCCGTGGGACCTGAAGGACCTCGTCCCCTACCGCGACGAATACTTGTCCGGCTTCGTCGCCGAGAGTTATCAGATCGGGCTGCCGGAAGGTTTCGAGGTCGCAAAGCAAATCATGGATGGCCCGATCCGCGCGACGGTCGCACGCGACATCGGCGGGGATCATCAGCGGATCCATTCACTCGACACGCGCTACTTCAACGTCACCTTCAAGCACGCGCTGCTGCCGGTCTGGATCAGCGCGTACCGCTTCCACGACAAAACCTTTCGCTTCCTCGTCAACGCGCGCACCGGCGAAGTGCAGGGCGAGCGGCCTTACAGTTGGATCAAGATCACCCTCACGGTGCTCGCCGTGGTGGCGTTCATCGCCATCGTTATGATGTTCGCCAGCCAGCGTTAACCAGCGTCGGATTCATTCGCATGCTTTCGATCATCATCTGCAGCATCAACCCGCAACGATTCGACGCGATCCGGCGGAATTTCTCGCGGCTGCTGGGCGACGGCAACGACTACCAGTTCGTCGGCGTTCACGACGCGAAATCGTTGTGCGAAGGTTACAACCGCGGCGTCGCACACGCGCGGCCGGAGACGACGAATTTTATTTTCTGCCACGACGATATCGAGATTCTTTCGCCGGATTTCCGCGAGAAGGTCTACGGACATCTCCGCAGCTACGACGTCGTCGGCGTCGCCGGAACCGATCGCCTGGCCGGCGGGTTGTGGAGCTACGCCGGGCCGCCGCACATCTTCGGACAGGTCGCGCACTACAAGCCGCCGCCGCTGCACTGCTTCGACGTCGACATCTTCGCCGCACCGGCGCGCTCGGTCGACAAGATCCAGGCGCTGGACGGTCTGTTCTTCGCCGCGCGGCGCGCGGTCGTCGATAAGATCCGCTTCGACGAGCAGACCTTCGACGGATGGCACGGCTACGACGTCGACTTCACCTTCGCGGCGTATCTCGCGGGCTTTCGATTGGGCGTGGCGTGCGACATCGCCATCGCGCACGCGTCGATCGGCACCCTGGACGCCACCTGGCAGCGCTACGTCGAGCGGCTGGAGCGGAAATATCAGGCGCAGCTCGCCGGCGTACCACGGCGGCCGTACCAGTGCACGGTCGTGCGCACGCGCGACCGCGCCGAGGCGCTGGACGTCATGACCCCGCGGCAGTGGCCCCCGCTCGAGACGACTTCGACATGACCGCGCACACCGGCGACGAATTCAATCCCCTGCGCCACCCGGCGATCTTCAACAGTCCGCAGATGCTGTCGCTCGAGTCGGCGTGGGTGCAGCACATTCCGCTGGCGTTTCTCATCATCGAGCTGACGCGCCCGCGCGTGCTCGTCGAGCTCGGCGCGCATTACGGCGATTCGTACTGCGCCTTCTGCCAGGCAGTCGCGCACGCGAAGACGCAAACGCGCTGCTTCGCCGTCGATACCTGGCGCGGCGACGTTCACGCCGGCTTTTACGATGCCAGCATCCTCGCCACGCTCAAGTCGCATCACGACCCGCTCTACGGCGGCTTCTCAACCCTGCTGCAAGCCGATTTTGACTCGGCCGTGAAGCAGTTCGACGACGGCTCGATCGACCTGCTCCACATCGACGGCCATCACACCTACGAATCGGTGCGGCACGACTTCGACACCTGGCTGACGAAGATGAGCCCGCGCGGCGTGGTGCTCCTGCACGACACCAGCGCGCGGCACGATCCATCCTTCGGCGTCTGGCGCGTCTGGGCGGAGCTGGCGGCGCAATATCCGAGCTTTGAGTTCCCGCACGCGCACGGCCTCGGGATTGTCGCCGTCGGCACGGATCCGCCGGCGGACGTGATGGGTTTCCTGCGATCGGCAAATGCCAACCCCGCCGTCACCCGAACTTTTTTCACGGAGATCGGCAATCGCATCTTCGACATGCAGGTGCTGCTGAAGACAACGCACCACCTCGTCCGGCAATGGAATATCCTGTCGCAATGGCGGCAAGTGACGAAACAGCCGACGCTTCCGACCATTACCGCGGAGCAGATGTTTGCGAATCCCGAGCCGCTCGCCGCCGCGATCAGCAGGGAGCTGGAGCAGCTGGCACAGGACGATCTGAACCTGCGGCAGCGTCTACAAGCGGGGAAATCGTGAAAGTAGGACGATGTCCCGCGGCCGCTTGCGTGTTACCATGTCCGTCCCCCAAACCCAGAAGGAGATCCTTATGCGAAAGTTGATCGTAACGTTGTGCAGTGGCGTGTTGTTGGTCGGCGGCGTGGCGCTGAGCGCGCGGGCCGCGGACAAAGAGACGAAGACGGTCGAAGGCGAGCTCGTCGACCTGCATTGCTTCGCCGCCGGCGGCGCCAAGGGCGAAGACCACGGCAAGTCGTGCGGCGCCAAGTGCGCCAAGAGCGGCATCCCGGTCGCGGTCCTCGTTGACGGCAAGGCCTGGACGCTCGCGACGAACCCGGCGCCGCTCGCCGATTCGGTCGGCAAGCAAGTCCGCGTGACCGGCTCGGCCAACAACGAGACGCAGACCTTCCTCGCCGAGAAAGTCGAAGTGAAGGACGGCGACGCCTGGAAGGAAGTCAAGCTGAAGGACGCGCACCACAAGGGCGGCAAGGACGAAGAGAAGAAGTCCTAGAGCGATGCCCGCTCGCGTGTAGCGTGTAAACCACGCATTAGTGTCATCCTGAGGTACTCCGAAGGATCTGCGCCGTCCGTAGTTCGGTGCCAGATCCTTCGGGGTACCTTAGGATGACAACACTCAGTTGGAAACGCAGTCATCCCGAGCAGGAGCGCAACCGCTCCGCTCGGGATGATTTTTTTATGGATTCGTCGGCTGTGCGGCGGGTGACGTCGTTGTTGTCGGATTCGACGTCGCGCTTACGCGCCTCTCGCGCAGCAGCGGCGGCCAGCGGTAGAGGTAGATGCTGCCGCCCAGCACGGCCAGCGGTTCGGTGCGTTGCAGCAGCGCATACTCTTCGCGCAGCGCGGGGCTGATCAACTCGTCGGTGTAGATTCCCTGCATCGCCGTCGCACTGATCGCGATTATGCCGGGATCGAGACGCTTCTCCCATTTCGGGCCGAACGCGTAGCCACCTTCGAGGTTGATGTAGCGAATGCCGTATGCCCACGGGTCGGCCAGGCCGAAGTAGACGAGGTAGAGGTTCTCTTTCGGATATTTCTTCTGGTGCTCCTGCTGCCACTGGGCGAGAAGCTTGAGGTCCTGTCCCCAGTCGAGATTGGAGTCGCCGAGGATTTTCAATCCGCCGCGCTTCCCGCCGGCGGCGAGATTGAAGTACGCGATGTAATCCGGGAACGCGCTCAGCGTCTCGATCGCGAGCACAATCGCGAGCGCCGCGCCGGCCCACTTCGTGATCGTGCGCCAGCGCCGCCACGCTTCGGCGGCGGCGAGGCCGATCGCGAGGTAGATGAACGGATAGACCGGCAGCACGTGCCGCAGGCCAAGATTCAGGTTGGAGCGCATCGCCGACGCGAGAAAGACCGCCGGCGGAATGACAAGGCACGCGGCCGTCCACGTCGCCGCCGTCGCGCGCCAGCCGAGCGTGCGCAACGTGCCGATGAACACGACGATTGCGCCGACGGCCGCCGCCAGCGTCGCGACCGGCGTTTTCACGAGCATCGCGACGGGAAAATAATACCACCAGCCGGTTTTCGAATACCCGCCGAGCAGGAACGTCGGGCGCATCAGCGCGCTCTGGTACGTGTAGAGCAGCCCGTGCAGCCACGCCTGCGGCAAGGCGTGGGCCGCGTTGAGCGTGAAGATCACTTCGGTCATCGTGCTCGGGCGCCATTGGTCGATCTCGGCGTCGGTGGGCGGGCGGCCGTACTTCACGGTTAGCTCGGTCATCGCGGTGTAGAGCGCCATGCGGCCGAGGTTCGACTCGATCTGCGGATCGTTCGTCGGCCCGAAGCGGAACCCGTACGCCGCCCAGATTCCGCCATAGCTGACAACCATCGCCAGCAGCAGGATGCCTGCGGCGAGTACGATCCGCTCGAGGCGGAGGTTGAGCGTTCGCCAGAAGGTCTGCCACGGCTGCGGCATGAGCGCGCGGAGGATCAGCAGCAGCGCGACGATCGGCCCGAGCAGCAGCCCGGAAAATTTCGTCGTCACCGCCGCCGCGCAGAGCAGCGCGATCGCAGTAGCGTTCCAGACCGTCAGCTTTTTACCTGCGCGCCAAACGGCCCAGAAGAGCGCGACGGTGATCAGCGTGATCGGCACATCGTTCTTCACCAGTGCGCCGTGTCCGAGAAAATTCGGATCGAGGCAATACAGCAGCGTCGCCGCGATCGCCGCGATGCTGCCGCCGAGTTGCCAGCCCCACAGGGCGATCACGACGCCGCCCGCCACCGCGAGCACCAGCATCATCGCGCGCATCTGCTGGATGAAGGTGTCGGAATCCGGGCAGGCGGACGATTCCGCCGGCAGGCTCCGACCGCACGGGTAGAGCATCTCCACGACGAGCGGCCATTCGTGTTGAAGGTCGTCGGCGACGAAGCGGTAGCGCATCGCCGGTGAGTTTTTGTCTTCCGGCGGCAGCGCGGCGAATTCGACGCCGGGCGGAACCTTCAGGCTCACCTTGATCGCGTCGCGCCGGCTCAAGAGCGCGGCCCAGTACTTCCAGAGCGGCGGGTCTTCCGGATCGACGCGGTAATCGTTCTCGTGGATCTGCAACCAGCCGGAGACGGCGTGCAGCGGCTCGTCGTAGGTGGGGCTTTTTGACGTGACGGCCAGCCACGCGAGGGCTGCAAATACGACCAGCAGCGCGGCGACGACGAGGGCGGTCAGCTTTTTGTTGCCTCGCGGCGGCGCGGGTGGGGCCGGTGGCGATGAGGCGGATGCCGCAGTTGCATCCTCGCGCGCCCGGTCGCGCGCCGCGGCGCGAGATGCGGAACTTTTTGCGGACATTGGTGCAAAACAGTGACGGCCACGGGACGGTTTTGCAAGACCGCCGCGAGGGTTGCGCAGCTCACGTCCCGGTGTTTCGGCCGCGCGTCTCTCTTGCATCGCGGCGGGTTCGATACAATGATGCAGCGCGCACGGATGCACGCATTTCTCTCACAGAATGGGCAGGAGCTTTCGCCGTGGCTGCTCGTCGCCGCCGCGGGGGCGGTGGTTCTTGTCATCCTGCTGCTCGCGTCGCCGCTGCTTCGCCGGCGTCACGACGCCGCCGCGCGACCTGCGCCACCCGCGCAATCCGCTTCGACGCCGGCCGCCGCGACGCCGCGGCCATCGACGGCGGCCGCGGATTACCGCGCGATCGAGCGCGACATCCAGAACCTCATGACAGAGCTGTCCGAGATGACGCGCCGCGCCAGCGCCCAGTTCGATGCGCGGGCCGCCAACCTCGAACGCCTGCTGCGCGAGGCCGACGACCGCGAGGCGAAACTGGCGGCGAAGCTCGCCGCCCTTCACGCGGCGACGAACGGCGACACGGCCCTCTCCCCGCCGCCGCAGCACCAACCACCGCCAGCGATCGAAACGACCAACGCTCCCGCGCCGTCACCGGATGACGACGTCATCGACCCGCGTCACGTCGAAATCTACACCCTTTGCGAGCAGGGCCTGTCGAGCCAGCAAATCGCCGACCGCCTCCGCCGTCCCTCCGGCGAAGTGGAGCTGATCATCGCGCTGCGCCCGCGCAGGCATGCGCTGGGTTCGTCGCACGATTAGCGCGGATCAGTCCGTTTCCACCTTCACATCCGTAAAATTGATCTGCTTGTCCCCAAACTGATGCTTCGTCGCGAGCTTCAACGGCCCGAACTGCTCATACCCATCCCACGTGCCGGAGGTTTTCTTCTCCGCGCTCGGCATGTAATCCCAGCGGCGGACCAGCTTCTCCTGTGGATCGATGTACAGGTTGTATCGATCGCCCGGCGTGAGGCCGACGCTTTCGAAGCTCATGTTCAGCACTTCATACTTCTGTCCATCGACGTCCTGCGCGCCGCCGTGCGCGAGCTTGACGCCCCCGTCCAGAAGCTTGAGCGGCATGAGCAGCCAGTAGCTGTCGTTGACCCAGCGTTGATACGCCGCCTTCGCGTCGCCGGCGTCATTCGCGTCGGCGAATTTAATGGTGACGTTCTTGTCGTTCCACGCGACGGTGTCCGTGCCGGCGCGCAGGTCCCAGTCGTGCTTCGCGGCCATGAGCGGCTTGCCGTCTTTGTCGAGGACGTTGAAGGTGAATTGGATGCGCTTGACCTTCCCCCAGTTGTCGCCGCCGCCTGCTTTGACGACGTCTTTCGCAAGCTTCATCGCGGCGTCATCGCCAGCAGGCGGCGCGGCGGCCACGAGCATCATCACGCAGACCATGAACACGCCGAGCGACATGAGCACACGTTTCATAATCGGTCTCCTTCGGGGATATTGATTTTCGTTGCCGGAGTCGCGGAACACAATCATCCGTCTGTCGCTGCTGCTCTACGTGCTGACGCTGCTGGCGTACGCGCCCGCGCTGCGCGGCGGATTCATCTGGGACGACGACGATTATGTCGAAAACAACCTAAACCTGCGCTCGTCGCGCGGGCTGGTCGACATCTGGACGGCGGCGCGCACGTCACCGCAGTATTACCCGATGGTATTCACGTCCTTCTGGTTGGAACACCAGCTCTGGAATTTGAATGCGACCGGATACCACATCGTCAACGTCCTGCTGCACGCAACCGCAGCGGTTTTGCTGTGGCGCGTGCTGGTTGCGCTCGAAATCCCCGCAGCATGGCTCGCCGCTTGCCTCTTTGCGATTCATCCCGTGCAAGCCGAATCGGTCGCATGGATCACCGAACGAAAAAACGTCCTTTCCGCGGTCTTTTATTTCGGCGCGGCACTGGCATATCTGCATTGGCAACAACGCATCCGTCCCCGTGATTACGTTCTCGCGCTGCTCCTCTTCATCGCTGCATTGCTAAGTAAAACCGTCACCTGCTCACTCCCCGCGACGCTCTTGCTGATCCTGTGGTGGAAACGTGGACGCGTCACGCAGCGCGACGTTCTTTATCTCGCGCCGTTCTTCGTCATCGGTCTCGCGCTCGCAACAATGACCATCTGGTTCGAGCGCTCCCACGTTCAGGCGGTCGGACCAGAATGGAATCTTTCGATCGTTGACCGCATCCTCATCGCCGGCCGGGCGATCTGGTTTTATGCGGGGAAGTTGATCCTGCCGATCAACCTCAGCTTCATCTACCCGCGCTGGACGATCGATCCGCGCAACGCCGTGCAGTGGGCATTCCCGATCGGCGTGATCGTCGCGCTCATCGTCCTCTGGCGAATGCGCGATCGCTGGGGACGCGGGCCGCTCGTTGCGGCGCTGATCTTCGTCGGCACGCTCGTCCCCGCCCTCGGATTTTTCAACATCTACCCGATGCGCTATTCGTTCGTCGCCGACCATTTTCAATACCACGCCAGCGCCGCGTTGATCGTGCTGATCGCGATCGCGCTCGACCGCCTGCTCCGCGCGCTGCCCAGCACGGCCAGATACGCGATCGTCATCGCCCCGCTGCTGCTCCTGACCTTCGCGCGCTCGGCCGTTTATCGCGACGTCGAAATTCTCTGGCGTGACACGCTGACGAAGAACCCGGACTCGTGGATGGTGAACCTCAACCTGGCAAAGGAGCTGTTCGCGCGCGGCAGACGGCAGGAGGCCTACCCCTACTTCGAGCGCCAAGTCCGCCTGGCCCCGCACCTGCCGGAGACGCAGTGGAACTACGGCAGCAGCCTGCTACATCAGCGCCGCTACAACGAAGCGCTGGCGGCGTATGATGAGGCGATTCGTCTCGGCGGGGACCCGCTGCCGCAGGTACACTTCAGCCGCGGGATGGCGTATCTCGATCTCCGCCGTCCGGATCTCGCCGCCGACGACTTCCGCCGCGCGATCGAGTTGAGAGCGAAACGCGGGTTGGACTACCCGGCTGCTCAGAAATGGCTCGATTACGCAATCGCTCAACAGCAGCCCGGTAGGCCTTGACGCGCGTCGGCGTTATCTTGTCCGCTTATGCACGACCGTTCCCAACTGCTGACCGAGCTGCGCTTGCCGGAATCGATGAACCTCGACGCGATGACCGTCGAAGAGGCCGTCGCGATGATGAACGCGCAGGACCTGCGCGCGGTGCAGGCGGTCGAGGCGGTGAAGAACGACGTCGCCGCCGCGGTGCGCATCGTCGTCGCGCAACTGAAAAAAGGCGGACGGCTGATGTACTTCGGCGCCGGCACGAGCGGCCGGCTCGGCGTGCTCGACGCCTCGGAATGTCCGCCCACCTTCCGCACCGATCCCGACATGGTCCAGGGCATCATCGCCGGCGGGATGGAAGCGATGTTCCGGGCCAAGGAAGGCGCCGAAGACTCCGCCGAGGGCGGCGCCGCGACGGTCGATGAGAAAAACGTCGGCGCGAATGACGTCGTGATGGGCATCGCCGCCGGCGGGACGACGCCTTACGTCCACGGCGCCCTTCGCCGCGCCGCCGAGCGCGGCGCGCGAACGATTTTCCTCTCCTGCGTCCAGCCGGTGCCGAACGAGCCGAAGGTCGACGTCGTGATCCGCCCGCTGACCGGCCCGGAAGTCGTCACCGGCTCCACGCGATTGAAAGCCGGCACCGCGACCAAACTCGTGCTCAACATGATCACGACGCTCTCGATGGTGCAACTCAACAAAGTCTACGAAAACCTGATGGTCGACCTGCGCGCGACGAACACCAAGTTGTGGGATCGCGGGGCGCGCATCATCGCGACGCTCACGTCACTGCCGAAAGCCGAGTCGATGGAACTGCTGAAGAAAGCGGACGGGCATGTGAAGGTCGCCATCGTGATGCACCGGAGGAACGTCGGCGCGGACGATGCGCGGACGTTGCTGGATCGGCATGAGGGGAAGTTGAGGGAAGCGATTGGGGATCGGGGACTGGGCGGACTGTAAAATCCGAATGACGAAACCAGAAATCCGAATCAATGACGAAGCCCGAATGACGAAACAAGGTGCGCTTCGTCATTCGTCATTCGGATTTGATTCGGATTTCTGGTTTCGGATTTCTGGTTTCCCCCTATTTCTTCTTATTGATGTGCCGATCCACCGGATAAAACTCCCCCTTGTACTCATGCTCTTCCGGCGGACGGTTGTCGGTCAGCGCTTCGAGCGGCCCACCGTCGAGCTTCTTCGTGCTGGCGGGGGCGACTTCTTCGTCCTCTGGCATGGGTAGCCCGGCGCGCTGGGCGGCGAGACGCTTTTCCAGGTCGGCTTCGAGCTCGGCCAGGTGCGCCAGCTCTTCCGGCGTCGCGACGTGGCCGGCGGCTTTCTTCGCGTCCGCCTCCGCTTTGAAGCGATTGAGGTCGTAATCCGGGCCCTGCTCTTCCTTGTTGAACCCGAGCCCCGCGCCGACCATCAAACTGATGATGCTCGGCCAAACGCCGCCGATCAGCAGCAGCGCCGCCCCGGTCCAGAGCAGGTAAATCGCCCACGGCTCGCGATACCACGCGTAGCGAAATTTGATCTCGGCAGTCGGATTGTTCTTCTGCATCGCCGCGAGGAATTCGCGGACCGTCTTGTGCTCATCGTTGTCGTTGCGCCACGCGCCGCCCTTGTAGGGCGTGTCCGCCATGTAGGCGACCGGACGCAGGTCGATCACGCCCGGCGTCTTCGTGTTGCGCACCTGCTCGGCGACAACCTTGTACTTGCCTTCCTGCGGCGGCATGACGGTGACGTTCGCGAGGTGTTTCTCGCGCGGATACGGCGTGGTCAGCCCCGTCTCGAAATCGCGCTGCCCGATCGTCGGGAGATTCTCGTCCCACTCGACCGACGACCAAACGTACGAAAGCGCCAGCCCGACAACGAGCGCAATCACGACCCAGTGCCAACGTTTGAGATCTTGAACGTGCATCTCGATGCCCCGCTGAAATGTGTGTTGCCAGTAAAGCCCCGGCCCGGACACCGCCGGCCGCTATTGTAATGACGCTCGAACCGGCGCGTAGTTGCCCCGCCGGGTAAAAATGTCGCGGCGCGAGGCTTTCCGGACACAGAAAATCCATTCTCGCGACGGGCAGCTGGTTGCTACGGCAGCGGGCCGAGCTCTTCCCAGGTGATGCCAGGGCGCTGCGGGTCGTAGGTCATGTCGCTGGGGACGAACTTATCATAGGTGGCGACGTGCCCGTCGCCGAAGAGGACGTTGTTGCCCGCCGGGTGCGCGTTCCAGCCGTATTCTTCGCCGAAGTAGGCGAGGCATTTCCAGCGGATGTCGTCCTTGTCGCAGTCGTTGGTGTCGATGTAGTTGACGCACTCGCCCCACGGCTTGGGGTAGAGCCGCTGGTGCGTGCATTCGCCGCCGAGGACGAACTGCGACGCGAACTTTACCTCGCTCTGCAGGAGCGAGCCCTTGTTGGCCGCGTGCGCGACCCAGCGCTCGCCCAGAAAATAGTTGAACTGCGCCTCGGGCGGGAACGCCGGGCACTGGTAGATGCCGCTGGTCGGCTTGCCGATGTTCGGCTCGAGCATTTCCGTCCAGCCGGGGCCCGGATCGTCTTCGCCGGTCGCGTCGCCGCCGTAGACCTGCCAGTTGCTCCAGGACGGGTAGTGCCCGCGATTGGCAACGGCGTACGCGGTAAGGGCGATGCCGACCTGCCGAAGCTGCGCCATGCATTGCACCGTCTTCGCGTGCTCGCGCGCGCGGGCGATGGTGGGCAACAGCAGGGCGATCAGGATCCCGATGATGCCGATCACCACGATCAGCTCGACCAGCGAGAAGCCGCCGCCGCGACGCCTGGAGGTGCATTGCGTCATCGTCACACGGATATTGACGCAGCCGGGGCCGATCGGTGCAAGAAAATTTTATTTCACGCTTCGCCGCGCAGTCGCGATTCCGCTTCGCGCAGGAGCTGATCCGCCCCGGCGTACCCGTGCACGCGCGCCGACCGGGCGGCGACGGCGGCCTGGGCGTAGTCGGGCGTCGCGGCGGTGAGATGGGCGACGCCCTTGTAATAGTGCGATTCGCCAAGCGTTTCGTTCCGAGCAATCGCCTGGTTGAAGTGGCGAATCGCCTCGGCGTTCTCGTTCTTGGCGAGAAAAACGCGTCCGAGCGTGACCATCGCCTGCTCGCTGCTGTCCAGCGCCTGCGGGAACTGCCGGGCCGCGGAGATCGCCTGGTCGAATTCGCCGAGCGACGCGTAAAGTGTCATCAGCTCGTTCAGTGTGATCGAATTGCCGGGCGAATTCCGCAGGCTGTTGTAGAGCTGGATCGCGCGCTGCGATTGCTCACGTTCCGCGGCCGCCACCTGCGTGCCGAGCTGACGCGCTTCGACCGGGAATTGCGCTCCGCACTGCGTGCACTGGCTGAACCGCTGCGCGCCGCTGATCGGGAAAACGGGAATGAAGAAAATCGTGAACCAGTTGCGGTAGGTCTTGCCGACGATGTCCGCCCGCTGGTTGCAGCGCGGGCACACCGCGCTGACCGGGCGCGATTCCGGGTCATCGCGGACGATCGCGCGCGTCCCGAACAGGAGAATGAATCCGCGCCGACCCCGCATGCTGCGATTGTGAAGGAAAACGAGGATCGAGGATAGAGGATGGTACGCCGTTCGCACTTGATGCGAGCCCGGCAGATGGTGTCTTACAAAGGAGAAAACATGCGATTTGTAAAAGGTTCCGCATTGCTTCTGTCCGCTTCGATCGGCCTCGCCCCGCTGGCGGGGTGCGAAAGTTTGCCGGGGAATGAAAAACAGCAAGGGGCCGTCAT
>JAXDMN010000416.1:0-22353 GCA_034666045.1 Phycisphaerales bacterium | reverse complement strand
CTTCCGCGCGGCGATGAAGAACCCGGAGATCCAGATCGTCGGCGACAACGATCTCGTCCCCGCCGACAACCTGGCGTATCTCCTGAAGTACGACACCGTCCACCGCAACTTCAACGCCGACGTGAAGGCCAAGGACGAGAACACGATCGTCGTCAACGGGCGCGAAGTGAAGACGGTCTCGATCAAGGATCCGGCGACGCTGCCGTGGAAAGATCTTGGCGTCGATTACGTCATCGAGTCGACCGGCCTGTTCACCGACGCGGAAGGGGCGGGAAAACATTTAACTGCCGGCGCGAAGCGCGTGATTATCAGCGCGCCGACCAAATCGCCGGAGACGGTTCCGACGCTTGTGATGGGCGTGAACGAGAACACGTTCGATCCGGCCAAGCACAAGATCGTCAGCAACGCGAGCTGCACGACCAACTGCCTCGCGCCGCTAGCCAAGGTCGTTCACGAGCGCTTCGGCATCGTCGAAGGTCTGATGACCACGATCCACGCCGTCACCGCGACGCAGCCGACGCAGGACGGGCCGTCGAAGAAAGACTGGCGCGGCGGGCGTAACGCGTACATGAACGCGATCCCGTCGAGCACCGGCGCCGCCAAGGCCGTCGCGCTGGCGATGCCCGCATTGAAGGGCAAGCTGACCGGCATGGCGTTCCGCATCCCGACGATGGACGTGTCGGCCGTCGACCTCACCGTCCGCACGGAGAAGGCGACCAGCTACAAGGAGATCTGCGCCGCGATGAAGGAAGCCAGCGAGAGCAAGGAGCTCAAGGGCATCCTCGGCTATACGGATGAGGAAGTCGTCTCGAGCGATTTCATCACCGACCCGCGCAGCAGCATCTTCGACGCCGGCGCCGGCATCGAGTTGAACGCGAACTTCTTCAAGCTGATCTCGTGGTACGACAACGAGTGGGGTTACAGCAATCGGCTGGTCGACCTCACCGCGCTAATGGCAAAGAAGGACGGGTTGCTGAAGTAACCCGATCCGCGAATCGCACAACCGCAAAAGGGACTGAGCCGGACTCTGTGAGTCCGGTTCTTCCTTTTTATGGAGTCGCTTCCCCCACATCAGTCCCTGCGAGCGATGAATCGCGCACAGCGGAGTGCGCACGATACTTCGCCGCGCGCGATTCGATCCGCTCCGCCAGTTTTGCGTCGCCGGATTTTCGTGCGAGCGTCGCCGCTTGCGTCGCCGTGGTCGCGGCGTCATCGAATTGCTTCTGCTCCGCCTGTGCGGCGGCGAGGGCGTCGAGGATTTCCGGCTTGCTCGAGTTCGTCAGTTGGTTGGCGCGGTTCGCGAGGAAGATCGCGTCTTCGCCGCGGCGAAGCTTTTCGTCCGGATGCGTCGCCAGCACCCACGCCAGCTTCGCCAGCACGTCGGGCGAGTTGGGAGCGCGTCGCAGCGCGTACATCAGCACCTCCGCCGCTTCGCCGCCGCGCCCGCTGGCCATCAGCGCGGCGCCCAGTTGGTGGTATGCGTCCACCAACGTTGGGTCGATCCCGATCGCGCGCTTGAGCGGCTCAACCGCCTCGGCGGGGCGGCCGCTTTCGTTCGCGAGTCGCCCGAGCATGTACCACGGCTGCGCCACGCGCGGATTCACCGTCACGGCCTGTTCGAGCGCATGCTGCGCCTCCGGGAATCGGTTCATCTGCCGGCTGGCGACGGCGAGGTTGATCCACGAATCGAAATCATGCGGCTTGAGCTGGACGGCGGTCGCAAAATGCTCCGCCGCCGCCGCCCAGTCGCCCTGCACGGCGTAGAGGCTGCCGCGGGCGCTCCAGTTCATTGCCTGTTTTGGATCGAGTTCCAGCGCGCGGGCCAGTTGCTCGTGAGCCGCCGGATAACGCTCGGCACGTTGGTAGGCGTAACCGAGCGAGCGACGCACGTGTGCGTTGGCGGGTTGCAGGCGGGCGCACTCCTCGAAGTTTTCGATCGCCAGGGCCGTTTCACCACGATAGAGCTGGGCCGCCGCGAGGTTGTGCAGTGCGAAGGCGCTCGGTTCCGTGCGCGACAGCGCGCGGGTGAACAGCAGCTCAGTGTTGTTCCAGTACTTCACGTCATCGGCGGTGATGAACGTGCATGCGCTGATCGCGACGGCGGCGGTGGCGAACTGCCACGACCGCCGCGGCAACAGCTCGGACACGCCCCACGCCACCATCAGCGTCAGCCCGATCATCGGCAGATAAACATAGCGGTCGGCCATCGACTGATTACCCACCTGCACGAGCCCGATCACCGGCACGAGCATGCCGATGAACCAGAGCCAGCCCACCGCGAGATAAGGCTTCTTCCGCCAGAGCACGAATGAAACGCTCGTGATCAGCAGCAGCACCGCGACGGCGCCGAGGACAATTGTGATCGGCCACGGGCGCAGCAGCGGATAGAACCCGGCGAGGTCCGTCGGCCAGAGGAATTTGCGGACGTACTGCGCGTACGAGACCAGCGCGTTGCCGACGCGCATCGAGACGGACACCTGCTCGGTCGTGAGCACCGCGCCCGCCTTCGACTGCGCGATCATCGTCCCGATGCACGAGCCCACGGACAGCATCACGAACGGAATTTTCTCGACCACGAGCGACCGCAGTGTCTTCCACAACGGCTGCCCGGCGGATTCGTCCGCCAGCAGCGTCGTCCGCCGCAGCGGCCAGAAGTCGAGCAGCAGCAGAACGCAGGGGAGCGTGACGAGCATCGGCTTGCTGAGCAGCCCGAGCGCGAACATCAGCAGCGTCAGCGCATATCGCCGCCAGGTCGGCCGTTCGACATAGAGCGTATAGCAGCCGAGCGTCAGCATGCAGAAGAACGCGCTGAGCACGTCCTTGCGCTCGGAAATCCACGCGACCGATTCGACGTGCTGCGGATGGAGGGCGAAGATGGCGGCGACGAACGCGCTGCAACCAGCCCGTTTGGTCATGCGGCGCAGGACGAGGAAGAGCAGCACCGCGCTGGCGGCGTGAAAGAGCAGGTTCACGCGGTGGTGCCAGTGCGGGTCGTTGCCGAACAACTCACAGTCCAGCATGTGCGACAGCCATGCGAGCGGGTGATAGTTCGCCACCCGGTCGGAAAAGAACGCCCAGCGCAATCCGTTGGCCGTCAGCCCGGCCTGCACGACCGGGTTGTCGGCGACGTATTGCTGGTCGTCCATCGAGATGAAGTCCGCCCGCCCGACCGGCCAATAGGCTAGGGCGGTGACCGCGAGGAGGCCAAGGCAAAACAACCAAGTCCGCTGGGATGGGGTAAGATTCGGCACGATCACGTGTTATCGGCACCAGCAGGCGGTAACGGTGAGCCCCTGCGGCACAACCAGCACAATCGAACCCCGACGCATTGGCCGGCGTTTGACTGCTAGTCCGCCGGGGGTAGTTTTGATTCAGAAACCGCTGATGCGAAGACGCGAGGGCATGTTCTGCGCCAGTTTGGCGGCGACGATGGTCGCTGTGTCGCTGATTCCGCGCGCGGTCTTCGCCGCCCCGATCGTCCCCGCGTACAGCAGCTTCGCCGGCACGAACACGAAGCTCTACCTCGACTTCGACGGCGACAACACGCCCACCTACGGCACGTACACTCCCGGCGTCACGCCCGGGTACAGCATCGATGCGGACACGGACAACTTCAGCGCCGCCGAGTTGACCAACATCGAAAAAATCTGGCAGTCCGTCGCCGAAAAGTATTCGCCGTTCAATGTCAACGTCACGACGGTCGATCCCGGCAACCAGAATAATTACGAGACCATGCGGATCGTCATCGGCGGAAGCGGGGCGTGGCTCGGGCAGGAGGCGGGCGGGGTGGCGGCGCTGACGGCGTACATGAACCCGTCATTCCCGAATGTTGCCTTCGTCTTTCCCGGTCATCTCGCCAACGGCAACCCGAAGTACGTCGCCGAATCCGCCGCGCACGAGGCAGGGCACGCGTTCGGCCTGAAGCATCAGAGTCTCTACGACGCGGACAAGAACAAGCTCCAGGAGTACAACCCGGGCGACGCGTCGAAGGCGCCCATCATGGGCATCCCGTACGCGTCGCAGCGCGCGATCTGGTGGCGCGGAAGCGGGCCGGATGGCGCGACCCTGATTCAGGACGATCTCAACTCGCTCTCCCTCTTCGGCACGGCGCGGCCGAACTTCGGATATCGCGCAGACGACCACGCCAGTACGCTGGCCGCCGTCGCCGATCCGCTTTCGATGGATTTGGACTTCAATCTCGCCGGGTACGGCATCGTCGAGCGCATAACCGATGCCGACTTCTTCTCCTTCATCACGCCCGGCGGTCACGCGAACATCGTGGCGGATGTCGCGCCATTCGGCGCGATGCTTGACTTGTCCATGAGCCTCTACGATGCCGCCGGCAACCTGCTCACGACATCCGCGACGTCATCCCTGGGAGAACGAATCAGCTACGCGCTCGACGCCGGGACGTACAAGCTTGCGATCACGAGCGCCGGAAATTACGGCGACGTCGGTCAGTATTTCATTTCCGGTTCCGCCGTTCCTGAGCCCTCCTCCGCGGCGGTAGTTCTGCTGCTGTTTTCACCCCTGTTTTGCCGACGAAGAGTTCGCTAAGCCGCGAACGGCAAAGTGCCTATAATCGGCCATGGGTCCGGGGATTGCAGGCCGGACGCTTTCCACTACACTCTCTCCGCGCCTTCGCCGGTGGGCATACCCCGCACCCGGCGGAGCGGGGTCGACCAACCTTTTGGAGTGCAGAGAATGTCAGTAGCCAACACAGTCGATCAGCGGCCGGCCCCGGTAAAGCCCGAACAGAAAGGGCAGGTCGAACGCGATCGACTTCGGATGATGATGCTCATCCGCCGCTTCGAAGAACGCACCTACCAGGAATACACCAAGCCCGGCCAAAAGATCGGCGGATTCTGCCACCTCTACAGCGGGCAGGAAGCGGTCGCCGTCGGCATCGCCTCGATCTTCCAAAAGGACAAGGACAAGCTGATCAGCGCGTACCGCTCGCACGGTCACTCGCTGGCGCTGGGCATGGACCCGCGCGCCGCGATGGCTGAGCTGTTCGGCAAGCGCACCGGCTGCTCCAAGGGGAAGGGCGGCTCGATGCACTTCTTCCAGGCCGAGGTGGGTAACCTCGGCGGGCACGGCATCGTCGGCGGGCATATCCCGATCGGTCTCGGCACCGCGTTCGCGCAGTGGTATCAGAAGACCGGCGGCGTGACGTTCTGCCTCTTCGGCGACGGCGCGATCAACCAGGGCACCTTCAACGAGTCGCTCAACCTGGCGAGCCTGTACAAGGTCCCGGCGATCTTCATCGTCGAGAACAACGGCGTCGCCATGGGTACCCAAGTCGCGCGGCACAGCGCCGAGCCGGACCTGGCCAAGCGCGGCAGCGGCTTCAACATGCCGTACAAGAACATTGACGGCAACGACATCGACGCGGTCATCAAGGAGATGACCGAAGCCGCCGAGCGCGGCCGCCGCGGCGAAGGGCCGACCTACCTCGTCGCCAACACCTACCGCTTCCGGGGGCACTCGATGTCCGACGCGATGAAGTACCGCACGAAGGAAGAGATGGAGAAGGCCAAGTCGCGCGACCCGATTGCTGTCTACGAAGTGCGCCTGCGCGAGAAGGGCCTGCTCGAAGATGAGCAGGCGGATGCGATGGAAGAGGAAGTCGCCGAAGTCGTCGCCGAAGCGGTGCGACTTGCGGATGAAGATCCGCATCCGGCGCTGGAAGAACGCTTCGACGACATCCTGGCTGAGAAGTACCCGTTAGAGAAATGAAGGACGTCGCTTCTTCTTCCAATCGCAAATTGCAAATCGCAAATTGAAAATCGCCAAAGGCACCATGCGACAAATCCAGTTACGACAAGCACTCCGCGAGGCCATGACTGAGGAGATGGAGCGCGACGAGAAAGTCTTCCTCATGGGCGAGGAAGTCGCCGAATACAACGGGGCCTACAAGGTTTCCGAAGGGATGCTCGCGAAGTTCGGCCCGCGCCGCGTGTTCGACACGCCGATCAGCGAAGCCGCCTTCTCCGGGCTCGGCATCGGCGCGGCGACACTCGGGTTGCGCCCGATCATCGAGTTCATGAGCTGGTCGTTCACGCTGGTCTGTCTTGATCAACTCGTCAACAACGCCGCGAACATCCGATACATGTCCGGCGGGCAATTCAAGGTCCCGGTGACATTCCGCGGCGGGAACGGCATCGCACACCAGCTTGGCGCAACGCACAGCCACCGGGTCGAGTCGATCTACAGCCGCATCCCCGGCTTGGTCGTCATCGAGCCGAGCACGCCATACGAAGCGAAGGGTTTGCTCAAGGCCGCGATCCGCAGCGACGATCCGGTTATCTTCCTCGAGAACGAGAAGATGCTGAACGAAGTCGGCGACGTGCCGGAAGAGGATTACACGATCCCGATTGGCGTCGCGAAGGTCGAGCGCGAAGGCGCCGACGTCACGCTCATCAGCTATGGCCGCGCCCTGCAGCGCGTCGTCCGCCCGGCGGTCGATGCGCTGGTGAAGGATCACGGCATCGACGTCGAGTTGATCGACATCCGCACGCTCCGCCCGCTCGACAAGCAGACGATCATCGACTCGGTAAAGAAGACGAACCGCTGCGTGATCGTCGACGAAGACTACGGCTATTGCGGCATGGGGTCGGGCATCATGCAGCAGATCCAGAAGCCGTGCTTCGACTACCTCGACGCGCCGATCGAGTACGTCCACAGCGACGAAATCCCGGTGCCGTTCAACCATTTTCTTGAAGAAGCGATGATGCCATCGGTCGATCGCATCGTGGCCTCGGTGCGCGAAGTCACATACCGGTAACCGCCGTCGGAGTTCCGTCATGCCCGTTGAAATCACGATGCCGCAGCTCTCCGACACGATGACCGAAGGGACGGTCGTCAAGTGGCTGAAGAAGGAGGGGGACAAGGTCAAGGTCGGCGAGGTCGTCGCGGAAGTGGAGACGGACAAGGCGACGATGGAAATGGAATCCTTCGAAGGCGGCACGCTCGCACACATCGCGGCACCGGAGGGAACGACGGTCAAGGTCGGGGGTGTGATGGCGTATCTCGCGACGAAGGATGAGAAGGTCGAGGACGTGAAGAAACAGTTCGCAGGCGGCGCTGCGGGCGCGGGAGCGGGAGCGAAGCAGCCGCAGCAGGCGAAAGCGCAGAAGGTGGCGGTCGAAACAGTTCCCGCGGGCGTCGTCGCCGCGAGCGCGCCTGCGCCGATTGGGGTACTGACCGCCGCACCGCATCGCGCGAAGGTCGGAAACTCCCTCGATCAGGGGACTGCCACTTTTCGCGGCGCCAGCAACAGCGAAATGCACGAGCCGGACGAAGTCCAGGCCCACGGCGCGACGCGCCAGGACATCAACACCGCCCCCGCGAAGGGCGAAAAGAACAACGGCGACGGCCGCGTCAAAGTCTCGCCACTCGCCCGCCGCATCGCCGCGGAGCATGGCATCGACGTCGCGCAGCTCCAGGGCTCCGGTCCCGGCGGGCGGATTGTCAAGCAGGACGTGCTCGAAGCCGTCGAAAGCGGTGCGGCCCGTCCCGCGGATTCACCGCAGAAGGCGGAAGTGCGCTCATTGAAGCCGGCCGCGCCGGACCAGGTGCCGGTGCTCGCTCAGCGCATGAGCGCGGGCGCCGTGGAAGTCATTCCGCTGTCCAAGATGCGCGGCGTGATCGCCAAGCGCCTCCAACAATCCAAGCAGCAGATCCCGCACTTCTACGAGACGGTCGACATCGACGTCGATGAGCTGACCAAGCTCCGCGCCCGGCTCAACGAGCAGTTCGCGCAGCAGAAGATAAAGCTCTCGCTCGGGGATCTTGTCGCCAAGGCGCTGGCGACGGCGCTGGAAGAGCATCCGGCGCTCAACGCGCACTTCAACGGCACGGAGATCACGCGCTACGGCGACGTGAACCTCGGCATGGCCGTCGCGCTGCCGGAAGGCCTGATCGTCCCGGTCCTGCGCGGCGTGAACCACATGGGTTTTCGCGAGATCCGCGTGCGCTCGGCCGATCTCGTCGAGCGCGCCCGCGCGCAGAAACTGAAGCAGGACGAACTCACCGGCGCGACGTTCACCGTCAGCAATCTCGGCATGTTCGGCGTGCGTGAGTTCTCTGCCATCATTAACCCGCCCGAGGTCGGCATCCTCGCCGTCGGCGGGGCGGAGAAGCGCGCGGTCGTGCGCAACGACCAAATCGTCGCGCGCACGATGATGACGGTGACGCTGAGCTGCGATCACCGCGCCGTCGACGGCGCCACCGCCGCCGAATTCCTTGGAACGCTCCGCCAGCTCCTCGAAGAGCCGGCGATGATGCTCGCCTAACGCGCCATCTTCCCTACAATTCGCCGGACAACGAGCGCGCGTAAACGCCACCGACACGGAGATTCCATGCCCGCTGAAATTCTGATGCCCCAGCAGAGCGACACCATGACGGAAGGCACGGTCGTGCGCTGGCTGAAGAAGGAGGGTGAAAAAATTTCCGCGGGCGACATCCTCGCCGAGATCGAGACCGACAAGGCGACGATGGAGATGGAGGCGTTTGATTCCGGCACGCTGGCGGTCATCGCGGTCAAGGATGGTGAGAAAGTCCCCGTCGGCGCGGTGCTCGGTGTCATCGCGACGGGGAAAGAAAATGCCGCCGACGTGAAGAAGAACTTTAAACCCGGAGGCGCCGCTCAGAAGCCGCTTGCGGCTTCGCGTCCCGAGCCTACTGCTCCCGCTCCCGCGCCCGAGCGTCCCGCGAAGACACCCGAATCCGCTCCCCCGAAACCGCAATCCGCTCCGTCCGCTAAACCGCAACCGGCGCAACCACCCGCATCCAGTGCGACTCGCTACGACTTCGACATCATCGTCATCGGCGGCGGTCCCGCCGGTTACGCGGCAGCGATCCGCGCCGGGCAGCTCAAGAAGAAAGTCCTCTGCGTCGAGAAGGAAAACCTCGGCGGCACGTGCCTCAACTGGGGTTGCATCCCGACCAAGGCGCTCCTCGAAGACGGCGCGTTCGTCCGCGCGATGAAGACCGAGGCCGCCGAACGCGGCATCGTCTTCAAAGACCTCCAGGTCGATTTTTCCAAAATCATCGGCCGCAGCCGCGGCATCGCGGGGAAACTCCAGCGCGGAATCGGCTCGCTCTTCA
The DNA here is from genome assembly GCA_034666045.1 of Phycisphaerales bacterium. Taxonomy (GTDB): domain Bacteria; phylum Planctomycetota; class Phycisphaerae; order Tepidisphaerales; family Tepidisphaeraceae; genus JAICTV01. The sequence goes on along the minus strand of JAXDMN010000416.1, from coordinate 13,242 downwards.
GCAAGTACAACGTGCAACATGTCCTGGCGACCGGCCAATTGCTCGCGCTGCACAAGGTGAAATACACCGGCAAGGACGGGACGAAGGAAGTCACTGGCGAGCACATCATCCTCGCCGTGGGCGCGCGAGCGACGCAGCTTCCCGGCATGGAGTTCAACGGCAAGACGATCATCACCTCGCGCGAAGCGATGACGCTCGCGCAGCAGCCGAAGCGCATGGCGATCATCGGCGCGGGCGCGATCGGCTGTGAGTTCGCGGATTTCTACAACGCGATGGGGACCGAAGTCACGCTCATTGAGATGCTCCCGCAGTTGCTGCCGATCGAAGACGACGACGTGTCGCTCGCGCTCAAACGATCGTTTGAGAAGCGCGGCATCAAGGTCCTGCTCAAGACCAAGACCGAGAAGGTCGAGAAGGCCGGCAACGGCGTGAAGCTCACGTTGAGCGGCGAAGGCGCGGGCACGATCGAAGCCGATGTCCTGCTCGTCGCCGCCGGCGTAACGGCCAACACGGATGGTCTGGTCGATGCGAAAGCCGGGCTGGAGCTGGATCGGAAGCGCGTCAAGGTCACGCCGGATTTCAAAACGAATCTGGAAAATGTGTGGTCCGTCGGCGATTGCATCTCGTTGCACTTCGAAGCGCAAAGCTCGATGGCCGGTTACCGGCATCCGGACCTCGCCCACGTCGCGCACCACGAAGCCGTGTACTGCGTCGAGCGCATCTGCGGCGTCTCCGATCACCAGATCGACTACCGCTACATTCCCGGCTGCACCTACACGCATCCCCAAGTCGCGAGCATGGGCTTCACCGAGAAGAAGGCGCGCGAGCAATACGGTCAGGTGAAGATCGGCAAGTTTCCCTTCAGCGCCAGCGGCCGCGCGATGGCGGCGGATGCGACGGAAGGCTTCGTGAAGCTGATCTTTGAGCCCAAATACGGCGAACTGCTCGGCGTCCACATGGTCGGTGATAACGTGACCGAGCTCCTGGCCGAGATGGTGATGGCGCGGAAACTCGAAGCGACGGAGTCGGAGATCATCGAGGCGATGCACCCACACCCGACGATGAGCGAAGCGATCATGGAAGCCGCCGGCGTCGCGGTGGGACGGGCGATTCACCTGTAGCCGCTTAAAACGGCTTCGCGACGACCATTATTTCACGTCGATTTAGTCAGTTTTGCCCGTTGTGCAGACTTTTCCCCCCGGACTAAGGTTTCCCCCGATGGCCGCAATGGGTGAGGCCATTGTTCGAACGATTTGAGTCAGACCTTCGAAGGGGAATTCATGCGACATTTCGCAGCAAAAGCGGTTTTGTCTTCAGCGGCGTTTCTAGCGGCGGCGACGAGCTGGACGAACAGCGCGCACGCCGAACTCGTCACCTATACCATCGATCCGCTGCAAAGCACGCTCACGCTCCTCGGCAATCTCACCGGCAACAGCGCCTCTCAGCAGACGGCCGGGAGCCTGACGACTTCCTACTCCGGCACCATCGTCGCCAATCGCACCACCGGCGCGATCGAATTCCCCGGCGGCAGCCTGATGAACGCCGCGTTGCAGACCTCGAACCAGCAACCGCGCAATGACGGCACGAACGGCAGCCAGCCGGCGGATTATGGCCGAACCGCGCCGGGACCATTCAGTTCGACCACGCTCGAGGCGATTCGCAACATCGAGCTTGACGTGTTCGACGACACGTTCGGCACCGGCATCACCGTCGCGGGCAACGGCGCCTTCGCCAGCAACTCGCTTCAGATCCAGATCGACAACGGCGAGTCGGATTCGCTCTACGGCAACGTGAGCAATCCGGACATCGACCTGTCCGGCAAAGGCACGTCCAACGGCAGCGGCAACGGTCCGTCGAGCGTCGTCGTCACCGGCTCGACCGAGACGCTGACGCTGAAGTTCTCCACCGGCCCGATCGGCTACAGCATCGCCCAGACCGGCGACAGCTCGATCGCCTTCTTCGGCACGATCGTCGCGACTCGTCAGGTGGTCCCGGAGCCGACCGCGGCGGGGGCCGTGCTGATCATTGGGGGCTCGCTGGTCGCGCGGCGGGGCCGAAGATTTCCGTGAAGAACGCCTGCATATCCTTCCACGATTTCTCGTCCGCCGCCTTGTTGTAGCCGAGCGGCGGCAGGCCGTACTTGTCGGCGTTCGGATTCGTGAACGCGTGCTTCGCGTCCGGGTATGAGATGATTTTGTAGTCCGCCTTCGCCTTCTTCATTTCCTCTTCGAACGCCTTCACCTGCTCCGGCGGAACGAGCGGGTCGGCGCCGCCCGCGAGGACGAGGATCTTCGCTTTCACTTGTCCTTCCTGCGCCGGCTGCTTGGTGTCGAGGCCGCCGTGGAAGCTGACGACGCCTTTGAGGTCTTCGCCCGCGCGGGCGAGCTCGAGGACGGTCGTCCCGCCGAAGCAGTAACCGATCGCCGCGATTTTTGACGGATCGACGTGCTCGTTCTTGCGAAGCTGATCGAGCGCGAGCCGGCCGCGGCTTCGCAGCCATCCCTGCTGCTTGGCTTCGCCCGCTTTTTCACCGGCGACTTTCGGGTCGGCGGTGGTGAAGCCGTCGCCGTAGATGTCGGCGACGAAGGCGACGTAGCCGAGCTTCGCCAATTGCTCGGCCCGCGACTTCACGTAATCGTTCACACCCCACCATTCCGGCACGACGAGCACGCCGGGACGTTTCCCCTCGGCCGCGTCGTCATACGCGAGGTATCCTTTGAGAGTGGCGTCGCCGTCTTTGTATTCGACGGTCTGCGTCTTGATTTCGCCGCGCGCGGCGAACGCGAGGCACAGGATGGCGGCAAGGAACGATGTAGTGCGCATGAGCAGTTTCTCCTTCAGCTTTTGGTATCGCGAATCTTATCGCCGGCACGGCGGTCAATCCCCACCATTTGTGGCAGACAAGAATGGCGGTGGGTGTAGTCGATCATTTTTGCGTGAATGAACCATCGTATCGCCTCCTTCGGGTCGTGCGAATCACGGCGTATACTCCTCGCGTGATGCAGACTCGGCAAGGACTCGACGGACTTCGATCGCTCGCGCCCGGCGGCGTGATGTCGATCGGGAATTTTGATGGGATTCACCTGGGGCACCGAAAATTGCTCGAGATGGCGGATGCGCTGCGCGCGCGGTCGGCTTCGGGGCGGGTGGCGATTGTCACGTTCGAGCCGCATCCGCTGACGGTGTTGCGGCCGGAGCTCGCGCCGCCCCGGTTGACGCCGCCGCATACCAAGCAGGCGCTGCTGGAACTCGCCGGGGTGGACGATTACGTCATCCTCCCGCCGGCGCCGGAGGTGCTGAACCTGACGGCGGAGAATTTCTGGCGCATCCTGCGCGACGAAGCGCGGCCGGCGCACCTGATCGAGGGGAATACGTTCACCTTCGGCAAGGGTCGCGGCGGGACGATCGACCGCCTGCGCGAGTGGTCGGCGTCGAGCGCGATCAAGCTCGACATCGTGGCGCCGGTCGACGCCGTGCTGCTGGATCTGACGATCGTGCCGGTGAACAGCTCGCTGATCCGCTGGCTGGTCGCGCACGGTCGCGTGCGCGACGCGGCGATCTGCCTCGGGCGGCCGTACACGCTGCACGGCGAGGTCGTGCGCGGCTTCGGTCGCGGGCGGCAGCTCGGCGTGCCGACGGCGAATATTCATTGCGACGATCAACTCATCCCGGCGGACGGCGTGTACGCCGGGCGGTGCGCGATCGACGGAAAGACATACGCGGCCGCGGTGAGCATCGGGAGCTTGCCGACGTTTGAGGAGCGCAAGTTTCAAGTCGAGGCGCACTTGATCGGATATGACGGCGATTTGTATGGGCGGACGATCGATGTCGAACTGCTGGATTGGGTGCGCGAGCAGTGGAAGTTTGACGGCGTCGAGGCGCTGAAACGGCAGATCGCGCGGGACCTTGAAGTCGTGAAAGACCGGGCGGCGTAATGATGCGTATGGCGTGGCTCGTCATGATCACGCTCGCCGTCGCGATGCCGGCATACGCGGCGGACGTCGCCAGCAGAGCGAGCATCTACGCGCCGGCCACCACGCGTCCCTCCGCCGCCGTGGAACCGATCCACCTTGAACCCGGGCCGCACCTTTTTATCGACGATTTTCTTATCGCCGAATCGCACAACGTGCGGCGCGTCGTCAACCGGCCGGAGCGAGATGCGAAGATCCGGAACCCGATCATCAGCGGCAAGGAAGACGGCTGTTTTCAGCCGTACATGACGATCCTGCGCGACCCCACGCAAAAGTTTCGCATCTGGTACGGCGCGCGGACGGCGGACAGCAATCCGTCGCGCTCGCGGCTGGGGTACATGGAGTCGAACGACGGCATCCGCTGGCAACGCCCGCACCGCGTGCTGGAGACGCCGTTCATTCAGTTCGGCGCAAGCGTGCTCGACGAGGGCCCGGCGTTTGCCGACTCACAGCAGCGGTTCAAGTTCGCCTGGTGGGCGCCGGCGACGCCAAAGGGCGGGTTGCCCGGGATGAAACTCGCGGCGTCGCCGGACGGGTTCATCTGGTCGCAGATGAAGAAGCCGGGGGCGGCGGATGATGTGATCCTCGCGCACAATCACGACATCAACAGCATCTTCCGCGACCCGATCCGCAAGCTCTACATCGCGATCGCGTCGACGCATGTCACCGACCCCGCGTGGAGCGGCGAGCGGCGGGTGACGACGCAGAGCGTGAGCGATGACCTGATGAACTGGCAAACGCCGTGGCGCGTGGTCGTGCCGGATCCGCGCGTCGAGCACGATCAGACGCAGTTTTACGCGATGGACGGGTTCCTCGTTCGCGGCGGGCTGCTCATTGGGATGGTGAAAGTCCTGCGCGACGATCTGAAGGCGGACGATCCGCCCGATCCGCCGGACGCGTACGGCATCGGCTACACGGCGCTTGCGTGGAGCCGCGACGGCGAGCACTGGACGCGGGACCGCGAGGCGTTCTTCGATCGTGATTCGCGCAAGGGTGCATGGGACCACGCGCACACGTGGATCGACGAGCAGGTGCCGGTCGGCGACGAAATCTTCCTCTATTACGGCGGCTACGCGCGCGGGCATAAGGTGAATCGCTTCGAGGAGCGGCAGATCGGGCTCGTGCAAATGAAGCGGGATCGTTACGTCGCGCGCGAAGCTGGCGACGAAAGTGGAACGATCATGACGCCGTCGATCGTGCTCGGCGGCCATGAGCTGACAATCAACGCCGACGCTGCGGACGGCGGGGAAATTCGCGTGCAGGTGCTCGACGCGGGTGGCAAAGCGATCGAAGGTTTCACGTTTGCAGACGCCGAGCCGATCACTCGTGACGGACTCGGCGTGCCGGTGAAGTGGAAGCGTGAGCTCAAGCAGATCGCGCGTCGGCCCGTGCGGCTGGCGTTTCAGATGAAACACGCGCGGCTGTTCGCCATCGACGTACGATGAGCCGGCGGTATCATCCGCCTCACGATGCCCGATTCGCACCAGCAGATCATCGACACTCTCGCCCGCGCGAAGCGCGTGCTCGTCACCACGCACGTTCGCCCGGACGGCGACGCGCTGGGCAGCTCGGCGGCCCTCGTGCTCGGCATGAAGCAAAAAGGCGTCGATGCGGATGTGCTGCTTCTTTCGCACCTGCCGCGAAAATATTCCTTCATCTACGACGAGGCCGGCGTGCGACATATCGATGTCGAAGCCGGCTTTCCGCCAGTTTTTTCACTCGATGCCTACGACGCCCTCGTCGTCGTCGACACCGGCACCTGGTCGCAGCTCCCCGGCTTGAAAGAGCGATTTGAAAAATATCGCAAGCTCAAGATCGTTATCGACCATCACCTCACGCAGCAGGATTGGGCCGACATCAAGCTCGTCGACACTTCCGCGGGCTCGTGCGCCGAAATCATCGCGGAACTGCTCGAGCGGTGGGGCGTTCAGCTCGATTCAAGCATGGCGACCGCGCTTTTCGTCGGCATCGTCGCCGACACCGGCTGGTTCATGTTCTCCAGCACCCGCCCGGTCACGCTGCGCCGCGCGGCGAAGCTGATGGAAGCCGGCGTCGATATCGACCGCGTCTACCAGCTCCTCTACCAGAACGAGCGCGCGGAGCGCATCGCCCTGCACACGCGCGGCCTCGCCGGGATGGAGTTGCTCGACAATGGCCGCATCGCGGTCATGAAAATCCGCAAGAGTGATTTCGCCGACGCCAAGGCCCACATCAACGACACGGAAAACCTGATCAACGTCCCGCTTCAGATCCGCACGGTGGAGGTTTCCGTCCTGATCAGCGAACCATTAGACGCCGGCCCGGTCCGCGTCAGCTTGCGCAGCAAGGGCCACCTCGATGTCGCCCAATTCGCCGAACAATTCGGCGGCGGCGGCCACGCCCGCGCGGCGGGACTGAAATTTGAGACGTCCCTGGACGAAGCACATGATAAAGTGGTGTCGGCCCTGCTGGCGCAGACCGCCAAGTCGCCGCCGCCGCCGCAGGGCTGACGAAAAGTGGCTCACCTTTCGGGAGGCGTTATGCGTCAAGCATCGATTGCACTGCTGGCCGCTATCTTCCTCGCGGTCGTCACCATTCCCGCCGCCGCGCAAACGACCAAACCTCCCGCCGATCTCGCCAAGGAGAACGCTGAACTGCGCGCTTATGCCGACAAGCTCGAATCCCGCATCGCCGAGCTGGAAGCGAGGGTAAAAGAGCAGCAGAAGAAGCCGGCGCCCCGTGTCGACGCCCGCCCATTCATTCCGGCGCCGTTCGGCTACGAGCTCCCGCACCCGCCGTTCCGGTTGCCGCCCGCGCCGATTCAACCGCGCAGCAACCTGCGCGTTCCCGCGCCCGGGCAGGCAGTTCCGGATACGTGGCGCAGGCATGAGTTCAACGGGCAGGAATTCTATCTGATCCCGTTGCGCTGATGCGCGCTCGCCTGCGCGTGAGAGTCTTCAACCTCACCTGTTCAGGGTAATGGCTCCGCTGGGGGGCGGCCGCTACGTTGTGCGCTGTCGCGAGCGGCGGATTGTTTCGCCTCCTTCGCAATAAGTGACTAGAACGTGCGTGCCAATTCTTTCCGTGCCGTTTCGACGTCTGTTTCAAGCAAACGTATCGCCGGGGCGAGCCGAGGCGTCGCCCCATTGAGCGGGGTGCTTCATGTCGAGAGTTCTGTGCGGCTTCGTCGCGGCCACGTTCGTTCTCCTCGCCGGCTGTACGACGGAAAAGGCTGCGTCAAAGCAACTGGGCCGGGTCGCAAAGGACTGGTCGCTCATGATGCGCGCCAGCCAGGTGATCCCGATCTATCCGATGTCCGAAGACGTTCAGGTCGGGGACCTGTTCGTCGTGCAAACGGCGATCGGTGAAGAGGTGGCACTGTACGAGTCAGCCAAGGGCTTCCTGCCGTTCGACAACCACGTGAAACGGCTGGATCCGTTGAAATACAAGGAGTTCTATCCCAGGGGGATATACGGCGTGGAGGGGGACGTTCGTCCGCCGGCGCATTGGCAGTTCGGCCCGACGACGCGGCCGTGGGTGGCGGCGCCGCAGGCGGCGTTTCCGACGTTCAGCTTTTCGGTGCAACGCGGCGGCGGAGCGACGCTGGCGCTTCCGGTGAAAAGCGTGCCGGTCGGGCTCGGGTTGCTTGGCGCACAAAGCGTCGACGGGCAATTGACGATCGCCGACGCATACACGTACGGCATCGATCGCATCTCGCTGCAACAACAGGTCACCGAATGGGCGAAAGGGGACGAAGGGCAAAAGGCCCTGAAGAACTTCGCGCCGTACGAGATTGAGCGCGCGAGCCGCCGCAGCGCGTGGGGCGGAGCGGCCGCGCCGCAGCGGCGATTGGTCGTCAACTACCTGCGCGTCGTCAGCCGTGTCTACGCTGCCCACTCTGTCACGGTTTCCCTCACGAACGCCCAGCAGGCGGGCGCCAACATCGCGATCAGCAATCCCCTTGGCACTGACCTGCTCGGCGCTGCCACACACCCGGCCGAGAGCTACGAGGGGCTTCTCGGCGCCATCAACGCCAACCTCACCAAGGCGACCACGCAGCCCACGGACTCGAACACGATCGGCAGCGTCAAGGTGGCGTCGATATCCCGCCGCTCGGTGTCGATGGCCGAGACATTTCCTCGGCCGCTGGTCATCGGTTACGTCGGTTTTGACTTTCCGATCCTGGCGGAGGGCGAACTCGGCGAAGGGATTCCCACGCGGGCGCGGCTCGAGCAGGTGCTGGCGCGGACCCCGTCGGAGCGGATTCATGATTGGCTCTACATCGACCGCGCCCGGCGCGTGCCGATGACAATGGCGTGGCTCAAGGAGCATGGCGAGCCTGAGGACGTCGTCAGCCTGATGTACGGCGTGCGGCAGGGCGACGACCCGCGCAAGGACTCCCTGTACATGAACAACCTGCGGCTGGCGTTCATCCGCGATAACAAGGTCCCGTGAATCCGGGGAGGCTGGGTATGGCAACAGTGGCGAAGAAAGACGCGGGGGCGGCGGTGCAGGCGTACCTCGACCTCCAGGGGGCGACGTACGTCGAAGTCATCGACAATCGCGACGGCACGTGCGATGTCAATGCTTCCAATCCGCAGTCGCGCGTCGTCCGCAACTTGGGACTGAGTGGCGGCGGTGGCGCGCGTGGCATCGGCGGTCGCGGAGCAGCGACGGTCAACGTATCGAAAGCAGGCAAATCCAAGGGAAAGCCGAAGTCGAAATCGAAGGCGGGATCGAAATCAAAGCCCAGGGGTCGCGGCAAGAGCAACTAGCGCAGTCACGTGGAGGTTCTCATGCCTCTCCCACCTCTCAAAGTGCTGTGCGTTCACGGCGTCGGGGATCATCATTCAAATACGACGTGGCAGTCGGACTGGACGAAGACGATCAGCAATGCGGTATCGCGCTTCGATCGATCCCGCGTCGTGCTCTGTGATTTTCTGATGTACGACGCGATTTTCCAGAAGCCGCAGTATCAGATCAACCCGCTCGTCATCGCCGGCGCCGTCTGGAAGTTGAGCGTGAGCGGGATCGTGCACGGCGTGGCGGATGTGTTTCGGCGGCACCGCGGGATCGGCGACCTGCCGGCGCGAGTCCGCTGGACGGCCGGAATGGTCGTGCAATGGGCGGACAAGCCGGGCTTGCGAAAGGAAACGCGCGCGGCGTTGTCCGCAAAGATCAGTGAGTTTTCGCCCGACCTGATCTGCGCCCACAGCCTGGGGTCACTCGTCACCTACGACACGCTCGTGCGCGACAACGGGCCGCAACTCGCGCAGAATCTGGCGCTGCGACTCGTGACGTTCGGGTCACAGATCGGCAACCCGTTTGTGCGGAACACATTCGGCGGCCGGATCGTGCCGCTCGCGACGTCATTCTGGTACCACCTTTTCAATCGAAACGACGACGCCTTTGCCGCGGAGGTTCGTCTGCCCCCGCAGCAGTTTGTCCAGATCGATACGGAATTCGACCTCCCCGGCATCGGCGACCACGATGCGGTCGCTTATCTGTCCCATGACCGCGCAGCGGATCGGATGTGGCGCGAAATCGCGTCGGCGTCGGGCGCGGATGCTACGGGCGGCGCCCGCGCTGCCGGGCGCGGCGCGACGGTGTCGGCACCCATCGAGCGCGCCTTTCAAGCCCGCCGCTCGCGCGCGGATCGCCCCAAACGCCGCGCGCTTCTCGTCGGCATCAATGAGTATCCCAACGCCGCGGACCGTCTCGAAGGTTGCGTCAACGATGTCTTCACCGTCAGTGCGCTGCTCCAGGAAATTGGTTTCGCGCCGGAAGAAATCCGCGTGGTACTCGATGATCGGGCGACCAAGCAGGGCATTATGGAGCGCCTCGAGTGGCTGCTCTCCAGCGTCGCCGACGATCCGAACGATCAGCGGTTCTTCTTTTACAGCGGCCACGGCGCCCAGATTCCCGTCTACGGCCAGGGCGATCGGACCGATCACCTTGACGAGTGCCTCGTTCCCCACGACTTTGACTGGACCAGCGAGAGCGCGTTCACGGATGACGAGTTCTTCGAGCTGTACAGCCAGTTGCCGTACCGCGCACGGTTCGTCGCGATGTTCGACTGTTGTCACTCCGGTGGCATGACGCGTGACGGCGGCGCGAAGGTCCGGGGGCTCGCGCCGCCGGACGACATTCGTCATCGTTCGCTGTTCTGGGACGCCGCCGAAGGCATGTGGCGCGAACGCGCGCTGCCGGACGCCAACGAGGACCTGAGCGCGGACCGAGCGCGGGTGGCGTACGTCGGACGGTCAGGCGCCTCGCACCGTCTTGGTCGCGCGATCCCGCTGCGACGGCTGCGGAACCGCGAGTACGACCGCGAGCATAAGCAAGCGCGCCAGGCGGCCCGGGCAGCCGGCGTGCCGCGGGCGGGGGAGAATAACGGGCCCTACATGCCGGTGATCCTCCAGGCGTGCGAGGAAGGGGAGCTTGCATACGAGTACCGGCACGGCGTCACCGCCCATGGCGCGTTTACGTTCCTGCTCGACCGCATCCTGCGAGAGCACCGTGCTAAAGGTCTCACATTTGAGCAACTGACCACTCAAGTGACAGCTCGACTGGGGAAGCTCGGTTACGAGCAGACGCCATGCGTGGTCGGCCCTCGCAAGCTACTCCGCCAGGGTGTCCCATTTATGTCGCGCCGCCGCTGATCGGTCCACACGCGTTAACGCGTGGGGAATTTGACCGACTTGCAGCGCGGGTTATACTGAGCGGCCCCGCCATGTCGACGGGGCTTTGGGACTATCGCGCATGGCCCGAGTCGAACTCGAAAAAGTCACGAAAATCTATCCCGGCAACATCAAAGCCGTGAACTCGGTTGATCTCTCGATCAGGGATCAGGAGTTCGTCGTGCTCGTGGGACCGTCGGGGTGCGGGAAATCGACGACGCTGCGCATGGTCGCGGGGTTGGAAGAGATTACCGATGGCGTCATCCGCATCGGCGATCGCGTCGTCAACGACGTGCCGCCGAAGAATCGCGACATCGCGATGGTCTTTCAGAACTACGCCCTGTACCCGCACATGACGGTGTACAAGAACATGGCGTTCGGGCTGAAGCTCCGCGGGATGCCTAAGCCGGAAATCAACCAGCGCGTGATGGAGGCGGCGAAGATCCTCGATATCGAGCATCTGCTGGATCGCAAGCCCAAGGCGCTCTCCGGCGGGCAGCGGCAGCGCGTGGCGGTCGGGCGGGCGATCGTTCGCGAGCCGGCGGCGTTTTTGTTTGATGAGCCGCTGTCGAACCTTGATGCAAAGCTGCGAGTCACGACGCGCGCGGAGCTCAAGCGGCTCCATCACCGCCTCAAGACGACTACAATCTACGTAACCCACGATCAGGAAGAGGCGATGACCCTCGGCGATCGGATCGTGGTGATGAAAGACGGCATCATCCAGCAGGCGGATACGCCGCTGAAAACGTACAGCTTCCCCGTTAATCGATTTGTTGCGGGGTTTATCGGGATGCCCCCGATGAATTTCTTCGATGGCAGGCTGCTGGCGGTGGATGGGCAGCTCATGTTCGAGGAAGGGGCGTTGAAAAACGCCCGTGCGGCGGGCCCGACGCCGGGTACGGTGGCAGCGGCCGCGGCGGCCAAAGGCGACGGAAAGGCCATTTCGGATGAGCCCGTCGTCATGGTCGGAGAATTGACCTTGCCCGGAAACGGGTTTAGGCTTCCCGTCCCGGCCCATCTGCGCGAGCGGTTGGCTGGGAAGGTCGGTCAGCACGTGGTGCTGGGGATTCGCCCCGAGCATTTCCATTTGCGTCCGACCGGCGGCGAAACGCAGCCGCTGCAAGTGAAACTGAATGTGGTCGAGCCTTTGGGTAATGACATGGACGTTTACATGAGCACCAACTTGTCCGATCACGTGGTCGGTCGCGTTGAGGCGACCCAGAGTTTAACGATGGGCCAGGAGGCGACCGTGTACGTCGATCTCAATAAGGTCCACTTTTTCGAACCCGGAGCGACCGGGATGAACCTGAGCATTGCGCAAGAGCCGGCCCATGCTGCTGCATAAGCATGGAGCCATTCTCGCGGCCGAAACGGCACCTATCCGGAGAAAAACCGGATAGGTTAACTCGTTTCATCACAGGTTCTGTCGGAACTGTGGGCCGCCCGATGCCGAGGCGGCCTTTTTGTTTGCATGACGAAAACCAAACGGATCGTTTTGTACAACTTCATAGAGAGAGGACAACTGAATAGTCGGTTGTGAGAATCATGGCCAATCAAGAACTGATGAGAATCGTGGACGGCATCGCGCGTGACAAGAATATCGAGCGCGAGCAGGTCTACGTCGATATCGAACAAGCAGTCGCATCCGGTCTGCGCAAGCAATTCAACACCGAGGACACCAGCGAGTTCACCGTCAGCGTCGATCGCACGAGCGGCGAAATTTCGGTGACGCGCGGCGGCGAAACGCTGCCGCTGTCGGTCATGGGCCGCATCGGCGCGCAGACCGTCAAGCAGGTGATGATCCAACTGATTCGCCAGGACGAGCGCGGCAGCATCTACGAGGAATACAAGGACCGCGTCGGCACGATCGTGACCGGCACAATCGCCCGCTTCGAAGGCAGCACGATGATCGTTAGCCTCGGCCGAGTCGAAGGCATCATGCCGCGGTCCGAGCAGATCCCCGGCGAGCAGCACGATCCCGGCGAGCGGATCCAGGCATTGATTCTCGAAGTTCGCGATACGCCGTCGGCTGTGAAGATCATCCTCAGTCGTTCGCACCCGGAAATGATCAAGCGGCTGTTCGAGCGTGAAGTTCCGGAAGTCGGCGATCGCACGATCGAGCTGAAAGCGCTCGCGCGCGAGCCGGGCCATCGTACGAAGATCGCGGTGTCGTCGATCGACAGCAAGGTCGACGCCGTCGGCGCTTGCGTCGGCGTGCGCGGCAGCCGAATTAAGAACATCGTCGACGAGCTCGGCGGCGAGAAGATCGACATCGTTCGCTGGAACGAGTCGTCGCAGATTCTGATCGCCAACGCGCTCAAGCCCGCGGAAGTGGCGGAAGTTTCGCTTTGCTTCGAGCTTGGCCGCGCGACCGTCGTCGTCAACGAAGATCAATTGAGCCTTGCGATCGGCAAGCGCGGGCAGAACGTGCGGTTGGCCGCGCGCTTGACGGGCTGGGACATCGACATCCTGACTCCGCCGGAGTTCCAGAACGGCGTCAAGCGCCTCGACGAGACGCTCAAGCGCATCGAAGGCATCACGCAGGAAATGGTCGACAAGGTGATCGCGCTGGGCCTGATTGACGTACGCGATATCGAGGAAGTGGGCACCGG
>JAXDMN010000415.1:0-5506 GCA_034666045.1 Phycisphaerales bacterium | reverse complement strand
CTCGAGCATGCCTACTTCACCCGCGAGGAACGGCATGGGAATGACGGCCGATTTGTAGTCAACCCCAGTGAAGCAGTCGCCGCGTAGCGTCATGACAGGAAGGCCATTAAACGAAACAACCATCTCGTCGGTGATGGATGCGTTCTCCAATTTGTATTCGAAGCAAAATGCGGACGCGTTACGCGGTACGACCATATCCAAGGACGCGGCGGCGATGACAGCCGGGTCTTCGGTTGCCAGGCTTGGGACGCTTGACGTTCGGTTCTGTCCTGTCGCCCACATAAGGAGCGCCGTCGTTTGCTGCGTAGCTGCAATCGCGGCGGACGACGTGACGCTTCCAACAGTCGGCACCCAGCCGCCGCCGCTGAAAACCGTGCTGATCGCCGTCGGCATTTCGTAAATGACCTTCTCCAGAAGGTTCGGATCGTTGTACCACCCGATTGGGTCTGGCCGCGGCAGATACACGTCACTCCCGAGAAGCACAGAATGCTCAAATCCTTCGCGTGCACCGCCCGCGGGTATAGTGCCGATGTACCAGTCAACGATTCCATTGTGCGGCAACAGCAACTGTCTGCCACCCGGGTGCGGCGCTGCGCCGGGAATCCAAGTTCCGAACGCCGCTCCGGCGAAAGTCGACACGCCGAAGTAATTGTCGACCCAATCTACGCCATACGGCTTATCCGACCCTGGCATCCGATTGTGAAAAAACGCCGAGTCGAACAGCAGCGTCTTGTCCAGAACGTAACTCTGCCCGGGGAATAGTTGAGCGTTCTTGGGAAGCAGCGATCCCGCCTTCATCGGTGCATCAAGAATCGTCACCTGCTCAACATCGATCTGTCGCGCTTTAAGCTGACTCACCGCTTCCGCGTTCACTGCTGTGCCAAGGCTGTGCCCGATCAGATGCAGGTCCTGCGCGTATCCCGCACCCAATGCACCGGCCAGCAGGTTTGCGAGCACAGTGCCGGCGGCAGGTGTCGCATCTTTCGCATCGAGAAGCTTTGTCGCGCTGGTGAACGCTTTTCGCCACACGAAGGCCAGGACATTGGCGGGCCGATTGCCCTGCTCCAAGCGGAGATTGATAGCGGCTTGCATGCCGGTCATCCATTCGCGCAAGGGCTGATCGGGATCAAGGCTGTAGTCGCCACCAGGCTGGAAACCGTGCGTGATGACCACGGTTGGGCGCGATGGATCGAGAGGCCGATTCAAATACGACACCAACCGTCCCAGCGCCGACAAGTCGACTATGGGCGGCGGGACGAGGGCAGGCGTCACCGTCAATTGGGCCGTCGCGCTTACTGCAATGTCGGCGGCGTTAGAAACACGAACGAAATAACTGCCCCTCTGCGATACCGCGGCATTCCTGAAGCTAAGGATTGAGGCGGTTTCACCGAGGAGTTCTCGCCCGTCGTGAAACCACTTGTAAGTCAGCGGCCCGGTGCCGCTGGCCAAGACGCTGAGTTCCCCAACCGCGCCCGCTTGTACGGTCAGAGAGGTGGGCTGACGCGTGATCTGCGGCGCAACGACGCCCGCCGGTGCCGTTACCGTCAGCGTCGTCGCCGACAGCCCAGCGTCATTGGTGATATTGCTCTGCCCGGCGCGGTTGTCGCGGTCGGCGAAAACGCCGACGTAGTAGCTGCCGGCGGTCGTGCCGGCGGGGACGGTGAACGGGCCGGTGTAGTCGTAGTACCCGCCGGCGGGAATCGGCGGGATATTCACGTCCAGCGGCGACAGAGGCTTGTCGTAGAGCGTCAAGTTTGCGTCGCTGCTCAGCCGCAGCCGCGCCTGCGTCGCGGGGGCGGCACCGCCGAGGTTTTTAATGCGGAAGCTCACAGCGAAAGTGTCGCCGGCCGTGACGGATGGCTTATCGAACACCACATTCTGCACCACGAGATCGGGCTTCGCTGAGCGCATCACCCAAAGCTCGCGCCCGTGAACCGCATCCGTGGCGGCAAAATAGGAAGCTCCTCCCGTGGTCACGGGCATCGACGGCGTTGCGCTCGCGCTGCCAGCATTGATGTCGTGAACGAGGAACGTTCCCGCTGCCGTGCCGTCGGATTGCCAAAGTTCGCTACCCTGAACGCCGTCGTCGGCGCGGAAGAAGACGGTCCCGCCCGCGCCGCCGTTGCTCGTGAACTCCTGCGCGTTGCTGCTTTCGGTGTTTGGTCGGATGTCCTTCACCAAAAACGTGCCCGATGCCGTACCGTCGGTGCGCCACACCTCCCGTCCGTGTACACCGTCATTTGCCACGAACACCACAACGCTTCCCGCGGCGGCGGCCCACGAGCTGAAGCCTGAATCGGGGTAGCCGGGACTGGAAGAGCCGGTGCCCGGCAGGATGTCCTTCACCAGGGTCGTGCCTGATGACGTGCCGTCCGTCCGCCACAGTTCAATACCTTGCGCGGCAGTCGAACCGGCGAAGTACTGATATCCGTTGATGGCGCCGAGCATCCGGTAGCCGCTGTTCATCCGCAGGTCGTCGCGGATCCGATAAGTGCCTTCCGGCGTGCCATCGCTGCGCCACAAGTGCGTCTCCGGTCCGACGGAGCCGGCGAAGACGAAGGTCGATCCGACGGCGGCGCGACCGACGTGCGGGAAGACCGGGGCTACTTTCACGGTGCCGGAGGCCGAGCCGTCCGTCTTCCACAGTGCGAGACCGTTGCCGTCGTTGGCGCGGAAGAAGAGAGTCCGGCCGACGCGGGTGAAGAAGTTCGGCGTCGATCCGGCGCTACCAGGGTTGATGTCCTTCAGCAGGTACGTCCCCTCCGCCGTCCCGTCGGTCCGCCACAGCTCCCGACCGTGAACCTGATCGATAAGCGAGTAGTACGCTACCGCACCGACGCTGGCAATGCCGTCTAGGATCGGTTGCGCCTCTGGAAGTTCCTTGATGACCGTCGTACCAGCCTCCGTTCCATCGCTCTTCCACATCCTTCCGCCGGCCCAGAACAGCAGAGTGCCGTTGAAGCTTAAGAACGATGAGGGCCAGGACGACGTGGGGCCAGGCAACAAGTCCTTCACGAGTTCCGGAAGACCGGTGTTGGCATTGATCTTCCAAAGTTCCGTGCCGAACTGCGGCGTGTTCGCGGTGAAAAACAAAGTGCCGTTGACGTCGAGGAGGGGTCCGGGGCCCGAACCGTTAGAACCTGCGGAAAGATCCTGAACAAGAGTTGGCGTTAGAAAACCTTGCGCCTCCAGCGCCGGCGCATCCGCCGTAGCGACGGCGGCGGCGAGCAGCCGGCGCGGTTCGAGAGGCTCGCTGAAGAGCTTCGGCCGCAGGTACCCTGCCGTGCCGTAGAAGGATCGAGTAAGCCGCTTGCCCTGACGCCGATTCGCCACCGCGCCTCCCATTCCCGTCCCGTTCGTGGCCCCGGTCCAAGAGATGTGACTGTTGGGAGCCGCCCGTCGCCGCGGGCCAGCATAGCAAGAAGATGATCCGCAAGCGAAATGGATCGAGTGGAATGGGGGGCCGCGGAAGGGCCGCTCCCTCTGTCGCGCCTAATCTTGGATGTCACGCGTGCGGCACCCCCCGTTTGGTCGAACCCTTGGGCTTCCGAAATTTCTCGGACGTCCATCCGCGCCTCCGCGATCCTTCTCCGCATTTCGGGGCGTCTCGCCCGCGGTCCGCCAAATCGGTGTTCATCCGTGCCCCATCCGTGGCTCAATTCTCTTCGTGCCAAATTCTTGAACCACCGACTCAAGTACCCTTTTACTTTTTCCGATTTTCAAATTCAGAGTCATTTCCGCGGCAGCGGCGGCGCGCGTCGCCGGGTGGCGGGAAACGACTCGATAGATCACATTTTTGAGGGAGGCCTTTATGCCGGATATTTTTGCGGGCAGCGATGCCAACGTGTTGAACATTCTGGAAAACCTCGCCAACGTGGCGGCGGATAATTTGCCGGAGCTGGATCTCGTCGCGGCGGACGTCACGCCGCTGGCGACGAAGAATACGACGCTGGGGAACAGCATCATCGAGCACCTCACCGCGCAGAACACCGCCAAGGGCGCGCGGGAGCAGAAGGATTTTAATCGCGGCGCGGCCGTCAGCGCGGCGCGCGCTCTGGTGAAGAAGATCAACGCCAACCCGAATGTCCCCGCCCTGCTGCGGCAGCAGCTCGGGCTTCCGCCGAAGGACACGACGCGGAGCAAGCCGGCCGTGCCGAGCGTGGCGCCGGCGCCGGTGGTGGAGAAAGTGGGCGGGGCGCAGGTCGTGCTCAAGGCGCTCAACCCGGAGACGGATTCGATCGCCAAGCCGGAGGGCGTCAAGACGATCCGCATCTACGAAAAGATCGTCGGGCACAACGAGGCGGCGCCGAGCGGCGTGGACCAGATGAGCCTCGCGGACGTCGTCACCGCCGGGCGGATCACCCGGGCGTACAACTCGGCCGACCTGTGCAAGACCGCGTATCTCGCGCTGCAGTATGTGAACAGTGCGGGCGAGGCGGGGCCGGTGAGCGTGATCGTGCCGGCGTCGATTGCGGCGTGAGTTCGGATTTGCAAATTGTCCCGCTTTGCGGGCTCAACAGGGGCAAATTGCAATTGAAACATGAGGCGGCGGGCAGTCAGGAACGACGCCCGCCGCCTCTGTTTCGTGCGTCATTGGAACGGGTCGTTCGTCCGTGCACGCCGTCGCAACACCGCGCCATGCCTTCAGCAGCAGAATTAAAATGCGATCGCGGGGGTCAGCCCCTTCAGAAGGTTTTAACGAAAACCCCTCCCGGACGTGCCGTCCGCAGGACCGCGGCAACCTTGTTACTCCCTGCGCAACCGGCTCCTCCCGTTGGTCGTCGATGACGCGGGCGCGTCGGACGGCGCGGGAGGCGCGGCAGGCACGGGCGTTCCACATTCGGGGCAGCGCCCCCCCTGTGGCGTCGCGCGGAGGTCGTAGCCGCAAATCCGGCAGTAGCCGATTCGTTGAAGGGCGCGCTCACGCTTCCATCGCGCTAGTCGGCGGCCGGCGCTGGCTAGCGGGAAAATGGTGCATAGTGCGCCCACGAACCAGTAAGGAACCAACAGCACGGTGTAGCGGGTTTGGTATACGTGGCGATTCTCGGGCTCGGTCGCGAGGTACGACTCGGCCCGCTGCTGCGGCACGTGGGAGAAGCCGAAGCCGAGGTTACGGTCCGACAGCGGCCCGCGCAGAATGCCGCCGCTCGCATTGGACCATGCGACCCACCCCGCCTGCGCGCTCGGGTGCGGCGGCGTATGGTGGGAATGATAGAACGACAGTTGCCCCCACCGCGAGATGACCGTGAGCATCGTGACCCCGCCGTCACGCATCCGGTTGTGTCCGACGGTATCAAAATGGGGGTAGCTGCGCGCCCACATGGCGCAGGTCGCCGCGAGCAGCGCCAGCGACACCGCCGTCGCGAGATTGAAGAGGCGTCGAGGCACCAGGCGATAGTTTAACCGCAACCCAAGAGCCGCGACTCGACTGAGCTCGCCGAAGTCTGGCCGCGGCGGGGTCCTGCGGACGGCGTCGGGGGGGTCGGGCGTGCGCCCGATAAGCGTG
>JAXDMN010000414.1:0-5002 GCA_034666045.1 Phycisphaerales bacterium | reverse complement strand
GCGTTCTTGATCAGGTTCCAGAAAACCTGCTGAAGACGAGCGGGATCGCCGCGAACGTGTTTTCGTTTGGCGGTGAGGTCGAGCGTGGTGCCGAGCTTTTTGCCGACGACGTCGACCGAACAGATATCCATCGCGCTTTCGATCACCGCGTGCAGGTCGACGGTGTCGAAATTGAGTTGGAGCTTTCCTTTGCTGATGCGCGTGAGATCCAGAAGATCGTCGATCAGGCGCGCCTCGAGCTCGACGTTGCGGCGGATGACGTCGAGCCCATCGGCCAGCGCGGCGGGCGTCGGCGTTTTGTCATCCTGTAGGCCCTGCACGGTCATGAGCACCGGCATGAGCGGCGTGCGCAGCTCGTGGGAGAGGACGGCCAAAAACTGGTCCTTGGCGTTGTTGGCGGCGGCGAGGGCATCGCGCGATTCCTTGATGGCCTGCTCGGCGCGCTTGTAATCGTCGACGTCGGTGCAGGTGCCGAACCAGCGGACGGTTTTTCCGTCATCATCGCGCACCGGGACGCCCCGCGCGAGCTGCCAGCGATATTCGCCGTCGGCGCGGCGGAAGCGGTGCTCGTTCTGAAATGCTTCGCCGGTTTTTACCGCGTGCTTCCACAGTTTCATCGACGGCTCGAGATCATCCGGATGAAGCACCGCCGCCCAGTTGTCGCCGAGCGAGCGATCGACCGGCAGCCCGGTGTAGGTCGTCCAGCGGCGATTGAAATATTCGAGCCGGCCCTCGGCGTCGGCGGTCCAGACGATCTGCGGCATGGCGTCGGCGAGCTGGCGGAAGCGGAACTCGCTCCGCCGCAGCGCCTGGTCGATCGCCTTGCGGGCGGTGATGTCGACGCAGGCGCCGGTCATGTAGAGCGGCGTTCCATCTTCGCCAGAAAACGTTTTGCCCTTGTCGTCGAGCCAGCGGCTCGAGCCGTCTGGCAGGACGACGCGATATTCGATGTCGATGTCCTCGCCATTGCGCGAGCAGCGCGCGACCGCTTCGCGGAAGCCGGCGCGATCGTCGGGATGAATGCGCTGGACGGCTTCTTCCAGCGTGACGCTCTTCATCTCCTGCGGCAGGCCGAAGAGGCGCTTCAGGCTAGGATCGAGATCGAGCCGCCCGCTGCGGATGTCCCAACGAAAGGTTCCGGTGCCGGAGGCGGTGAGGGCGGCCTGTAACCGTTCGCGCTTTTCGTGCAGCTCGGAGGCGGAGAATTTCTGGTCGTGGATGTCGGTGCACGTGCCGAACCATTTGACGACGTTGCCGGCCGCGTCGCGAAAAGCTTCGGCGCGGCCGAGGTGCCAGCGAAAACTTCCGTCGGCGGCGCGGAGGCGATACTCGATCTCGTACACCTGCCCGGTCGCGACCGACAGCGTCCATGAATCGACGGCGCGCGGCAGATCATCCGGATGAACGACCGGCTGCCAACCGCCGCCGAGCGATTGCTCGAGCGTTTGCCCGGTGAAGGTGGTCCAGCGCTGGTTAAAATAGTCGGTCTGCCCGTCCGCGGCGGCGGTAAAAACGATCTGCGGGATCGATTCGGCCATGAAGCGATACTGCTCTTCGCCGCGGCGCAGCGCGTCGTAGAGCCGCGCGTTGTCGATGGCGACGGCGGCCTGGCTGGCGATACCGGCGATGAGCCGCTCGTCGCGTTCGTTGAACACGCCGGCCACCTGGTGACCGAAAAGCATTCCCCCGATCACTTCGCCTGCGCGGGAGATGACCGGCACGGCGAGGTAGCTGCGCACGGGCGGGTGCCCTTGCGGCATGCCGGCGTAGGTGTCGTTCTTTCCGTAGCGGGGGTCCTGGGTGACATCGTCGAGGCGGACGATGTGCTCGCCTCGAAAAGTGGGGGCGAAGATCGCGGTGTTGCGCGGCATCGGAAAATTCGCAAACGCCTCGCGCGGCACGCCGGAGAGCGTGTAGAGCATGTACGACTCCCCCCCTGCCCCCCCTGCGCCCCCTGCGCCGCGCTCGTTGTGGACGTTGTAGAAGAACGCGCCAAGCTCGGCGCCGACGAGCTGCGTTCCTTCGTCGGTGACGAGCTGCACGAGCCGTTGCAAATCGCGCTCTTCGGCCAGGCGCGAGCCGATGCGATGCAGCGCCTGCGCGACGCGCGTCTGCTCGTGCAGCTCTTCCGCCGCCCTCGCTGCCGACAGCTCGGCGCGATGCACGCGCACCGCGTTGCGCACGCTGCGCGCGAGGTGATCGAGGGAGACGCGGCTCTTCGACAGGTAATCGGCCGCCCCCGCCTTCATCAGGTCGACGGCGAGCTGCTCGTTGCCCTGCCCGGTCATCATGATGACCGGCGTGGTGACGCCGTCCGCCTGCAGCGCGCGCAGTAACTGTTGGCCGTCCAGATCGGGAAGAAAATTGTCGACCAGCGCGCAGTCGAACGGCTCAGTACGGAGAATGTGACGCCCGGTTTCGCCCAGGCCGGTCTCGACGACCTCGGCGTCGACGCCCGCGTCCGTGAGCGCGCGGCGCACGGCGATGCGGTCGATCTCATCGTCGTCGATCAGCAGAATGCGCAGGCGCTCAGACATTTAAGATCAGATCCAGCGCGCTCACACCTCGGTCACTTCGTTCGCCACGCGCGCGTAGCGCGGCCGCGAGCGCTGTGGCAACAAATCCCATCATCTGTTGTGGACATCACTCTCCAACGCACCATCGCCAAGCCGAAAGCGCACAGGGGGTCATACCGCGGCAAGGCCAATTGCCGGGCAAGACAGACAGCGACATATGGCCGCCTCGAGCGATTATGCGGCGACGCTTCGATTCTTGCCTACGGGCGATTCGGCGTGACCCTCCGGATTTTTACTGGTGATGGGGTCAGGACTTATATGCATCCCGTATGCATCCCGGCGGCCGCGGAATCGTCGCGACGAAGGCCGCTCCGCCGCGAAAGCGGGAAACCCGTCCTCGGAACTGCTTCCTGGCCACCCTGATTTCCAGGCATTTCGAAGCGCTCGGCGCGCTTTTTCGACCCGGCAGAACCTTGCGTCAGTCCGGGCCGTAACGGGTTTCGGGCATCAAGTCGTTTTGCATGCACGGCGTAGATGGGTCAGGGAGGTATGGCATGGGTTCGCCTTTGCAGCGTCAGTGCCGCGTGCTGTTGGTAGACGACCACGCGGACACGCGCGATCTGCTGGCGCGGCTGCTGTCGCGCCGGTACGAAGTGATCACGGCGGAGTGTTACGACTCCGCCCTCGCCTGCGCCGCCAACACCACGCCGGACATTGTCGTGAGCGACGTCGGCCTGCCCGGGCGGGACGGGTTGGCGCTCATGCGCGAGCTGCGCCGGCGCTTCGGCATTCCCGGGATCGCCGTCACCGGCTACCCGCTCGAGAGCGACGCCGTCTTTCGAGACGCGGGGTTCGTCAAGTGGCTGCGCAAGCCGATCCAGTTTGACGAACTGCTCGCGGCGCTGGCCGCGTCACATCCGCCGGGGCGCTGTGGCGAAGCCAGCCACAGCCGCGACACCGCCCGATCAGCGACCTAACTTTTCTCTCGACTGTCGCGGCGCGCTCCGACAAATCGTGTCGCCGTGCCCGCTTAGGTCGATCCCACCTCAGCAATGTCACTGCCGCCGCTCCCGGCGCGCCAGTTGCTCTTCATCTCCAGCAAGGGCTACTGCCCCCCCAAGAAAGTCAGTCAAGGATGACTGCCGTGACCCAGCATGGCCAGAACATCCTCCATCCTCAATGCACCGCGACCGCGCTCCAGCGCCCGACGTTCGCACGGGGCGGGTAAACCCGCCGCCGCCGCTGCCGCCGCGGATCCGATGCCGCGGCACATCGAGCCGATGCTGGCGCTGCTCTCTGCCCACGTTCCGCCGGAGGGAAATGAGTGGGCGTTCGAATACAAGTGGGACGGCGTCCGCGCGATCGCGTATCACACGAAAAACGAGTGGCTGATCGAAAGTCGAAATCTGCTCGACATCACCCGCCGCTATCCGGAGCTGAACGCGCTGCACGCCGCCCTCGGCAAGCGCAGCGCGGTTCTCGATGGCGAGATCGTCGCGCTTGATCCTCTCGATCGCCCAAGCTTTCCGCGCCTGCAGCGGCGCATGCACGTGAATGACGGCGCGCAGATCGCGCGTCTCGCGCGCGAGGTGCCGATTTTTTATGTCCTCTTCGATCTGCTCTACCTCGACGGCCGCAATCTGATGGATAGGCCGTACCACGAGCGCCGCGTGATGCTGGAAGAGCTCACGCTCGCCGGCCCGGCGTGGATGGTCACGCCCTCCTACCTCAACCGCGGCAAAGAAATGCTCGACGCCGCGCGGCAGAATTTTTTGGAAGGCATCGTCGCCAAGCACGTCGACAGTTTTTATGAGCCGGGAAAACGCTCGAGCTGCTGGCTCAAAATCAAAATCATCCAGCGGCAGGAGTTCGTCATCGGCGGCTGGACCCGCGAATCGACCGGCCTGCGCGATCGCATCGGCACCATGCTGATCGGCTATTACGACTGCGCGGGCGCGGGCGCGGGAAAACTGCATTACGCCGGCCACGTCGGCACCGGTCTGGTGTCGGCCGATCACGCGCCGCTCGTGCGCCAGTTCGAGAAATTGTCCCGGCCGACGAATCCGTTCATGGAAAAACTCCCGCCCGCGCGCCGCGGCGGAAATAAAATCATGTTCCTCGAGCCGAAACTCGTCGGCGAAGTCGAATACCGCCGCTGGCCCGAGGGCGGCCTGGTGCAACAAGCGTCATTCAAAGGACTGCGCGCAGATAAATCCGCGCGCGAGGTGGTCAAGGAAGTGCCGGTTTAGCGCGTAGCGGTCGGGACGAAGTCCCACCTGTTTCTTCTTGGAGCGAGCTATGGAAAAAGCATCATCCCGACCGATCTGGAGTGGCTCGATCAGTTTCGGTCTCGTCACCATCCCCGTGCGATTGTTCACCGCCGTGCGCGAGAAGCGCCTTCACTTCCGCACCCTGCACGACCAGGACAAGGTTCCGCTCAAGCAAAAGATGTACTGCCCCGCCGACGGCAAGGAAGTTCACCCGGA
>JAXDMN010000413.1:0-7269 GCA_034666045.1 Phycisphaerales bacterium | reverse complement strand
CGGACTACTGACATGACTTTCTTCCTCTACCTCACCTTCATCCTCTTCGTCGTCATTTGCGTCTTCCTGATCCTGCTGATCCTGATCCAGAAGGGTCGCGGCGGCGGGTTGGCCAGCGCGTTTGGCGGGGGTGGGGGCAATACCGCTTTCGGATCGAAGACCGGCGACGTGCTCACCTGGGCGACCAGCATCGCGTTCGGCGTCTTCCTGCTGACCGCGATCGCGCTGAACCGACTGGCGGACGCGCACGACCGGTCGAACCGTCCGCAGCCGGCCGCCCCGATGGCGACGATCCCGGTCGGCGGCGCAACCGGCAACCAAACAACCGGGAACCAAGCACCCGGCGGTCCGACCGCGCCCTCGAAGGGCGGCGAAACGTCGCTCCCGCAGCCCGTGCCCGCGGAACCGGCGCCGCAGCCGGTCGCCCCCGCGCCGAAGTCACCTTAAGAAGATAAGCCGCGCTTCGCAGCATCGAGTCGATCGCATCTCGCCGTCGCAAAGGCCAACCGCATGATCGTCAGCATGACCGGATTCGGAGACGCCGCCGCCGAACGCGATGGCACGCACTATTCCTGCGAGATCCGGTCGCTCAACAACCGATTTTTCAAGCCGGTCATCAAGCTCCCCGAGCACGTCAGCGGACTCGAGCCGGAGCTGGAAGTGATGCTGCGCGAGCAGCTCGGCCGCGGGTCGATCACCTACATCCTCAAGATGCGGACCGATTCCGCTGAGGCCGCGTACCACATCAACACGCAGGCGCTGAAGGCTTACCTGGAGCAGCTCCAGGAAGTGAAGGGATTGGATCGTCTGATCACGATCGATCTCGCGGCGCTCGTGCAACTGCCCGGCGTCTGCCAGGAGCCGCGCGACGACACGAACGAGCTCGAACGCCACGGCCCGACGATTCGCGACCTGAGCATCAAGGCGGTCCGCAAGCTCAACGTCATGCGGCAGCGCGAGGGCGAATCGCTTTTCAAAGAGCTGATGAAGCACGTGAACGTGATCGCGACTTCGCTGGTCGAGATCCAAAAACGCGCGCCGTTCGTCATCGACGACTACCACAAGCGGCTCCAGCAGCGCGTGAACCAGTTATTGAGCAAGGCCGAGTTGCAAGTGAACCAAGGCGACCTTCTGAAAGAAGTCGCCGTCTTCGCCGAGCGCGCCGACATCGCGGAAGAAATCCAGCGGCTGACGCATCACCTGGAAGCGTTCGAGCACGCATGCCGAAGTGACGAACATGCGGGGCGAAAGCTCGACTTCATCACGCAGGAGATGCTGCGGGAGGCGAACACGATCGCGTCAAAGGCGAACGACGCGACGATCGCGCGGCACATCGTGGAGATCAAAGGCGCGATCGATCGGCTCAAAGAGCAAGTGCAGAACGTCGAGTGATGGCAATCGAAACGAAACATCACGGCCTGCTCATCGTCCTCGTCGGACCGTCCGGCGTGGGCAAGAGCACGATTTCGCGCCGGCTCGAGAAGGAGATGGACATCTCCTACACCGTCAGCGTGACGACACGCCCCAAGCAGCCGGGCGAGGATCAGGACGGCAAGGAATACGAGCACATCGACAAGCCGGAGTTCTTCCGCCGGCTCGACAGCGACAAGTACCTCGAATACGCGCAGGTGCACGGCAACTATTACGCGACGCCGAAGCACCCGGCCCTCGATTATCTGAAGGAAGGTCGCGACGTATTGCTCGAAATCGACGTCCAAGGGGCGATGCAGGTGCGGCACCACTACCCGGACGCCCTGCTGATTTTCATTCTGCCCCCGGACGAGCCTACACTACTGAAGCGGCTGATCGACCGCGACCGCGACAGTCCCGAGGACATCAACAAGCGTTTTCGAGCGGCCAAGCGCGAGATCCACATGGCCAAGGGGTCGCGCACGTTCGATTACATGGTCATCAATGACACCCTCGACCGCGCGGTCGAGGAAATCGAAAAGATCATCAAGCACAAACGAGCCGGAGGAATTTAAAGCACATGATTGAAGCATTGAAGAGCGACGAGATCGTGAACAAGGTCGGCGGACGGTTCAAGCTTACGGCGTTGATCCAGAAGCGGATGCTGGAGCTGATGGACGGTGCGCGCCCGCTGGTCGAGCGCGGGAACCTGACCGACCTCGAGGTCGTGATCCAGGAAATCCTCCAGGACAAGATCGCGATCGACTACGAAGGCAGTGGTCTGGATCGGCCGGGAACGCGCAACTAAACAGCGCCGAACGCGACAGCAGTCGCTTGCGCCTTCGCGTTAGTAGGAGACCTCGGCGCATCGCTCGCACGCGATGCGCCGAGGTCTTTTGCTGCGCGAGCGCGGCGCGGATGCTGGGGCACCCTCCCATGCAGCGCGCGCTCTTGCTGTAGTGTTTTGACTTCAACGCATTGTCATCCTGAGGTACCCCGAAGGATCTGCGTTCCTCGTCGTTTGGCGCCAGATCCTTCGGAGTACCTCAGGATGACGACTTCTCGATTTGTCGCCACACCCGAGCACGCATCGGCCTAAAAACACGACCGCTGCGTGGTCGGGTCCATCGAGCACGCAGCGGTCACACGGAGATTCAGTTGTTCGTTTCTCTACCCCGCGCGATGATGCGGCGTCGGCGGCGCGAGCATCGGCTCTTCATTGAACAGCAGCGCCGCACCCTCAAACCATCCGGGCAGCACCTCACGGCAACGAAGCACGCAGCACATCAATCGCAGCGGGCGTCCATGCGCGCCGTCGATGTGCAGCATCGCGTTCGATCCGGGCGGCAGCGGCATCCGGGAGATGAAACCGATGCCCCACGAGCTGACGTCGCGCGTGTAGACGGTCTGGTTGCCGCCGCCGTGGGACGAATCGCCGATCTCGACCGCGGCGCGAACGTTATGTTCATGACGCGTCGCCTGGCGGCGATCGACGAGGTCGCTGCTCGGCTGCCGTCCGTTCAGCATCGCGATGATCTCGCGCACGTCTTCTGGCAGTGCCGCCGTGACGAAGTCGCTTCGAACCGCTTCAAGAATGTCCATCGTCGTGCCCTCTCCAACCCACTGGCGCGCCTCTCACGGTTCCACTCGCGTTCTCACCCTTGCCCGCCACCACTTTGATCGACCGCCCCGGCAAGCACTTTCAGCGAATTCCGCCGTGTTTTGCGGCCCAGCGTGCGGTTTATGACGGCTGTGCGGGCTCGGAGTCGCTCGCGTGGTAAGTGAGGAAAGATCGCGCGGCGCGTGTACAATTGCGAGCGATGAACGATCCCGTCATGCCGCCGCAAAGTGAGCCCGTTCCCGCCCGCCTGAAGGGTCGCGAGATCATCGTCGGCGTGTGCGGCGGGATCGCCTGCTACAAGGTCGCCGACGTCGTCAGCAAGCTCGTGCAGCTCGGCGCAGGCATCACCGTCGTGATGACGAAGGAGGCGCAGAACTTCGTCGCGCCGCTGACGTTCGAGGCGTTATCGGGCCGAAAGGTGCGGACCGATATCTTCAGCCTCGCCGACCCGGGCGACACGCAGCATATCGGACTGACCGAACGGGCCGATCTCATGCTGGTCGCGCCGGCGACGAGCCACACGCTGGCGAAGATCGCGCACGGGCTGTGCGATGATCTCGTCAGCCTGATGGTCGCCGCGAGCGCCTGCCCGGTCGTCTTCGCGCCGGCGATGAATCACCGCATGTGGGATCATCCGATCGCGCAGGAAAACGTCGCGAAGCTGTCGAGCCTCGGCTACCGCTTCATCGGGCCTGAGGCCGGCTGGCTCGCCTGCCGCAACGTCGGCGCCGGCCGGCTCACCGAGCCGCAGCAGATTGTCGACGAAGTGACGCGGATGCTGACCGAGCCGGGCGCGCTACCGCCGCCAGTGGGCGAGGCGACGCGCGTCGCGGCGAAGGATTAGCCCGGGCTGGATGCTCGGGTGAGACGCCAGGCTGCAATCAAATCAAAATGCCTTCAGCAGCACTTTCACCACGCGCGTGAGACCGCTGCGGGCGTTGCCGATGAATTGTTGGAAGATTTTGTTGGTGACGGCCATGAACTCTTCCATGCCAGCGAGGCGATTTCGCGTCGCCTGGACGTCTTTGCGCTTGGCGGCGGCTTTGCCGAGACTGGCTTCGTCGAGCATCTGCTGGCATTGGCGGATCGTTTCGAGCACCGGGTCCATCTCGCGGCGTTTCCGTTCCGCGGCGATCAGGCTGAACATCTCCCACACGTCGCCGAGGCTCTCGAAATACTCGCGGCGTTCGCCGCGCTTGTGCAACCGGCGGACGATGCCCCAATCGCACAGCGCCCGCAGGCTCATGCTCGCGTTGCCACGACTGATATTGAGCCGCTCCATCACGTCGTCGGTGCACAGCGGCTGCGCGGTGATGTAGAGCAGCGCGTGGATCTCGGCCATCGTGCGGTTGATCCCCCACGTCTGCCCCATCTCGCCCCAGCGACGGATGAACAGGTCCTGCGCGGTCCAAAGCTGTCGCTCGACCGGCGAGGCGGTTTTTTTCGCCGGCGGCGTCGTGGTTGTGGTCGCGCTGCTGGTCGGTCCGTCGGTCGTTGGGGTGGCGGTGGTCACTGCATCTGCTCCTGTGTTTCAGTAACTACTGAAACATTCTTCGCGGTGAAAGCTCTGGAAGCAAGCTTTCAAGGAGTTTGAAAGCGGTGAAACCGGATGTTGCGCGGCGCATGATGATCCGTGCAGCACGGATATTTCGCGCAAGCGACGGAGCCGGACTCTTTGAGTCCGATACGCGACGCAGTCGCGTGATTTTCCGCTTTGAGAGGAATCCGACATGACACCCCGACTGCGAAAATGGACCAAGCGGCACCTCGCTCCCGTCGTGCTCGTTGTCCTCGTCGTGACTTCGTTTCGCTCCGCCATCGCGGATTGGAACATCGTCCCGACCGGCTCGATGAACCCGACGATCGTCGAAGGCGACCGGATTTTCGTGAACAAGATGGCGTATGGCTTGCGCGTGCCGTTCACGACATGGCACGTCGCGGACTGGTCCGCGCCGCAGCGCGGCGACGTGATCGTGTTCCATTCGCCGGCCGACGGGGAACGCCTGGTTAAGCGCGTCGTCGCGCTGCCGGGCGAAACGGTCAGCATGATTAACAACCTGCTCTACATCAACGGCCAGCCCGCCAACCTCGCGCTCGCGCCCGCCGGCGTCATCGGAGGACGGATCTTTGCGACCGAGACGCTGTCCGGCGCCTCGAGCCCGCACCCGATCATCGTCACGCCCGCCCTGCCCGCCCGGCGCGACTTCGCCGCGGTCACCGTGCCAGCGGACCACTACTTCGTCCTCGGCGATAACCGCGACAACAGCGGCGACTCGCGCTATTTCGGGTTCGTCCCGCGGGAAAACATCACCGGGCGGTCGTCGCGCGTGCTCTACTCGCTCGATGCGGATGACTTTTATCTGCCCAGGTGGGAACGGACGCTGGAGGCGCTTCCTTAGCGCGATCGCGGGCGCGCGACTCGCACTTTCATTTAGCCGCTTCGCTTGCGAAGCGCGTTTTCATGTGGGCGCGTTGATCGCTAGAACGAAACGCGCGTCGCAAGCGACGCGGCTAAATGGAGCGCTCCGTTCGACGAATGGAGGCGCGGTAGGACTACGCGGTTTGGACTACTTCGTCACAAGCTGATCCCGATAATGCTCGATCATTTTCGCGAACCCTTCCTTCCGCGAAATCGTCGGCTGCCATCCCAAAATCTGCTTCGCCCGCGTGATATCCGGACACCTCACCCTTGGATCGTCCGGCGGCATCGGCTGGTGGACGATCCTGCTCTTGCTGTGCGGGATCAATTCTAAAATCTGCTTCGCGATCTGAAGGATCGTGATCTCTTCCGGATTCCCGAGGTTGATCGGCTCGTGAAAATCGTTCTCCATCACGAGGTTGATGCCGCGCACCAGGTCCGTCACGTAGCACAGGCTGCGCGTCTGGCTGCCGTCGCCGAAAACGGTGATCGGTTCGTCATTCAATGCCTGGCGGATGAAGCTGATGACGACGCGGCCGTCGTACGGGTCCATCCGCGGGCCGTAGGTGTTGAAAATTCTTATCAACCGCGTGTCGGCCTTGCGCTCGCGGTGATACGCCATCGTACACGCTTCGCTGAAGCGCTTGGCCTCGTCGTACATGCTGCGCAGGCCGATCGGATTGACGTTGCCCCAATAATCTTCGCGTTGCGGATGAACGGCCGGGTCGCCGTAGGTTTCGCTCGTGCTGGCCTGGAGGAAGCGCGACTTTTTCTCGAGCGAGAGCTCGAGCATGTTCCACGTTCCCTGGCTGTTCACCTTGAGCGTCGCGACCTGGTGCTTGACGTACCCGACCGGCGACGCCGGCGAGGCCATGTGATAGATGCGCTCGATCGGCCCGTCGATTTTCAGCGGCGGCTCGATGACGTCGTGCTGGACGAACGTGAATTTCGGATTCGCCGTCAGGTGCGCGATGTTCTGCGGCTTGCCGGTGATGAAATTATCGACGCCGACGATCTCGTGGCCCTGCGCGAGCAGAAGGTCAGTGAGATGAGAACCCAAGAATCCGGCGGCGCCGGTAATCAGAATACGCATAAGGGCGGGTCACTTTAGTCGAAGCGTGGGACGAATTAAACGCCGGGAAAACTCGGGCTTATCGGGCGTGGTCGAGGCTCTGGTCGGTCACGATGCTGCCGTCATCCATCGTAACGATCCGCCGGGCGCGATGCGCGAGTTGCGTATCGTGCGTGACCATGACGATGGTCTGCCCACCCGCGGCCAACTGTTGGAAGATATCGGCCACCAACTCGCTGTTCTTGCGATCAAGATTCCCGGTCGGCTCATCTGCCAGGAGAACGGCCGGCTCGTTCGCCAGCGCCCGCGCGATCGCGACGCGCTGCTGCTCGCCTCCGGAGAGCCGATTTGCGCGGCGCTTCGCCTTGCTCGCGAGTCCGAACTGATCGAGCAGACTCACCGCCCGTTTCATCGCCTCGTGACGAGACAGCCGCCCGAGCTTGAACATCGGCAGCGCGATGTTTTCCGCGGCGGTGAATTCCTTGAGCAGGTAATGGAATTGAAACACGAACCCGATCTTCGCATTGCGCACCAGGGCGAGCTGCGTGTCGTTCAGCTCGTGCGTGTTCGCGCCGTCGATGAAGACGGCGCTCTCCGGGACGAACGGCTGGCTGTCCGCGTCGCGACGATCGGGGCGATCGAGTCCGCCGAGGAGGTAGAGCAGTGTTGATTTGCCGCTGCCCGAGGCGCCGACGATCGAGACGTACTCGCCTCGGCGGATCGATAGATCAACGCCTTTGAGGATTT
>JAXDMN010000412.1:0-8124 GCA_034666045.1 Phycisphaerales bacterium | reverse complement strand
AGACCACGAAGAGCGGCTCTTCGTGGTCTTCGTGACTTCGTGGTTCAATTCTCTGAACTGAATTACTTCATCGTCTCCGCATACTTGGCGATATGCTCCGGCACCGGATAATGCTTCATCAAAAATTCCCGAAGCTGCGCCCGCTCGGCGATCTGGAAAAACACCGGCTCGTCCAGTTTCTTCGCGGAGAAATTCACCGCGCGAACCAGGTTCTCCGTGTCCGTCGCGATGTTCAACTGATCGTCCGAATGCGCCATCGGCAGCACGTGAAACTGCCACGCCTGGCGGCGGTTCAGCAGGCGCAGGCACTGCTCGTCGAACTTCTGCTCGTCGAGATCGACCGTGCCGACCATCCGCATGTACTGCTGCACCCACGCGTCCTCGACCGCCTGCGGGCTGATGCCGAACAGCCGCTCGGCGAGGTCGCCGAACGGGCGGTGGCTCACCTTCTGCACCCTCAGGATGTGCTCGACCTGCGTCGCGCTGAGCGTGCCCTGCTCGATGAGCAACTGACCGATCTGAATGCCTTTTGCTGCCACGTCACCGCTCCTAATCCGGCTGGAGGACGCGGCGCGCGTGAATGTCACGCGGCAACGTCCCCGCCGAAAGAGATATCGGCGCGGCGGCGGCGCGGCTGTAGGTGGATAATGGGCTGCCCGCGCGCAATGTCCGGAAAAATCGCCGCCCCGCGGTGTGTAAAAGCCGGATTTAACGGATCTCGCAGATCGCCGGATCAGGCGCCACGGCAGGCTGAAACTCTCCGGCGGGCGGTACGCTGGCGGTACGCAAACGGTCGAAATCGAGCTTCGCCGTACCTCCATAATTCGGCGGCATCGTCTCGTCCCATTTCGCGCGGAACGCCTGGTAAGCGGCGTTGACGACCTCCATCCGCTTCCTGTGGATGACCTGGTAATCGGTCTCCGTCGCCCGCGCCTGGTCCTTGTACGCGCCCTGTCCCTCGTGCCACAGCCACGCGCCCTTCGCGCAGACCATCTTGAACCCCGCGCGCTGCAAGCGCAGCCCGAAGTCGATGTCGCCGAAGTACCCGAAGTAACGCGGATCGAACACGCCGATCTTGTCGAACACCTCGCGCTTGATCAGCATCGAATCGCCGGTCAGCATCGGGTCTTCCGTCCATGTCAGCCCGTGATAATCCGCGACATAGCGCGCGAACACGTCGAGATCTTCGAAGCTGCGGATCGGCAGCGGCGGGATGATGAAGTGCTCGGGAAAACAATCGACGAACGGCGACGTTCCGCGCACCAGGCCGATCGAATCGTCCGACGCCGCCACCGCCATCAGCGTCCGCACATAGTCGGCCGTCAGCAGCATGTCGTGGCTGACGAACAGCACCTGCCGCCCGCGCGCCGCGGAGAATCCATACGCCAGCGCGCGCGTGTAATGCTGCTGCTGCTTAAAGAGCATCGCCGTCACCTTCGGCCCCGCGCCGGGCGTCGCCGCGCCGACGCGGATCTGCGCGCGGAACTGCTCGAAGATCTGCGGCACGTTCTGCGCCGCGTCGGAGTTGTCGTCGATCAGGATGAACTCGACCGCCGTCTTGAGCTGCGCGAACGTCCGCGCCATGCTGCTCAGGCAATTCGCCGCCTGCTGGCTGTTGTTGCGCACTGAGAGAACCACGGAAATCATGATTAGAAAACCTCGCACACTTCGCGATCGATCGCGATCGGCGGCTGATGGTCCACCGCATCCGGCGGGAGCGCCGCCAGCCGCGCCACGTGCGGCCCATCAAGCTGCTGGAACGTCTCCGGCAGCGACGCCGCCGCCCACTTCCGCCGCAGCACCGCCCACGCGGCGGCCGTATCCAACATGTTCTGCCGCGCCAGCTCAGCTTCCGCTTCAGCGCCGGAGGTTGCGATCGTGCTCTTACGAAATCCGCCGCCCTGATGGTACAGCCACGCCCCCAGCGCCGTCACGGCCCGCCATCCCGCTCGGCGAGCGCGAAAGCCGTAATCGATGTCCGCCATGAACCCGAAGAAGCGCGTGTCGAACACGCCGATGCGATCGATCACCGCGCGGCGGATCAACATCGCGTCGCCGACCAGCAGCAGCGGATAATCCGTCTCCAGCCCGCGCAGCCGCGCGACCATCTTCGAGAACGCCGCGACGTCGCCGCCATCGCGCAGCGGCGTCCGCGCCGGCGGCGCGAGTTCCGTGTGCCGCGCGCAATCCATGTGCGTCGAAATCGGGCGGACGATCCCGATCGTCGCGTCGCTCGCCGCCACTTCCAGCAGCGTTTTGATGCACGCCGGCGTGACGACCATGTCATGGCTGATGAACAACACCGCCGCCCCGCGCGCCAGCGACAGGCCCAGCGCCATCCCGTACGCGTAGTGCCGGTGCGACTTGAAGCGGATGATGCGCACGTCCGACGGCGCCGCCGCGGCGCGGACCTCGCGGAACATCGCGACCACGCCCGCCGACGGATCGGAAAAATCGTCGATCAGCACGTACTCGACCTGCCCCTTCGCCAATCCCAGCGCGGCGACGCTCTCGAGCAGCGATTGCACGCAGCTCGCGGCCAAGCCGCGCGTGTTGCGAACGAGGACGAGGATCGTCAGCATCAGCGCGTTCTCACTCCCACAACGATGCCCGCAGCGCATCCGGAATCGCCGGCGTCGCCCCCGCCTGCGAGCAGACATACGCCGCCAGCCGATTCGCCGCATGATTGATGCGCGGCAGCGATTCGCCGCGCAGCAGCCCGATCGCCACCGCCGCCGTGAACGCATCGCCGGCGCCGACCGTGTCGACGAGCTTCGCCGGCAAGCCCGGATGACCATTCGTTTCGTCCAGCGCGACCAGCGTGCTTCCCCTCTCGCCACGGGTCAACGCAATCAGGCGGAGTGAAAAGTCCTCGATCAGCCGGCGGACGACAATCGCTTCGTTCCCAGCATAATCGAGCAGCTTTGCGACGACAGGGAGTTCCTGGTCGTTGATCTTCAGCACGTTCGCGAGTTGCATCGAGTGGCGGATCACGTCGGCGTCGTAAAAACTCTGCCGCAGGTTGATGTCGAAGATGCGCAGGCAATCCCGCGGCGTGGCGCGGAGGAACGCGCGGATCGTCTCGCGCGACATCGGCGAGCGCTGCGCCAGCGAGCCGAAGCAAACCACGTCCGCGTCGCGCGCCGCGTCCATCAACGCCGGCGAGGCGGGAAGAAAATCCCACGCCGCGCCCGGCTCGATGACATAAGACGGCACGCCGGCGGAGTCGAGCGTGACGGTGACGACGCCGGTCGCATGTTGGTCGTCGACGGCGACGTGCTGCGTGTCGATGCCGAGTTCGCCCAGCCGCGCGAAGATTTCATCGCCCGGCGCGTCCCGTCCCACTGCGCTGACCACCGCCGACCGCGCGCCCAACTGCCGCGCGTGAAATGAAAAATTCGCCGGCGCGCCGCCGAGCTGTTTGCCGGTCGGAAGCAAGTCCCACAACACCTCACCCAGTCCGATGGCGCGGACGGCGCGCGGCGACGATGAAAAGTCGCTCGCCGTCATCTCCTACCTTTCCGGCCGACGTTCATAAGTCCTTATTTTTCGCCGAATCGCCCGAAAAACCGCCGCAACCGTCGGCCCGGCCATCAGTAAAAACGCGTCATTAGAACCCGGCCGCCGCACGATTCGCACCGCCCCCGACTTGAAGTTCATCGGCGACCCAAAACGCGGCCAACGCAGCCGGCCCGGCGGCAATGACCATCGGGCGAATTCGTCTTCGCGGCGCGCCGCGCGCGTCAGCCGATGCTGTCGAGCGTGCGCAAATAGACTTCAGACGCGCCGCCATACCACGCATAGTGGTCGTCGATCTTCTTCGCCGTCAGCACGCGCGTCATCGTGTTTCCGATAATCACCGCGGCGATGATCATCCCGAACCCCGCGAGCACGCCGAGGAAGCCCCACTCCCCGTTCTTGTCCGACGCGATGATCATCCCGCCGATCATGCTCACGATGCCGAGCAGCGTCAGCAGCACGACCAGCAGGATCCCGGTGTTCCGCCGCTTGCGATGCGCCGGGCACAAGCCCACGCTCACTTTCGCGCCCTTGCGGAGCGCCAGCGCGACGATCGCGTAAATCAGCAGCCCAGGGAAAAAGATCAGCACGTACAGCCACGGCTCGTGCCAGTAGAGCGTCTTATTCCACCGCCACCCGGAGGCTGCCGCGCCGCATTTGACGCACGCATCGCCAAGATCCGCATCGCGCGTCGCCACCACGCGATCCCCCTGCCGCCACAACCCGGTATACCCCGCCGCCTGCATCGGCGCCGACCCGGGCGACGCATAAGACAACACCTGCGCCGGCCTCGCCGGCGGCTGCGGTTGATCTTGTGATTCGGTCATTTGATGTGATTGTGGCGAGCGATCGATGGCGGTCAAACGAACGCTTCGGTGACCTGACACCGAAAACCGGGGATGACATCTTCGCCGTCGAGCGCGTCATTCTCCCGCAGCACTTGCGGTTCGCGGGTAGATCGGTGGACGGCGATGGTGCGGGTGCGCGGATTGACGACCCAGACAAGCCGCGTGCCGGCGTCGAGGTAGTCGCCGACCTTCTCCTCGAGTTCTTCGAGCGAATCGCTGGGAGAAATGACTTCGACCGCGAGATCGGGCGCGCCCTCGAAGAACCTGACGGTCGGCCCGGACTCCGGAACACGCTCAGCGCGAACGAACGAGACGTCCGCCCCGCGCACGACGTCGGGATTGCGGGCGAGTACATACCCAGTCTCGGCCCCGAGCACGAACCCAAGCTTGTGCTCGCGCACGTGCTTGGTGAGCAGAAACGCAAGATTGGTGATGATCGCGCCGTGTTCGAATCCCGCCGGTGCCATGGTGCGCAGTTCTCCCCTCACCAGCTCGCGGCGTTGGTCGCCGGGCATGTTCCAGAGGTCCTCGGCCGTGATCTGACGGGCTTCGGTGGACATCGTCCCCTTCATTATATCAAAGGCGTCGCTCAATCCCCGCAATCCAATCGGCGCGGTGTAAACACGCGTCCAACGGCCGGCGCTTCAGCAGCACGTCGAGCACGATGTTCGCGTCCGACACGACGCGCATCATCCGTATTTTTCCTGGCGGTGCTCTTCAATCCAGCGCTTGACGGTGGCATCGTCGGGCGGCGGCGTGGTCCCGCGCGCAATGCCTAACACGCGGTCGAGCGTGCGCCGCGGTGCAGCGTTCTCAATCAACTCGCTGGCGAATTCCAGCGCGGCGCGGATATCGTCCGCCGTGACGCCGTACTCGGATTCGATCTCCGCCCAGCTCATTCCGCCGGCCAGACCACCGACAATGCGCGCAACGGGAACGCGCGTGCCGCGGATCACCGGCTTGCCGTGTTGAATCTTCGCGTCGATGGTGATGCGGTCGTTCATTTGTTCAGGTTTCCAGGGAAGGCAAATCTTAATCCCCGCTCTCCAATATCGCCATGAACGCTTCCTGGGGGATGTCGACGCTGCCCACGCGCTTCATGCGCTTCTTGCCCTCCTTTTGCTTCTCCAGCAGCTTGCGCTTGCGCGAGACGTCGCCGCCGTAGCATTTGGCGGTGACGTTTTTGCCGACGGACTTGATCGTCTCTCTCGCGATGACTTTGCCGCCGATCGCTGCTTGCAGGGGGATTTCGAAGAGGTGACGGGAGATTTCTTCTTTCAGGCGGACGAGCAGCTTGCGGCCGCGCGGTTCGGCGTGTTCTTTGTGCACGATGACCGACAGCGCGTCGACGCGGTCGCCGTTTACGAGGATGTCCATCTTGACGAGATCGCCGTGGCGGAAGCCGATCAGCTCGTAGTCCATCGTCCCGTAGCCCTTCGTGGACCTCTACAGGCGCTCGTAGAAATCGTAGATTACCTCGGCCAGCGGCATTTCGTACTGAAGCATCACGCGCGTGGCGCCGATGTACTCGGTTTTCTTGTACGTGCCACGACGATCCTCGCAGAGCTTCATCATCGCGCCGACGCTGTCCGCGGGAAGGATGAGGTTCATCTGGATGTATGGCTCGCGGATCTCGGCGACATGCGTGAGGTTCGGCAGTTCGCTCGGGCTGTCGATGCGGATCGTGCTGCCGTCGGTCATGAGCACTTCGTACGTGACCGTCGGCGCGGTCTGGATGACTTCGATGTTGAACTCACGCTCGAGCCGCTCCTGGATGATCTCCATGTGCAGCAGGCCGAGGAAACCGCAGCGGAAACCGAAGCCGAGCGCATCGGATGATTCCGGCTCGAAGGTGAACGAGCTGTCGTTGAGCTGG
Organism: Phycisphaerales bacterium; assembly: GCA_034666045.1. GTDB lineage: Bacteria > Planctomycetota > Phycisphaerae > Tepidisphaerales > Tepidisphaeraceae > JAICTV01. Next base: position 1,881 of record JAXDMN010000412.1, on the reverse strand, counting down.
AGACGATCCATCGCGTCGCGCAGCTCGTCGTATTGCGTTTTGCCGCCGGGATAAAAGTCGCAATAGACCATTTGCTGGATCGGCTTGTAGCCGGGCAGCGCTTCCGGGGCGGGGTTCTGCGCGTCGGTGACGGTGTCGCCGATTCGGACGTCGTGGAGATCTTTGATGGCGGCGACGACGAAGCCGACCTCGCCGGTGCCGATCGACGCGACGCGCGCGGGGCGCGGGATCAGCTTGCCGAGATCGGAAATCTGGTGCTCGGTGCCGTTGCCCATCAGGCGGATTTTTTGGCCTTTCCGCAGCTCGCCATCGACGACGCGCACATAAACGATGACGCCGCGGTAGTCGTCGTAGATTGAATCGAAGATCAGCGCGCGCGTGGGCTTGTCCGGCAACCCGCGCGGCGGGGGAAGCTTTTCGCACAGCAGCGCGAGCAGCTCATCGATCCCCTGGCCGGTCTTTGCCGAAACGAGGATGGCATCCTCGGCGGGGAAGCCGAGCACTTGTTCGATCTCTTCCGCGACTTCGTCCGGCCGCGCACCGGGAAGATCGATCTTGTTGATGACCGGGATGATTTCGAGCCCGACATCGATGGCGGCATAAGCGTTCGCGACCGTCTGGGCCTGCACGCCTTGCGTCGCGTCAACGACGAGAATCGCCCCTTCGCACGCCTGCAATGCCTTTTGAACTTCATAGTGAAAGTCGACGTGTCCCGGCGTGTCGATGAAGTTCAACATGAACTTCTCGCCGTTGTGCTCATGAAAAACGGTGACGGCGGACGCCTTGATCGTGATTCCGCGTTCGCGCTCGAGATCCATGTCGTCGAGGATTTGCTCCTTGAACTCGCGCTCGGTGATGGCGCCCGCGCGCATGAGCAGCCGGTCGGACAAGGTGCTCTTGCCGTGGTCGATGTGGGCGATGATCGAGAAATTCCGAATCTGCATACGTCTCCGGTCCGACTCTCACCCGCGCTCGCGCGCGATGTCCACGGGGGCTATCTCGGGAAAGCAACGCATTTTACGGCTATTGCGCGCGCGGGACAAATGCGCTCGCTTGAGCCTCTCGCGCAAGTCCGGCCGCGAAAGCGGTGGCAAAAACTAGGCGTGATGGTCAAGCCGGCTAACCACCTGCTCACTTTGTGAGCGGCCGCACGGGCGGCGAACGCGCTTTTCCCTGCGATTCCAGCGAAATGGGCTACGGCACACCTGTTGCTTTAGTCCTCGTGTTGCTGTGTGGCAGCCGTGGGACTTCAAACAGCAAACGAGAACTTTCAAAGGAACAAGCTGTTGCTGCGTGCGGCCCTCCCGCCGCAGCGACAGCCGACAAGACGCGCGGCGTTCGTTGACCGCCGCTCTCGTTTCGTGTCGGCAGCGGCTGGCCGAGTGGTGTTGCGTTGCGGTCAACACCACATCGGTCGCCGCCGCCGACAGGACGAATCGCGAGGACAAACGGAGAGGAACAAGCAAGACCGCTCACCCAGCAAGCGAGACACACTCTCCCCCTCGGCGGGGGTCACAGCGCGGAGACGCCCGCTGTCTTTTCCGCCGGCAATTCCGTCGCGGTTAATCTCGGTAGGCAAGGCGGGCCAGCGAGGAGGTGCGGCCCGCGCCGTGCTACCAGAATTCCCGTCGCGTGATCCCCACAACAGGCTCGGACAGCGCCGCCGCAACCCGGCGGCGCGCCGAACCCCAATGAATGCCGCTTCATCGTGACGATGGCGCAGCGCCCATGGTTAGTCACTGTTTTTTACTTGCCGCGGGAACAACCCGGCGGTAAATTTTGCGGGCTCACCCGTCGTGAGCACGGTTGGGTGTTTGAACCGGGCAATTTCCGAGAGAATAGGGCAAGTCCGTTACCGGTCGCTGGGACGCTTCCGAGGAA
>JAXDMN010000411.1:0-11982 GCA_034666045.1 Phycisphaerales bacterium | reverse complement strand
GCGTGCATGCGCAAGCTGCTGACGATGCTGAATGCGATGGTGAAGACCGGGCAGATGTGGAATGCGCAAGTCAAGCAAAGCAGGAGCGTCACATGTCAGATGGCTTGAAAATCAAGACAGCCGCTGATCCCTTTGAATCCGCCTTCGAATCCTTCGGTCACGGAGCGGACGCGGGCAACGTGGTGACGGACGTGGCATGCACCGACAGGCGAATCGGCCGTACGCCCGATACGAACTGCGCCCAGATCGCCTTGCCGGTCGCCTCATTCACAAACGTGACGGAGCCGTCGAAAAGAAGGACATTGAATCCGGTGGTTTTGACGTTGTCTTTGGGGACGTGACGCTCGAGGTCGAAGGCGAGAACAGCATCCGCGGGCGCGGTCGTCGTCGTCAGCCCGGCCCCCGTCCAGGCGTAGCTCAGATGATCGCCGGCGAGCAGCGATGCTACGATCTGCTGCGTCGTCGGGCCGGTCGCCGTGTCTACCTCCGAAGAGGGACACGTGAAGACCTCGGCGGTGATGTCCTGTGTCTCGAGGAGCGTCGGCAGGTCCGCCGGCAGTTGACCGCCGTGATCGTTCGCATAAAACATCGCCGCCTGTCCGATCTGCCGAAGGCCGCTCGCGCATTTGATCCGGTTAGCCGACTCGCGCGCGCGGCCGAGGCTGGGAATCAGAATCAGCGACATCAGCACCAGCACAACGACCACACCGACAAACCAACCGACTAGCGTCCTCCAATGTCTTGAGCGTTGCCTCGGCCCATGGCTCGGGTTGCGGTAATCCAGCGTCATCGAGTCGTCATTGTAGAATGCGCAAGTCCAACAGAACAGGAGCGTCACATGTCGGATGGCTTGAAAATCAAGACAGCCGCTGACCTCTTTTCCCGCTCCACGCATATCGACCGCAGGTCGATGAATCCCGCCGCGCGGACTTCGGCGAGCTCGCTTCGTCTGCCTTCGGCTCTGAGGCTCAGGCTCGAAGAAAGCTCAGTGTCGAAGACAGTCGAGTCGCGGCTGCTTCCTCCATATGTTTTCTTTGATGAAGAGCATCGCGCGGTCTTATTTCGCCGGGCTTCGCGCTCGTTTCTCGCACGCGGAGTTCTCCTCCTGCATCGATTGGTCGACGGCATCTTAACGCCTTGCCGCACGCCGACGTCGCCAACGCAGGTTTGTTAACCACCCGCAACTTCGCGCGAATCGTCGGCGCGGATCGTCGCCGCGAAGCGAAAACGCGTCGGCGGGCGAGAGGCTGGCGGCGCTGTTTGGGAGGATTTCAGTGTCGCCACGTGCTCGGCCGGGTGTTTAACGGAAAGTTAAGCGGTTAACCCGGCGGTTCAGCGGTCAAAATTGCGAATTCCTACCACTCCGGCCGACGTTCATAACTCCTTGTTTTTCGCGCACGGCGCGAAATTTCTTCGCCCAACTCCGGGCCGGGCCAGCAATAAAAAACGTCTCGGCCCAGACCGGCCGCCGCACGAGGCGACCCTCGGATGAGTCCAAAGTCGTCGCCGACCCAAAACGCGGCAGGCGTGACGGGCGTGGCGGCAAACCGCATCCGCGTTTTTTCGCGCGGCGGCGAATGACTCACGCGATTCGCTCAAACTTCGCCGCGCTGTCGCCCGAGTGAGTCACTCGCCGCGCCACGCATCGCTAAATCTTGACGCCTTCGACGCACCGCGTGTTAACATCTTGCCGATCCGCACACACTTCGGAGGCGCAAGATGACCGAGCAATCGACGATGCCATCTCCATCGGCCAGGGCGAATGACGACGAGCGGCGGAGTCGGGTGCCGTTCATCCTCACGGTCCTGATCTGCTGCGCCGTCGCGTTCGGGATTTACATGTGGCAGCAGGGCGGTTCGGTGCGGCCGGTGAAGCTGGCGATCGTGACTTGGAACGATGACCCGTTCTGGGATCCGGTCATGCGCGGCGCGCAGGACGCCGCGGAGGAGTGGAAGGTCGACCTGACCGCGATCCGCTCGACGCCGGAGGTGGAGGCGCAATCCAAGCACGTGCGCGATCTGCTGGCCAAGGGCGTCGACGGGATCGCGATCAGCCCGAACAACCCGCAGGCGCAGGCGGCGCTGCTCGATGAGGCGGCGGCGAAGACGGTGCTGTTCACCTTCGACTCCGACGCGCCCGACTCCAAACGCCGTGCGTTCGTCGGCACCGACGACTACGCCGCCGGCGCGTGGGCCGCGGAAGAAGTGCGTGACGCGCTGCCGGACGGCGGGGCGGTCATCATCTCCGTCGGCAGTCTCGGCACCGTCAATGGCCGCGAGCGCCGCCAGGGTGTGATCGACACGCTGCTGGATCGTCCCTACAACCGCACCCACGCCGCCGACCCGGTCGATGCGCCATTGAAAGGTCCGAAGTACACGATCGTCGCGACGGTGCTTGACGGCGCCGACGTCGCGAAGGGCAAGACGCTCATCGCCGACGCCATCAAGGCGCACCCGGAGACCAACTGCATCGTCGCGCTGTGGAGCTACAGCGCGGGAGTGGCGCTGGGCGGGATCGAGCAAAGCGGAAAGTCCGGCGGAAAGAGCGGCGGAAAGATAAAAATCATCGCGTTCGACGAGAGCCCGGACACGCAGGCCGGCGTCGAAGCCGGGACCGTGCAGGCGTCGATCGTGCAGGGCCAGTACCGCATCGGCTATGAAGCCGTCCGCGTCCTCGCCGCGACCGTTCGCGGGCAGGACCAGGGCGGTCCGACCGGGCCGCGCATGATTCACGTGCCGGTCTCGGTCCTGCGCCAGGATAACCTCGAGGAGTTTCGCGCCGAAAAACGCATCCGCCGACTCGCGCCGGGCGCCGCCGGCACACAGCCGACAACGAGCGGCACGCCGCGGCCGTAATCCCACCATGCGAACATTCGTGCTGCTGTCGTTGTGGATCGGATCGCTCGTCGTCGTTGCCGTCACGCCAGCCGCGGGGGCGGGGGCCGCCGCTGTCGCGGGCGCGGGCACGGGCGCGGGCGCCGCCGAGCGGCCGAATGTGATTCTGATCATCAGCGACGACCAGGGGTGGGGCGATTTTTCCTTCATGGGGCACGAGGTCATCAAAACGCCGCGGCTTGATGCGCTGGCGAAGGAAAGCGCGGTCTTTCCCAACGGCTACGTCCCCTCGTCCCTCTGCCGCGCGAGTCTGGCGTCGCTTCTCACGGGCCTCTACGGCACGCAGCACAAAATCTGCTGTAACGATTTCCCCACCGAGAAAGATCGCTCGGCGACGCATCCTTTCATCAAAAACGTGCCGACCGCGCCGCGCCTGCTCGCCGACGCCGGCTACGCCAGCTTGCAGACCGGAAAATTCTGGGAAGGGCACTATTCGAATGCCGGCTTCACCGACGGCATGACCGAGAAGGGGCGGCATGGCGATGCCGGGCTGGTCATCGGTCGCGAGACGATGAAACCCATCTTCGACTTCATCGACCGCAACGCCGCGGAGAAAAAACCGTTCTTCGTCTGGTACGCCCCGATGATGCCGCACACGCCGCACAACCCGCCGAAGCGATTTCTCGAAAAATACGCCGCCAAAACCGATTCGCCCAACGTCGCCGCGTATTACGCGATGTGCGAATGGTTCGACGAAACCTGCGGGAAGCTCATCGACCACCTCGACCAGAAAAACCTGCGCGAGAACACGCTGATCCTCTTCGTCATCGACAACGGCTGGATCCAGGACCCGCGCGCGAGAGACAAATTCGACCCGCGCAGCAAGCGCAGCCCCTACGACGCCGGCCTGCGCACGCCGGTCCTCGTCAACTGGCCCGGCAAAGTGAAAGCGGCCCGGCACGAGGATCTCGTCTCGAGCCTCGATCTTCCGTCCACCATCCTCGCCGCGTGCGGCGTTGAGATCCCGAAGACGATGCAGGGCCTGAGCCTGCTCGACATCTCGACCGGCAAGGAAAAATCGCTCCCGCGCGACGCCGTCTTCGGCGAGATTTTCACGCACGCCGCCGCTGCGCTCGACAAGCCGGAGTTGAGCATGACGCATCGCTGGATGCGGCAGGGCGATTGGAAATTGATCCTCCCGCAGGACGCGAACAGCCCACCCCAGCTCTTCAACATCAAGGCCGACCCGACCGAGCAAACCGACCTCGCGTCGCAGCGCCCGGACGAAGTTCGCCGCCTGCGCGAAACGATCGAGAAGTGGTCGGCGGCGCTTCAGCATTGACGGATCGCTTCCGCTAAACTTCCGCCCATGCGCAGTGTCCTCAACGTCGGCGGCGGCAGCCGGAAAATTCCCATCCCGGAAATTTACGCCGGCTGGCTTCAAGTCCTGCTCGACATCGATCCCGCCGGCAGTCCCGACATCATCATGGACGCGCGCGAGATGACGAAGCTGCCGAAAAACTCCTACGACGCCATCTACTGCTCGCACAACCTCGAGCATTACCATCGCCACGACGCCGAGCGCGTCTGCCGCGGCTTTCTTCACGTCCTCAAGCCGAACGGCTTCGCCGACATCCGCGTGCCGGATGTTCTGGGCGTCATGCATGCCGTCGTGCAACGAAAGCTCGACCTTGACGATGTCCTCTACGTCGTCGACGGCCTTTCGCCAATCCTCGTCCGCGATGTTCTTTTCGGCTACCACGTCGAGATCGAGCGCACGGGCAACGATTTCTTCGCCCACAAGACCGGTTTTTCCATGAACACGCTGGGCCGGATGCTGGTGACGTGCGGCTTCAAAACCGTCCATCTCGGCTCCGATGCGGCGCTGGAAATCCGCGCGTTCGCGTTCAAGTCCGAAGTCACCGTCGAGCAAGCCCGCACCGCGACCGGAATCCCCCTGACAGACTCACCGCGGACAACAATCGGGTGAATGAGGGTGTCGAGTGAATGAGGTTGATTGAAGAGTGGTGATCGACACCCTCTCTTTGCGTAGCGGTCGGGCCGAAGGCCCACCCGGATTTCTATAAATCCCCAAAAACCACGACGCCCCACCAGCAGGATCCGGTGGGGCGCCGCGTCATATCCTTCGCACGAGAACCCGCGCGGACTCGGAGCCGAACAACACAATGGTCCGCGAGCTTCTTTGGTGACGTTACATCGCGCCCGCTCGCGCGCCGCTGCGTGATCCGCCTCGGCCGCCACCGCCGCCGCTTCGCGAACCACCCCCGCGTCCGCCGCTGCCGCCGCCACCACCACTGCCGCCGGCGCGAGATCGCGTTCCGCCGCCGCCACTCCCTGCGCGGGCACGTGATCCGCCGCCGCTGCTGCCGCCGCTGCTCGCGCGGGCGCGCGTTCCGCCGCCGCCGCCGCTGTTTCCGCCGGCGCTGGAGCGCGCTCGCTTGCCGCCGCCTCCGCTGCCCGCGCGTCCCGATTTACTTCCGCCGCTGCGACCCCCTGACGATCCTCCGCGTTTCGCTGCCATGACGCATGCTCCTTCTCCGCGCGTCGATGCGGCATACCTGACAATCCGTGGCGACCGGGCAGGGAACATCCCTTGCGGTGCCGGTCATCCTGCCGCACGCACGGGTGAGTTTTTCCGGCGCTGCAACGTCCGCGCCCGCCCACGTCGCGCTTCCGCTATTCCTTGGGATGAAACACGCGAAAGGCGGGGAAGAGGGAGTGAACCACAGATGAACACGGATGAACACGGATGACCGGACGAACGAAATGAGTTCATCAGCGAGACACAAAGGCAGGGGAGGTGGTGTCAGCAGTCTAATTGAGCCCGCGCTGTCTGCCTGCCTGCGCAGTCGAACAATTTCTGCGTCTTATCCGTGTCCATCCGTGTTCATCTGTGGTTCCATCTTCCGCCCCCGCCCCCGCGCCCATTACTGGCACGACAATTGCAATTAAACCACCTCATCCGGGCCTTCGTGTGGGCTCGGTGGCAACGTCAACCATAGAAGGAGTTTTCTCATGCAACAGCACCTCGCTCACATGCGTCGCAAAGCGGCCGCCGGCTGGGCCTTCCTCGTCTGGCTCTTCGGCGGCGGTCTCGGCCTGGCCATCGTCGTCTTCATCGTCCTGAAGATGATCGGCGGCTGATGCGCTGAGCAAAAAAATCGAAGGATCGAGAATTGAGGATGGAGGATGGCGCGCCCATTCGTACGCGCGTGATCCTCCATTCTCGTTTTGTTTGCCGGGCGTCGCCATCCTCAATCTTCCATCCTCCATCCTCGCCCTGTATCCTCATCGCCCGCCATGACCCGCGCAGAGGCGACTTAAAAAAATGTTCCGCTTCGGCAAGCGTCCCCCCAACGCCAGCGCCGCGGCCGAGAGCGGCCCGCGCGTCTCCACCAAACTCTGCACTGAAAAATTCACCGGCAAGTACCCCCACGTCGGCCTCTACGACTGCGCGGCGCGGAAAATCTGGATCGCCAAACCTTTATCCGGCCAGGCCATCCGCACCGCCCACGCCCGCCTGATCACCGGCCTCGATGACGATCTCTCCACCCGCTCCGCGGGCGCCGTCTCCACCGTCTGGAAAGACCGCTTCCTCTGCTTCTGGTTCTACACCCCGCGCACCGGCGAGGGGTTTATTCACAACTATCCCATCGACTGGGAGGAAGCGCACCTTCTCGTCCGCGTCGATCCCGCGTGGGACTACGACCGCCAGCGCGTGATCCCCAAGGAGCTGGAAGACTCCGCCGCCGACAACCTCGAGCGCCAACACAAACACGGCGAGCGCATTTATTCGTTCTACATCGAGAGCAAACTCAAATACCCTTTTTCTCTCCACTTCGTCGGACAATCCGCAACCGATTCCATGTTCTATGCCCGCCGCTGGGCGCCACCCGCATAACCGCCCCCACACCCGCGCTATGTGCCCGCGTAGCGGTCGGGACGAAGTCCCACCCGTATTCGTTGCTCGCGACGCATTCCCACCCGTATTCTTTTCCTTGACGAATTCTTAGCGCCTCACTAGCGTGCTCAACAATCGCACCCGGAGGGCGGGCGCGGCAACTCGGGCAACTGGGGCGGGTGGAGATCCAACATGTCAACGCATTTTTCCTCGCGGCACTTCGCGCGCGTCGCGGGCACGCGCGCACACTTCTGCACAGCCGTCATCCTGATGGCGTCAGCCATCGCGTGGATCACGCTCACTCCCGCGGACGCGGGCGCCGGCGTCGTCACCGCCGCCTACCCGCAATCGTACATCGACATCAACACCGGCTACGTCAACAACTACCCGTACAACACCGGCTGGGGCTCCTGGTTCACCCACCAGGGGAGCAACGGCCTGGGCACCACCAGCTATGACGGCTTCGGCGTCGTGCAAACCCGCCAGGACGTGAACATGCTCCACGCCGGCTACCACAACGCCGCGCCGACCACCGGCGTGATCAACAAGGGCGCGCTCGAGTTCACCACCACGAACACGTTCACCGCCTACCAGATCGACGGCATCATCCCGCTGGAAATCACCACGGGCCCCGGCGCTTCCGGCTTCGCCAACCTCGCGCTCACCCTCAAACAAGTCAGCGGCCCCACGCTCGCTTCGTACTCGGTCAACCAAACCTTCGGCGGCAACACCGAGTTCGCCCTGATCGCCTTCGACGCCTCGTCCCCCCTGACCGGCGCGCAGTCCGGCTCCCTGCTGACCTCGACCACGTATCGCATGGAGTGGTTCTTCCAGGTCAGCATGACCCACAACGGCGGCCCGGCGTCCAACATCGACATCGCCCCTTCGAGCCCGAGCTATTTCCAGATCGCCTTCGTCCCGGAACCCTCGAGCGCGCTCGCCGCGATGGGCGCAGCCGCGCTGGTTCTGCGTCGGCGTCGTCGCCCGTGCCCGCGCGCTTAGCCAGAGCGGAGCGAAGCATTAAAAGCAGCCGCGTCGCGCGGCGGCGCGGCGCCGCGCGCCTGAAGAGGATGGAACCACAGAGACCACAGAGACCACGGAGAAAGCCAAAAACAACTTTCCGCCAATGAAAGACGGATCGCCGCGAATCAAGACGAAGGAGATTCCGTCCCGGATGGGGCACGGATCGGTCGCGGATCTGAAGAGCGGCGGGGCGGGAATCCCCCGGCCGGAAATCGAAGATGGATTCCCCCGCAGCGGCGCAGAGACCGCGAAGCCAGCCGCCTGACCCATGCCCGACGACCAATGACCCATAACCCCTGCCGAGCGAGGTCCTCCTCGACAGGTTTCCCACCGTCATGGGCGCCGCCATCCCCGGCTGACTGACCTGAGCACCCCGCGCATGACCCTTCGGGAGCCGGTGATTAGGGCTAATGCGCCGGTGATTAGCCTTAATGGCGCGGTGATTAACCCTAATGCGCCGGTGATTAACCCTAATGGCTGGCTGATTAAGGTTAATGCGCCAGTGATTAAGGTTAATGGCGCGTTGATTAACCTTAATGGCGCGGTGATTAAGGTTAATGGCTCGGTGATTAACACTAATGGCGCAGTGATTAACCCTCGGGAAACACTGACGCGCTTCGATATGTTCTTCCCGCACCCTCGGAAACAAATGTTTTCCCGGACCCGCCACCCCCGCCCGCGCGGCGGGGGATTTTATCAGCCCTCAAAATTCACCGCGGAGGCGCATGGGCCGTGCCCATAGCCTTAGCGAGAGCGCAGCGGAGCGTTCGGGACCGGGCGAAGCGCGTTGCGGCGCGTAGCCGCAAGTACGAAGGGGTTGAACCACAGAGATCACTGAGACCACAGAGGCCGAAGCCGCGCCGCAGACGCCCCGCACTCACGTTCGAGCGCCCCGCGCGACGCGGCAACCCCTTCGTCCAGGCTGCGGAACGAGAATTAACCCGGACCGACGCTCGCCGATTGCCGCTGTGGCGGTTTTATCAGCCGCCGGAACTCACGGCGCGCAAAGAGCACAGAGATCGCAAAGAGCGCGAAGAGGAGAGATAGAACCGCGGATGAACGTAGGTAAACGCAGATGACGCGCCGCCCGCACCGCGTTGGTCACCGCCTGATGCCGCAATAGGATATCGGTCAGCATTTACCTTCATCGGGGTAATTGCTTACCAAGATTCGACGCATTACTTTCACGGAATGGGGAACATGTCGCCCGGCGTTGGTGCAACCGCTACCGCAACTCAGGACGTTCACTTGCTGGACGATTTACCAGCGACTACTGATGCGTTCGGGGGACATCTGCGCGTTTCCGAAGCTATTTGGCAGCTTGTCGACAGAGAAAGTGGCGGTAAGGCCATCGCACTTGAGGGGAGTTGGGGCTCCGGTAAATCAACCATTGTGCAGATGCTTCGTAACCGCATGGAATCGGCAGGGAATTCAGTTTTCGTTTTCGACGCGTGGGCACATGAGGGCGATCCACTCCGCCGCGCCTTCCTTCAGACACTTACCACCCACGTCACCACCGGAAAGCCGCGCGCGAAGTTCCGGCTCCGTTGGGATGCGAAATGGAGAAAGCTCGTTGGCCAGACCCGTAAGGAGAACTCTCGGCAGCGACCTCGGATTTCACGTTTTACCCCGCTCATCCTGGCGCTCATCGCAACTTACCCAATAGCCCTGCTCGCGGCCAAGCCGGTGCTCGAGGCAGATGCGACCGTTTTCGACTGGTACTGGATTCGTCTCTTACTGTTAGTGCCCGTTCTCATCCTGCTTGTGTTCTGGATCACGCTCAATTTCGTGACCCGCAGCTCCAAAGTTTATCGGCACATCGCGCGCGTGCTGACGTTCTGGATGAATAAGACCGTCCTCTCGAATCAGACCACGACTCACTCTGACCCAGAGACGACATCCATCGAATTTGAGGAATATTTTTCATCGCTGATGCGGGAATCCGTTCCGGAGGGCAAGCGCCTCCTGATTGTGCTGGACAATCTCGATCGCGTTCCGGCGGATACAGCTGAGATGATTTGGTCAACTATTCGCCTGTTCGCCGAGACGATCGAACGGCGGAGCGCAGACGAGCCGTGGACCAAACGTGTGTGGATTCTCGTCCCCTACGATCGGGATGGCGCAGCATCACTTTGGCGTCGTCAGGTCCCTCGCGCTGACCGAGAAAGGCAATTGCCCGGCTGGAACGGCGATGGCTTCGCAGCGAGCGATACCACTGGTCCGAATGCTCCGAAGCAGCCCAGCATCTCCGCCGCCTTTTTTGACAAGACGTTCCAGATTCGGTTTGTCACGCCCCCGCTGCATGTAGCTGATTGGGAGAAGTACCTGCAAAGCCTCATCGAATCGGCGATGCCGAAATTCGGCACCGAACCAGAACGACATCGCGTCCATCGTCTGTCCGAGCGCTTGGCGGAAGAGAAAAAACGTCCTCCGTCGCCGCGGCATCTAAAGCTGTACGTCAACGACATTGGAGCTCTCGTCCGGCAATTCGGCACACAATTTCCTATCGATCATCTCGCGCTGTACGCCATCCTCCGCCGACAGGGCGGCGATGTTCGACTCTGGATTCTTTATCGCGGCTTCGAAAACGATCCGCTGGCCCAAGTCATGCCGGATGACTCGTATATCGAAAACCTCCTAGCGATGTATTACGGGACGATGGACGTTGCCCACGCCCGCACCTTGTTGGTGCGGGCACCCCTGCGCGCGGCACTTCGAGCCGGGAGCGGCGAGTCGCTTAAACAGCTTGCCTCGTTACCTGGGTTCTGGAGCGTCGCCGAAACCGAATTTGAAGCAGAATTTGAAGAAGAAGATGCGAAGCAAGACGTGGTCGTCAACTTTGCGAAAGCGCTTGACTCAAGCGGATTACATGGCGCTGCCGCCGTGTCATATCAGGCAGTAATACCGAAGTTCGCGCGCAAGCTGCTAGCCAACGTGAAGTGGAATCAGCTCAACAGCAGGACCGCAGAAGCCGCTAGCCAGCTCCTGCGGGTCGTCCGCGATCCCCTTCTGACGGAGAGCACGCTGGCCGGTCTCGTATCAGGGTATGGCCTTGATCCGAAATCATTTAACGCCCAAGAATGGGCGCAGGGAGCCGCCAAGCTTCGATCCGCAACAACGGAGCTCAATCACGGGTGGAAAGTCACCGCACCGCGCGAGGTCCCGCAACTGCTAGAGGCGATTGTGGCGGTGTTTAAGCTTGGTGAGTTAGGCCTGCTTGCGACACTGCAAGTCGACTCGCCCGTGTCCGATATTGTCTCAGCCGTGGCCCCCGACTCGGGCGCGATCTGGTCAGAGGAAAAATTCGCGGCCGTTGGTGCACTGCTTCACGTCCCAAGCATTAGTGTGCCATGGGCTCAGGTGGTCGACTCGATCACGACGCGGCTCCGAGCTGATGATGTTCACGCGCCAGAAGCGCAGCTGCTTTGGAAACGATTCTTCGATTGTTTCGATCGCGTTGGCGGCGATCCGCCCGGATCGCTAAGAAAGCTTGTGAGCAGGCCGCGATACTACGGCCTCATACAAGAGTCAGCGAGCGATGCCTTCGCGGTTGCGTCAGCCATTGCGGCCGCGGTCATGACGAATCAGGTTGGCCGGGCGGTTTCTGATCCGGCAGAGCAGCCAGGTTTGGATCTCGTGACGTCGGTGCTCGCAAAGCCTGATGAACATAGCGCGGTAGTCGACGAATTCGCAAAACTGGTTCTCGCTCACCGTCCGATTGCACTGCTGCCTCAGACGATACAGCAGCGAGCTTCACTCGATGCCTTCGCCGTCAAGGTTCTCGCGGACCAATCAATCCGTGCCGCTCTGGGGGATTTGCTGTCGTTAGAGCAGTTCTTTGAGCATTTTGATGCCTTGAAGGAAATGGCAGGATCTGAGCTTCTCGATCTGATGCAGAAGGCTCTCAAGTCGGAAGCTTTTGCAACGGCTCTAGATGCGCGAGAAATTAACTTTGAGCAGGTGCATATTCATCGCGCGCTCTCAGATGCTGGCGCGCTCAGCCGGTCGCCATACAAGAGCCGCCTTTTCGAGAAGCTTGCGGAGGCGGACCAGGCGATATGGGAAGCCGAGATTCTGAAGCCGGGAGAACTTTACAAGCTCCTCATTTCCGCAGTTCGAAGCGACTTCTCGAGGTTAGACCGGTTTGCCGATGCGCTTGAACACGTAGGGATAGCATTAGTCAGCTCATCGCCACCGATGTC
>JAXDMN010000410.1:0-7046 GCA_034666045.1 Phycisphaerales bacterium | reverse complement strand
TCTTCCTGCGACGTCTGCTTCTCCAGCAGCGCAAGCGATTTTTCAATCACCTTCGGCGACTTCAGGTAGACGAGGAGCTGCGTCAACTCGCGATTGACGTCGGCGTTATCGTTCGGAAAGAGCTTGTCGAGCCGCGACGCGACCGCCGGCGCGGCCCCGGGATCGGAGGGCCAGCCCATGCGGATGAAGCACACCTGGTACGCGCGCAGCACTTCGAGCAACTGCTCATGTGACAGTTTTGGCAGATCGAGGCGCGCCAGCGCTCCGAGCACGCGCGGCTGGAGCGACGAATTGCCGACGCGGCAGAGCGCCACGATCGCATTGGTCGCTTCCAGCGGCTTCTCCGCTTTCAGCGCGCGTTCGGTCCACGTCGCCGGGTCCTGCGATTCGATCGCCACGCGCGCGGCGTAGCGGATCAGGCGATCATCGCTGCTTAGGTGCGGCCAGGCGGCGTCCACCGCGGCGGGATTGCGATGGCCATGAAAACTTTCGAGCTTGTGCCGCAACGTCCGCGCCTCGGCGGATGCTTTGTCCTCGATCGGCGCGACGGGCGAAGTTGACTCGCTGCCGGTGTACGTGACGCGATAGAGCCCGGACTGCGTCCCGCGTCCGCCGATCGTCACGTACATCGCGCCGTCACGATTGATGACGACGTCGGTGACGTCGAACGGCTTGCCGACAAGGAACGGCTCGGATTCCGCCTTGTACCCCGCGCCGTCCGGCTTGAGATGCACGGCGTGGATTTTTCCGTACGCCCAGTCACTGGCGAAGAATGCGCGCTGGTATTTTGCTGGGAACTTCGCGCCGGTTCCGAATGTCACGCCGGTCGGCGAACCCATTCCGAGGTCGAGCACCGGCGGCACCTGGTCCGGGTAATAATCACGCCATTTTCCGGATCCGTTGCGCCAGCCGAGCTCCGCGCCGGAGACGACATGATCCACGCGGATCGGCCGCCACCACGGCGTGCCGATGTCCCATTCCATGTCCGAATCGAAGGTAAAAAGCTCGCCTTCCGTGCTGAACGCCATGTCGTACGCGTTGCGGAAGCCGGTGGCGAACGCCTCCCAGGTCTTGCCGTTTTCGTCGGTGCGGACGATCCACCCGCCGGGCGCGTAGATCGTCGGGTCGTGCCCTTTGCCGTCGGTCATGCGCTCGAGCAGTTGATCTTCCGCCCAATGCTGCGCCGGCGAAGTGGGCGCGACGTCCGGCGGCAGCTCGGTGAAGTTGCCGGCGACGAGGTAGAGCTTTTTGTCCGGCCCGAGCAGGACGGCGTGCGGGCCGTGCTCGCCGTAGCCGGGGCCGTCCTTCGTGCGGTTGCCAAATTTCTTCAGCTCCGTGATCTGATCGAGTTTGTCATCTCCATCGGTGTCGCGCAGGCGATACAGGCCACTCGGGCGCGGCTCCTTCGTGCTGTTGACCACGACATACAAACTATCGAACGCCCACAGCATCCCCTGCGAACTTCCGATCTCGAGATCGACCTGCTCGACCTGTATCGGCTTGCCCGCCATCGGCGGCGTCACGCGATAGAGCGGGCCGCTCTGATCGGAAACGTACAGCCGGCCCTTCGGATCCGGCGTCATGCTCACCCACGAGCCGTGCGTGCTTTTCGGCACGGAGTAAATCAGCTCGGCCTTGAAGCCGGGTGGGAGCGTGATGTGCTCGACCGGCGTCGCCTGCGACGGGACTGCGACGGCGATCTCGCCCCACGGCTCCATTCCGTATGGGCCGACGACGCGCGCGCCGTCGAGCTTCTTCTCATCGAACTTCGCGCCGCGCCATCCGCTGCGTTCGTCGCTCCACGTCTTCCAGCTTGCATCGGTGACCAGCCGGAACGGCTCGCGATAGGTGCCGCGAATTTCCAGCTTCAGCGCGATCGCGGCGGGGCCGGTGTCATTCCTGCATTTGACGGCAAGCACGTTCTTGCCGGTCTTGAGCAGCGATCGCACGTCGGCGACGACCGCCGGCGACCAGCCGCCGCTGCGCACGACCTCTTTGCCGTTGAGATAGACGCTCATCTCGTCATCGCCCGCGGCCCAGAGCCACGCGGCGCTCGGATTTTCCGTCATGTAGGTGGTCGGGATCTTCGCGTCGAACGTGACGCGGAAATAGCGCACCTCGCCCGCCTTGGCGTCCGCCGGGCCCCAGATCCACTGCGGCGATGGCGCGGCGGCGGGATTTGGCGGGGCGTTCATCTCCTCCCAGAAGCCCGCCTTGGTCGTCGGCGCGGTGGTCCGGGTGGTGGCGGGAGATTTCCCCGCCGGCGCGGCGCAGGTCGCCGAGGCCAGGCCGACCAGGAGCAGGATCATCGTCAAACGCACAAGCTTGTTCTGCATTCGCACTCGGATGTTAAGGAACATGAACCGCCAGCGCGCCCGGACCGTTGACGCGCGATCTTCAACGCTGGATCATTTCAACAACTAGTCGTATCCAGCGTCGCACACGACTGATTCAATTGATCGCTGAAACAGAGGGAGAGGTCAAACTCCATGGCAACCGCCGCTCCGACTTCGGTACGGGAACTCAAAACCCAATACGGCAATGTGAAGAAGGGCGTTGAAGCGGCCCTTGAAGAATCCGGCGGGCTGCTCCGCCTCGCCCCCTGCTGGGTGCCGCGATCGTTCCTTCAGCCGGGCAAGCGATTGAAGCTCGACCCGAAGGACCTGTACGCCTTCGGCCTGAACCGCGGCGGCATCGACGAGCGCTGGTTCGGTTCGACCACGCCCGCCGCCAACGACAATCGCACGCCGGACGAAGGTTTGTCCTATATCGTCCACCGCGGCGAGCGATTTACGCTGGCCGACGCGGTCGCGGAGCTCGGCGGGAAAATCATCGGCGAGGCGATTTTCGGCAAGTACAAGAAGTGGCCCGTCTACTCGAAATTTTTCGACAACATGGGCCCGATCCCTCACCACATGCACCAGTCGCGCGAGCAGGCCAAGCTGGTGAAGCAGGAAGGCAAGCCCGAGAGCTACTACTTCCCGCCGCAGCACAATGCGACCGGCAACAACTTTCCGTACACGTTCATGGGCCTCACGCCCGGCACGACGAAGGCACAAGTCCGCAAGTGCCTCGAAGACTGGAACAAGGGCGACAACGGCATTTTAGATCTGTCGCAAGCATTCCGATTGAAACCCGGCAGCGGCTGGCTGATCGGCCCGTCGATTCTCCACGCGCCCGGCTCGCTCTGCACGTACGAACCGCAGTGGGGCAGCGACGTTTTCGGCATGTACCAGTCGCTCGTCGAGGGCCGCGAGGTGCCGTGGGCGTTGCTCGTCAAGGACATGCCGAAGGAGAAGCACCAGGACCTCGACTTCATCGTCGAGCAGCTCGACTGGGAAGCGAACGTCGACCCGAATTTCAAGCAGAACCACTATCTCGAGCCGATCGTCGCATCCGGCTCGGCGAAGGAAGGGTTCCTCGACAAATGGATCGTCTACGGCAAAGTCCGCGGCGAGCAGTTGTTCAGCGCGAAGGAGCTGACGGTTTACCCGGGCCAGAAGACGACAATCAAGGACAACGGCGCCACCAGCATCATCTGCGTCCAGGGTGAAGGCCGAATCAACAAGATGCGTTTGAGCAGCCCGAAGATGATCGGGTTTTACGATCTGACCGAGGACGAAGTGTTCGTTACTGAAGCCGCCGCGAAGGCGGGCGTGACGTACGAGAACACGAGCGCGACCGAACCGATGGTCGTGCTGCGTTACTACGGCCCGGAAGTGAACCCGGATGCGCCGAACATCAAATTCGTCGGCGGCGTCAAGCTGTAAGCGCGGATGCGCACCGGCTTACTTCGCAGCAACAGGTTGCAGCCGAAACGTCTGCTGCACGATTGTCTGATCGACCTTGCCGTACTCGTCGTCGCCGCCGACATGGCCGACGATGAGGATCCGTCCATCGTTCAACTGCGTCGCGCGCGGGTAATACGGGCTGGCGGGCACGTCGAGCTTCGTCCAGCTCTTGCCATCGTCCGCGGTTTGCCAGACGCCGTCGGTGGCGATGTGCAGGATCACGCCCTCGCGCGTCTTGAGCAGCTCGGGATATCCGCTGTGCGGAAACGGCGCCTTCTGCACCGGCCCGATCTCCCACTTGTCGCCCTTGCGATGGAAGACGTTCAGCAGCCGGTCGGAGCCGATGTATTTCTGCCCCTCGTAGTGCTCGGCGCGATGCACCGCGAGCAGATCGCCGCTGTCGAGTTCGACGAGATCGGCCTCTTCGCACAATCCAACGTCGGCCGGCATCGTCCAGACGTGCGACCAGGTCTTCCCGTCATCGCGTGATTCGAAGAATTGTTTCAACAACCACAGCGAGGTCTTCGCGTCCGCCTGGCTGACGACGCCGGCGACGAGCATCAGTCGCCCATCCTTGAGCCGGCGGATCTGCGTGGGATAGCTTTTGAATTTGTCGGGATCGAGAAAATAGATCGGCGGCGACCAGGTGGCGCCGTCATCGGTCGAGCGCTGGATGTATCCGCTCTTCTCCTGCGCGGCAGGCCACAGACCGGTCACCAGCGTGCCGTCCGGCAGCGCGGCGAACCCGTGCCCGCAGAAACTGGAACTGGCGGGGGCGGCGTAGATGTTGCCGGGCAACGCGGCGGTCGTTCGCGCGGGAACTTCCCGCACCGTCTTCCACGTCGCCGCCTCGTCGCTGCTGGCGAGGATGACCGTGACGTTCTTCCGCTTCGTCGCATCCTCGACCGGCCCGGTCACCTGCTGAAACGCCAGCCGAAGCTCGCCCGCCGGCGTCCGCCACAGCGAACACCACGCGCTGTACCCGGGACTTTGCGGCGAGTGATAAATCGGTTTGCTCTCGAACTCGACCGCCTTCAACGTCGCGGCGCGCGGACCGATCTGGTCGAAAGGGATCGGCTTGAAGCCGGGCAAGCGTTTGAAGACTTCGGCGTCAGTGCGCAACTGGTAATTTCCATTGGCGGCGTCGATGAAACCGGGGTCGTCGCTCGTCGTCCACATCTCGGCCGGCGTGGAGACCCAGTTGCCGGTGCTGGCTTCGCCTGAGCGAACGAACACGTTGTTCTTCGCGAAGCTGTTCCGCGGCTCGCCCGGCTTGGGATTCATGAAGCCGACCAGCTCCGGATAGCGCGTCGTGTACGGCGGCTTGGTGATGTCGACTTCCTTCAGCAGCTTTTCGGTGAAGTGACAATCGTGTCCGCCGTCCACCGTTTCCTTCCAGAGTTGATCGTTCCACGGCGCCGAGCCGAAGGGACGTTTGCAGTCGACGAAGATATTATTTTCGGCGCGAATGCCGTGCCCGCCGTGAGAGAAGACGGTGCCGAAACTTCCCGCCCCCGGATGGCCGCTGCGGACGAAGATGTTGCCGAGAACCAAATCGCCGCCGTCGCCGTCGTCGAAATAAATCGCCGCGGTGCCGTGCCCCATCGGGCTGCCGACGTCGGCGAAGAAATTGTGACGAATGACGTTGCCGCGGCAGGAGGGGTTGCGACCCTTGTAAACCGCGCCGGCGTCGTCGGTTTCATTGACGACGTTGCGGACGATGTTGAGCTCGAAGAGGTGATCGTTGCCGCCGATGAAGACCGCCTGGTGCGGCGCGTCGGAGATGAGATTGTTCGCCGCGCGGTTGCCGACGCCGCCGAGCGAGATCGCGTACGCGGCGGTCTGCTGATGACGGGAGAAATGGTGGATGCGGTTGTTGGTCGCCTCATGACCAGCGGGCGTGAGCGATTTGCGATCGCCGCCTTCGAGAATGATGCCGCCGGTGCCGGTGTCGTAGATGTCGCAGTGGTCGATGCGGTGATTCGTCCCGCCGACGGCGCGGATGGCGAGCTGGCGCGTGTTCCGGACGGTGCAACGCTCGATCGCGACGGAGCGGCCGCCCGAAATTTCGATCCCGTCGCCGAGACACGCTTCGAAGATCAGGCCACGGAGCGTGAAGTGCGACACGTCCTTCAGCCGCAGCAGCGGGCCGTCAAGCGTTGAGATCGTGACGCGCGCTTTCGCCAGCGACGCCGGCGGCCAGAAGTAGAGCAGCCGCTCGGCGCGGTCGATGTAAAACTCGCCTGGCTCGTCGAGCTCTTCGAGGACATTGAGCGCGCGAAAACGTCGCGGCGACGGGTTGCCCTGCTTGATTCCGTACACCGCCGGCGCGGCCAGCGTGATCTGCCGCCGTTCGCGATCGATCGACTTGATGCGGATCGCCTCGTCGTACCAGTCGTAGCACCAGTAGCCCTGCAACCAGACGCCGGCGTCGATGTCCCAGCGCGCGGGCGCGGGATCGTCGCCGCTGTAAGTAAAGACGCCCGGCCGACCGGATTGATCGCCCTCGCGCGGCACGGCGCCGGAATCGACGATGCCCGCGATCGTCGCCCACCCCTGGTTCGGCCAACGCGCGACCGTCATGCGCTGATCGTTGAAGAACAGCTCCGGCGCAGCGGGGACGCCGCGGAAGGTGTCGGGATAGGCGGCGAGCTTCACGTCGCCGAGTCGGCTCAAGTCGGTGCGAAGGACTTTCCCGCGCGCGGCGGGACGCAAGCGGGCGAGAATTTTTTCGTCCGTGACTGCCGTGAACGCATCGCCCGCGAGCGTCGGTCCGCCGCTGACGCGCACTTCTTCGTTCGCCGCCGCCTGCCAGACGACGGGATTCTCCGCCGTCCCCGCATCCCACGGCCCGAGTTCCAGCGGCGTCGTGAGCACGTACGTGCCGGCGTGCAGAATGACTGTCTGCGGTGCGGGTTTGCCGTTGGTGGCGCGGACCACGTCGCAGGCGCGTCCGATCGTCGCGAACGGCCGATCCTTCGATCCGTCGTTCGTGTCGCGTCCGCCCGGCGCGACGTGAAAAGTCGCCGCGCTCACCGCAATCGGCGACCACGCCACACACATCAACATCAGCAAGCAACGCCGGTATTTTCGATCCATGGGAGACACCATAACGCTTCCATTGCTTGACGGCTCCGGCGGCGTTAGAAACATTTGATCTCGTCAACCGCGCAATCGCGAAGTCCGCGAAAGGATCATTCATGCCGCAGTCGAACAATTTTCCCAAACTCCACAACGCCGCCTGGCCCGGGCTCG
>JAXDMN010000409.1:0-4881 GCA_034666045.1 Phycisphaerales bacterium | reverse complement strand
TGGTCACCAGCGCCGCACCCATCATGATGGAGTCCTTGACGACCAACAGGCCGGGCAGATCGAGCAGCGGAAAGCCGTGATGCGGACTGCCCAGCGCCGGCACCCACGCCTCGGGCGTCGTGATCAGAAACGACAGCGTCACGAACGACATCAGGAAGACCAGGAAGCTGCCGACCGTCGCAACCTGGGGCAGCCACGGGTGCAGCGCGATCATCACGCCAAAGGCGACGATCACCGCGCCGAGCCCGTAGGCAAACGCGTACGTCCCGTTCCGCTCGTGCCACGCGCGGTTGGCGGGAACCAACGCGCCGGCCGGGTTCATATGCTGCCGGTACTCGCCGGCCGGTTGCCGATAGAAGAAGCGCATGAGCGGGCTGTTGGCGACGAAGGGCACGATGCCCTCGTCCTCGTAGGCGAACGCCTTCAGCCCGCCGATCCAGAGCAGCACGACGACCAACCCGATGCGAGCGACCATGATGGCCACTCGATCCGCTCGCGCGGCCTTCTCGAAAAGTGTGATGACCGTGTTCATTCCGCGGCGTCCTCCGCGGCGAGTTTTCCGATGCCGGACCAATCCAACCCTTCGCCGCCTTGCGCCAGCAGTCGCACGAATCGATCGTGCAACAGGCTCGCCAGCGGCATCGGGACGCGCAAGCTTTCGGCGGCGGCGATGGTCAGGCGGATGTCCTTGAAGCCCAACGGAGCGGCGAACCGCGCGGGCTCGTAATGTCCCTCGACGATCAGCTCGCCGTACGTCTTGTAGACCGGCGCGGGGAACAGCGTGGTCGTCAGAAAGTCGAGGTACGCGCGGCGATCGATCCCGGCCTTGCCGATCAGCGCAATCGCCTCGCCCAGCGATTCGATCACCGAGGCGAAAAGGAAATTCCCGCTGAGCTTCACCAGGTTGGCGTCCTGCGGTTTGTCGCTGACGCGAAAAGTGCTCTGCCCGAGCACCTGCAAGAGGGGCATGCAGGCGTCCACAGCGTCGGACGCGCCGCCCGCGACGATGAACAGTTTTCCCGCCGCCGCGGCTTCCGGCCGGCCGAATACCGGCGCCGCGACGAAGCGCTGACCGGTCTTCGCATGCGCCGCCGCGAGCCCGCCCGAGAGCGCAACGCTGATCGTGCTCATGGAAATGTGGATGGCGCCTTTGCGCAGGCTCGCGATTACGCCGTTGCTGACGAACGTGACGCCTTCAACCGCGCTGTCGTCCGACAGCATGGTGATGACGGCGTCGCCGCGGCAGGCGTCCGCCACCTGGGTCGCGACGCGCGCACCCTGCGCGGCCAGCGCTTGCGCTTTGTCCGGGGTGCGGTTGTAAACGGTGAGCTCATGGCCTGCCCGCAGCAGGTTCAGCGCCATGCCGCGTCCCATGTGTCCGAGTCCGATGAATCCAATTTTCATAACGCTACCAGAGTTCAAAAAAGTTACGGGTCGAGCAAAGGTAAATGGGTCTTGCGGTCGATCTTGCGCCGCTCGGGTCTCGGCGACGTGGTCAACACCAGCTCCACGGTCGGGCGAACCGTCGCTTCGAACAGGTGGCCGCCGCGGGCAGAGCCGTCGCGCAATCCGAGGGCCACGTGGATGTGGTAGAACGGCGCATCGTCATTCAGCGCGAGGTTCCCGGCCAGCGACAGGAGTTCGGCCTGCTCGTTCTGCTGGTTGTGCAGATACGCGTTGGTCTCGGGATCGAAGAAGCCGATCTCCGCGTCACTCACTGCGCCGATGCCGGTGACATGTCCCGACACCAATTCATGTTTTCTCGCGAACGCGAGCAGGCCTTTCATGACTCGCTGGCCGGTATGGAAGACCAGGAGGTACGCGGGCGCTTCGCCGGAATTGAGCAGCGTGGCGCTCGGCATATCCGGTCCATCCGCCGAATTCGTCGCGGCATCAACGGGCGTCGTCGCCGCCGGCGTCGTCGCTGCGGTCGCATCCGTGGCCGCCAGGAAAACCGCCGCGGAGGCGGGCACCGCGACGGCCACGGATGCTCTGGCGAAGAAACATCGTCGCGTCATTGACAGGGCTGCGAATGGCAACATGTGAACTCCTTTTCCGCGCGGCGAAGGTCGCCGCCGCGAGGGACTAAGCGGATGTCACCGGTGCCCACCACCGCCACCGCCGCCGCCATGGAATCCACCGCCGCCACCGCCGCCGCCGCGGAATCCGCCACCGCCACCGCCACCGCCGCGGAATCCCCCACCGCCGCTCGACCGGACGCCACCGCCACCGCCGCCGCCACGAAACGCGGAGGCGCGGGCGGCGCCGCGCTCGCGTGCGAATTGATCCGCCTCGAGACCGCCGCCGCCGCGTATCGGCGCGGGCGAGAACCCGTGTTCGGCTGGCATGCGCTCAGCCGCTTGGCGCGCTTCCGGCGCTGCGTTCATCCGGCTCCAGCCGCCGTTGCCGTGCTGTTCCCAGCCGCTGCCGGTGCTGCGATAGACGCGGCCATCGCGCCCGGCGAAGACGTTGTTGTGGCCACCATCGCCACGGACATTGAAGCGGTTGCCCGCGCCCGGGCGATCGAAGTTGCGCCCCATGTTCGCCCCGCGGTGGTAGATATTGACGCCGTCGCCGTGGAAGTCTCGGCCGTAACCGAAGCGGCGCCCGTCCTCGCCGCGGAAGTCATGAAAGCGGTGTCGAAAGCCGCCCGCTCCAAACCAGCCGAAGCCAAAATAGAAGGGGTCGTAGGCGAACCAGGGCGGCCCGTACGGATATCCGACTCCGAAATCCCACATCGCATACCCCGGGTCGTAGTACGCGCCGAAGCCGTACGTCCATGGGCGCGGGATGTAATACGAGCCGTACCAGCCGGGGTACGCGTAGCCCGTGCCGTACACGACCGTCGGTCCGTCGACGTACGAGCCGGTGTAACCCGGCAGGTAACCGCACAGCACCGAGTCCGCGTCGTAGTCGTACACGTGGACGTAGGTGCTGCTATAGATCGGGGAACTGGGCGGGATCGTGTAGATCTCCTCCGGCACCGACGTGCAAACGCTCCACGGACCGTTCGGCGAGAGCGACTGATACCAGACGCCGTTCTGGCAGCAGTAATACGTGTTCGCCTGGCGAACGACGGGATTCGCAGTATTGGTCGCGTAGGTCAGCGCGGTCCCCTGGATCGGTTGAAAGTTCGGCTCACCGTCATACGCCACCTTCACGCTGGCGCCCGCGTCGCGGCGAATGGAAGTGGTCTGGGGAATCGAAGCATCGAGCACGGCGTCGTTCGCTTCGGCGGTGCCGGCGACGAAGCTCAGCACATCCGCCTTCGGCGAATCCGCCGGGATGCTCGCGAACGCAGGCGGAAGCTTATCGGCGGCGACATGTTCCCACGGGCCCTGCAATGATTTCGATCGAAACCATCGGCCGGAGAAGAGCACGTACGTCTGCTGAGTCGGGCCGTCGAGGAACACATCGGCCTGCGTGTTGGTCACGTAGAGCAGGTCGGCTCCGTACACCGGCGAATAGACGGGCTGGCCATTGGTGACAATCAGCTCGGTCGGTTCGGTCGCGACGATGATTCGCCCCGGCGCGACAGGTTGCGTCGCGGGCGCGGGCGCGGCTGCGGCTGCGGGCGTTGCATTTGGCTGCGGCGGCGGGGCGAGCTTGGCAGCGGCGGCGGAAATGTTCGCCGGCGGCGCCACCGAATCATCCCACGGTCCATTGATATCCTGCGCGCTCGCCCACGAATCGCCCGTCTTTAGAAAATAGCGGTTCGTGTCCGTGTCCCTCAGCAGAATGAATGGCGTATTCACGACGCGCATCACGTTTGACTGCTCGATTGGCTGAAGTCTCGGCGCGCCGTCGATCGTGATCAGCGTCGCCGGCTCGCTGCTGAAAATGATGTGCGGCGGATTGTTCTGGAGCTGCGTGGTTTCGACTTTTTCGCGCTGCGCGAGTTGCAGGCTCGGCATCAACTCATCGAGCGCGAAGGTGACGTTCAGCCGCGGAAGCTGCTCCTTCAGCACTTGCGCGAACTGCTGTTCCTGCTGCAGCTCCTTCTGCTGGTTCTGTTGGTTCTGCTGCGCCTGTTGGGCCGGCGCGGCATCGGGGAACCGCACGTTTTTGACGTCCACCTGGCGAATCGTGACGGTGCGCTCGTCGCGGTCGGTCGAGATCCGCGCGCTCATCCACATGGCTCCGAACATCGGCTCCGTCGCGCCGGGCGGCAGCAGGGAGACCGCGGCGCGAGCGTCGAGCTTGTCACCCGTGAGCGATTCGGGCTGCGGCTGGTAGATCTCAATTCTCCCCGCCGACGACTGAATCGAGAGCGGCCAGGCGGTCTCCGACGACGGCGATGCGGGCGGCGAATCAGGCGGCGCAGCGGCGTTCGCGCACCCTGCAAGTACACCGAGCCACATCGCAATCAGAATGAATTTCAGCATGAGTCTCTCGTCATTGATGGTGGTTGTCTTGTTCATCGCCACGGACCAAAGCAACCGACGGACCAATTCATTGCAGCGCGATCGCGGCAGCACCGGACGGGCGATCGCTCGCAGGCGTGGTGCAGTTAACTGACCGGGTGGCCGCAATCCTGCCCAGCGTTTTCAACTGATCCGGCACGGGGCGCGAATTACGAACGATTCATGTTCGGCACGCCGCTTGCCAGAGGGCGGCGCGGCTCGGTCAGTGCGAACGACGCCACGAGAGAAAAGGAACTCACCGTGTGGATTGTTCGCCTAGCCCTTCGCCGACCGTACACCTTCGTGGTGGTCTCGCTGCTCATCGCGGTGCTGGGGATCCTCTCGATCGTCTCGATGCCGACCGACATCTTCCCGCACATCAACATCCCGGTGGTCAGCGTGATCTGGAGTTACGGCGGACTGTCGCCGGAGGAAATGCAGGACCGCATCACGACCGTCGTCGAGCGCGCGATGACGA
>JAXDMN010000408.1:0-6937 GCA_034666045.1 Phycisphaerales bacterium | reverse complement strand
CCAAGCTTACTCCCTCTCCCCGGTACGCCGGGGAGAGGGTTGGGGAGAGGGGCGAGCAGCGTGAGGAGTCGGACCGACGTTCGACTCCTTGGGCACCTTGCCCCTCTCCCCCGCCCTCTCCCCCGGGTACGTGGGAGAGGGAGAACGTCGTTGCCCGGAGTGTCGCGCCCTGTGAGAAAGGCGAGCGAGCAAAGCATATGAGCAATGAAGACAAGACCACGCGTCGCGGGTTTCTGATCAGCAGCGCCGCCGCCGCCGCCCTGGCGGCCGCCGCGGGCATGGCCGGCGCGGCGGAAACGCCGGCGACCACGAAGGCGGCGACCAAGCCGGCCACCAGGCCGCGCGGCGACCGTGAAACCCGCCAGCGCGAGCGCGCCGCCAGGCCGATCGCGACCACCAAGAGCAAGTACAACCAGATCAACGTCGCGTTCTGCGGCGTCGAGGGCCAGGGTGGCTCAAACCTCCGCGGCATGGTCGAAGCAGGCGCGAACGTCTTCGCGCTGTGCGATATCGACTCCGACAAGTTAGAGCGCCGCAAGAAGGATTTCCCGAACGCGAAGTACTACACCGACTTCCGCGAGATGCTCGACAAGGAAAAGAACATCGACGCGGTCGTCGTCGCCACGCCGGACCACACGCATGCGCCGGCGGCGATGATGGCGATGCGGCTCGGCAAGCACGTGTATTGCGAGAAGCCGCTCACTTACGACATCCACGAAGCCCGCACGCTCACCAACGCCGCCCGCAAGTACGGCGTCAAGACGCAGATGGGCAACCAGGGCGCGGCGCAGGAAGCATCGCGCCGGCAGGTCGAGTACATCCGCAGCGGCATCGCCGGGCCGATCAAGGAAGTACACGTCTACACCGATCGCCCGATCTGGCCGCAGGGACTGCCGCGCCCGACGCTGGCGGCGACGCCGCCGAAGAACATCGCGTGGGACCTCTGGCTCGGCCCCGCCCCGCAGCGTCCGTATCACGTGAACGACAAGGGTGAAAGCGTGTACCTGCCGTTCAAGTGGCGCGGGTGGTGGGATTTCGGCACCGGCGCGCTGGGCGACATGGCGTGCCACCTGATGAACACGGCGTTCTGGGGCCTGAACCTGACCAACCCCGCGAGCGTCGAAGCGATCTCCAACGGCAAGACCGACGTGCAGGCGCCGAACTGGTCGGTCATCAAGTATGAGTTCCCGCAGCTTGGGCAGCGCGCGCCGGTGACGGTCTTCTGGTACGACGGCAAAATCCTCCCGCCGTTCACGATGATGAAAGGGAAGAAATTCCCCGGCCAGAGCGACGGCGGCGGCTCGCCGAACGGCACGATCCTCGTCGGCGAAAAAGCGACGATCGTCTGCGGCTACCTCGAGAACCCGGTGCTGGCCGACGATCAGCAGCAGAAGGACCTCAAGCCGCCGGAAAAATTCATGCCGCGCTCGATCGGGCACCGCGAAGAGTGGCTGGAATCGATCCTGGGCGGCCCGGACGGCGCCAGCGCGTTCGATCACTCCGGTCCGTTGACGGAAATGGTGCTGCTGGGCAACCTCGCGGTTCGCAGCGGCAAGCGCATCGAATGGGACCACAAGAACGCGCGGGTCACGAACGATCGCGAAGCGCAGAAGCTTGTGAAACGGGAATATCGCAAAGGTTGGGAGCTGTAGGATTTGCGATTTGCGATTTGCGATTTGCAATTGAAAGACGACCCGCGACACACTGTGCCGCGGGTCGCTTTCTTTTTCTCAATCGCAAATTGCAAATTGCAAATTGCAAATCGACAATACTGCCATGGCCACCGAAGAAGAACTGAGAAAGGCGCTCAAGGCGTTCAAGAAGCGGATCAAGCTGACGCAGCTCGACGATGATTCCAAGCTCGGTCACAGCCCGCTGACGGGGTCGTCGAGATCGAAGCTGATCTCGATCCAACCGCCGGCCGGTTTCGGCAAGGAGATCTGGGAGGAGCTGGCGGAGAAGGGTTTTTTGAAGCGCGACGGCATCGGGTTCTACGAGCTCGTGCCCGGCAAGTAGAAGTGCTTCGCGGCTCACTTGAACTGCTTCGGATCGAACGTCTTGAGGTAGCGCGCGATGCCGGGGAACGCCGCCCAGTGGTAGCCGTGCGCGTAGAGCTCGTTCAGCGCCGCGTCACGCGGCCAGTTCTGTTCGACGATGCGGTAGACGGCGATCTCCAGCCCGGTGCGGTCGCGGCCGTGGTAGCAGTGGACGAAGATCGGCCGCTGCGCTTCGTCGACCTCTTTGAGGAACGTCGCGATCTTCGCCGGCTCGACGCGTAATGCAGTCGTGCCGATGTTCACGTACGCCATGCCGGCTTCCTCGACCCACATCCGCTCGGCCGGGTTGCGGTCGTCGCGCAGGTCGATGACCGTGCGCACGCCTTTCTCTTTCAGCTCGGTAATCCCGCGATAGCTCGGCTGCCCGCCACGGTAGAGTCCGTCGTCCACGAGGGCGAAGTTGTCGATGCCGGTCACCGGCTTGCCAACGGTGGAGCAGCCGCCCGCGCCGGCGGCGGCGAGGATGAGCGCGAGAATGGCGATGAGGCGAGGGTTCGTCACGGCTGAGCTTTTTCGCGTTTGCGGAAACCAGGCCAGCGCGTGCGCGGGGCTTGACCGACTTTTCGAATCAGCAGTTCCGGGGCGGGTGTGGCGTCGCGCCCGGCGAGCCGGGCGGCTAAGTTCATCGCGTCGAACGGGGCGCGGACCTTTACGTCGTTGTCGAAGTAGACATACACATCGCGGTTGCGACACTGCCGCGCGTTCTTGTCGATGATGCGCGTGGCGTCGGCGGGCTCCGTGCCGCACTGCCAGGCGCGCAGACGGGCGGCCCACCAGTCCAGCGCCGAATCCGTGTAGCCGCTGACGTAAAGCTCCTCGTCGCCGTGCAGCCGTGCGTAGATGAAGTCGGCGGTCACGTCCTCCATGTAGGGCCAGCGCCCGGCGGTGTCGGCCAGCACGAACGCGATCTTGTGCTTGCGCAGCAGCTTGATGAAGCGCTCGTCCTTGAAGCTGTCGTGGCGGATTTCGACGGCGTAACGGATCGGGCGGTCCGCGTCCGCCTTCGTCCAGCTTCGGCCGTTCAAGCGCGCATCGTGCTTTCGCGCGAGCTTGGCGGCGTCGGTCGTCGTCTTCGGCAGCAGTTCGAAGAACTCGGCGAAGCGCTCCTCGTTGAACGCAAAGCTCGGCGGAAACTGCCAGAGGATCGGCCCGAGTTTTTCCTTGAGCTTCAGCAGGCCGGACGCGAAGAAATTCGCCAGCGGGGTTTCGACGTCCTTGAGCTTCTTCATGTGCGTGAGGAAGCGGCTGCCCTTGACGGAAAAGACGAAATCGTCCGGCGTCGCGTCGTACCACGCCTGGAAACTGTCGGGACGCTGAAGGGAATAGAAGGTGCCGTTGATTTCGATCGAGTTGAGTTGCCGGGAGGCGTATTCGAGTTCGCGTTTCTGCGCGAGGTCAGGCGGATAAAAGACGCCGCGCCACGGGCCGTACGTCCAGCCGGAGATGCCGATGCGGGTTTGGCGTTGGGGTCGCGGCATGGCGTGGGGTCAGCGTACGCGAAGACCACGAACCCGCGGAATTGTCATCTTGAGCGTCCTGGCGCCTATAATCTCCGACCCCGTCCGCTTCCCTAACTGTTGATCCGTTCAGCATTTCTAAAACGGGCAGGCAGAGTTAGGGTTTTGTCAGATAATTTTGCTTGCCTGCGCGGCTGTGGGAGGCTATTTGATAGGAAGAAATCCCCGCCAGGGAAGGCGATTTTGTCAAGGAAAAAGTGGAAGCCCTCGGACCCAAACTTCGCCGCCAGCGACGCCGGCTCGGACTCACGCTCGATGAGCTGGCCGGACGCACCGGCATCTCCAAGCCGTACCTCTCGCTGATCGAGACCGGCCGCGTGCCAAACCCGCCGAGCGACGAGAAGCTCCGCCGCCTCGAGCAGTCGCTGGGCTTCACGCCGGGCGAGCTGGTGACGCAGGCGCACATCCAGCGCACGCCGCGCGATGTGCGGGCTGTGCTGACGCGATTGTTGCAGGATAGGGATAGGAGTGAGGACTTAGGACAGAGGACTGAGTTGAAGGCAGCGGCGGCGAACGGCGGCTCACTCAGTCCTGGGTCCTCAGTCCTCAGCACGACCCTCGACGACGCCTACCTCAGCGGCGTGCTGCACGAGCTGGTCGAAAAATCCGCCGGCAATGTCGAGCACGTGACGACCAACGCGGTGCCGGTCATCAATCGCGTCTCGGCCGGCTATCCGAAAGATTTTACGGACATGGCCTATCCGAAAGGCGTCGCCGATGAGTACGTGAGCTGCCCGGACGTGAACGACAAGGACGCCTTCGCCGCCCGCGTGCACGGCGACAGCATGTCCCCGAAATATCGCGAAGGCGACATCGTCATCTTCTCCCCCACCGCCGCCCAGAAGAACGGCGACGATTGCTTCGTCCGCTTCGAAGACGGGCATACGACGTTCAAGCGCGTCTTCTTTGAAAGCGACGAAAACGGCAAATCCGTGCTGCGACTTCAGCCGCGGAATGAGAAGTACCGGGCGCAGACCGTGGCGGCGGAGAAGGTGACGGGGTTGTACAAGGCGGTGTTCAAGTATCAGCGGGTGGATGAGGATTGAAGGCGCCGGCTTTTTTCTCCCTCTTCCCGGTACTCCGGGGAGAGGGTTGGGGAGAGGGGCGAGCGGCGCTCCACATTGACGAGCGTTCGATTCGCCGATCGACGACGAACTGCGAATTGCCGGTTGTGTGACTCCAAGCGCGCCTCGCCCCTCTCCCCTGCCCTCTCCCCGGCGTACCGGGGAGAGGGAGCGAAGATTCGTTCACTTGGTCTTCCACATCGGCGGTGGTGTGATTTCATCGGCGGGGCGCTTCCCCGCATCCGCTCGGCCGCTGCCGGCGAGACGGCTGATCGCTTTCAACTCCATGTCGTGGTCGCAGAGGATCTGGCAGCTCAGGCGCAGGCCGGGCTGCGACGCCAGGCCCCGCGCGGCGAGGAGCTGCTTTTCCGCTTCGGTGATTTTTTCCGGCTCGCCTTTGACGAATTGCACGCGGCAGGTCGTGCAGCGCGCGTTCCCGCCGCAGGCGTGAAGCTGATCGATCTTCGCCTCGTCCTCCAGCGCATTCACCAGCCGCTTTCCGTCCGGCACATCGAACGAACCTACGCCATCGACCGTCAACTTCGCCATCGCATGATCCTCCGTATGCGAGCTGTGTAGCCGATGATGCCAAATTCATCCAGCACAAATGGGATCCGTGTGCATCTGTGTTCATCTGTGGTTAACTCAGCTTCTGCTCTTCATCGAATCCGATCTCGCCTATAGCATTGGCGGAATGAAGTGTTTCCCTCGCGCGGGCGCGATCGCGCTGGCGGTGATGTTGTTGGTGGCGTCGTCGTCGGCGATGGCGGAGGTCGAAGTCACGCGCAAGCCGCCGGCGGCGGTGACGAAGACGTTTGATCCGAGCCGCCCGCCGAAAGAGATGCCGCCGCTGCGCCCCGGGGAGGCGGCGGTGTGCGAATCGAAATTTCTCTGCCAGGTGCAGGTCGAAGTCGAGATCAGCAGCGCCCCGGGGGAACGCCCGGAGTGCAAGATCGTCGGCATCAAGTCGGAGCTGCGCCTCGACGTGGTCATCTGGCTGCCAACCGACGCGACGCACAAGATCCGCGTCCACGAAGACGGCCACCGGCAAATCTCTGAACGTTTCTATGCGCAGGCCGAGGAGGTCGCGAAAAAGCTCGGCGCGAAGTACGTCGGCAAGGAGCTGGAGATCAAGAGCTCCGAGCAGGCGGAGACGCGGCCGATCATCCAGCGCGTCGCCAACGAGTTCTGCCAGGAATACCTCGGCACGATCGAGGTTCCGTCGGAAAAAGTGCAGATGAAGTACGACCAGCTCACGGACCACGGGCGAAACAAGCTGAGCGAGCGCGAAGCGATCCGCCGCGCGCTCGCGGCGACGGGATTCCCCACAACCCGCATCGCGACAACCACGCCGTCAGTCACGCCAACGCGCTGATTTCACTTGCTCTTCTTCTGCCGCCGCCGCGCGAGCAGGCCGAGGCTGGCCAAGCCCGCGACCGCCGCGGCGCTGGGCTCGGGGACGAAAGTGACCGGGGCGCCGGCGCCGTAAGTGCTAATGTCCGGGTTCTTCGCCGCCCCATCCTCGAACCATATGGCGGCAGTGGACTGGTTCCCGCCAGCCGCGGTGGAACGACGGACGAAGTTGATGTAAGTCCCAAATCCCACATCGGAAACCGTGACCGTGAACGTGAAACTACCGACCTTGACCTCTTCTGTGTTCGCGTTGACGTCGGTCGTGCCACCGGTCGGTGTGTTGGAACGCGCGAGAAAGTAGCCAGTCGCGGCGGTACCGGTGGAGCCGAGCGGGGCGCCGATGTCGAGGTCGCCGTCGCTATCAAGGTCTACATTCGAACCGTTTTGGAAGACGGCCCCATTGAACGGCGCGACGACGCCGCCGGAGAGATTACCGTGCTGCGAACCAGTGCTGAGGATGCTGCCCTGCATCGACGTCACCGTATCGTCGTTCAAGCCGTTCGTGCCGCTGACGACGGCGAAAAGCTCGAGAGAAATGACGTCGCCGCTCTCCGGGTACATGGGGCCCTTGCTCTGGTAACTGGGGAGCGGCACGCCATTCACTGCGACGGCACGGAGATCCATGATAAGCCCTGCCTCGGCGCTGGGGCTCGCGAAGCCGGCAATGCCGAGCGTCGCAACGACGGCGGAGCAAAGCTTGGACTGACGACGCAATGCGTGCGGCTTGTTCATGTGATGCTCGCCCGTTTGAGGAATGTCGTGTGCGGCTGCCAATTGCCCTCGCGCGGCAGAACCGTTGGCTTTCATGATAAAAATCAAGGTGGGGAATAGCGAAAGGATTCTTCAAAAAAGAACCGCGGACTTTGCGTCCGCGGCTGCGAAAGAG
>JAXDMN010000407.1:0-8947 GCA_034666045.1 Phycisphaerales bacterium | reverse complement strand
AAGCGCATGCCGCCGAAGGTATCCAATCAAAATCACGCTGGCAAAAAGCACAACGTGATGACGTCAGCGCGCGTCGACGGCGGCCCCCTTCGCCGCGACGCTTCATTTGCTCCTCATTGACCTGCCGTCGCCGCCGACCCCCAAGGGTCGTATGCGTGCTTCGCCGCCTTCGGCGGAAGCGTGCTGACGTGGGTGTCGAGGAAGAGATAGTTCGACCCCAGCGTCAGTCCATGCTTGTACTCATCGGCGGCGTATTCGTAGTCGTCGTCGCTGCCGATGAAATAGTTGTTGGCTTCGGCGCGCTTCTCGCCCATGAGAATCACTTCGCCCGGCTTGAGTCCGCCGAGTTTTTCACTGCTGTTGTGGAAGCGGATGCCGTGGAGATAGAAGTACCAATTCAGCGCGTAGGAATGTTCCTCGACCGGCTCTTCATCCTGCGGACAGAGCAGCAGCGGTGGATTCCAGCGCTCCAGCCCTTTGACGAGCACCGGCCAGCGCTGCGGCGGGTCGACAAACATGCCGAGCCTCGGCTGCACGTCCTTGTCGCCGAGCGGGTAGATGAATCCATCGAAGGTGTTCGCGTAGATCAGCAGCAGTTGGCCGACCTGGCGCATGTTGGACTGGCAGGTGACCTGCTTGGCGTGCTGGCGGACCCGCGAGAGCGTGGGCAGGAGGATGCCGATGAGGATGGCGATGATGCCGATGACGACGAGGAGTTCGATCAGGGTGAAGGCGCGGGAACGCGGGCGGGGCGGTCGCATGGGAGGTGTCGTTGGCACCGGGAGCAGTTTACCCGCGCCCAGTTGATTGCTTGAGGAAGAATGTCGCTTGCGAGCCCCAATTAAGATGTCTCCGAGCCCTTTTCGACTAAGCTTCGAAGTCCGAGCCAGGTTTCTTCAGGCACCTCCATTATTCTTCCCGCGGCCTCGATCTTGGCGAAGACCTCGCTCGAAATTGGCTTGCCGCTAGCAAGCAACCCATCGCCGATGAACTCGAGTGCAACGCCGTGCTCACCGTTATCATTGAGGATCGTGACGGTATCCTGGTAATATTCACTCATCAGCACCTTAACGACTTCGAAAATCTGATGAACCCTTTGGTGTAAATCCTCAGCGTCTTCCATGGCCTTCTCCCGCAAATAGGGCGATGAGGCTCGCCGCTATCACCGATGAACTCGAGTGCTACGCCGTGCTCACCGCTCTCATTGAGATTCATAACGGTATCTTGGGAAACGCACGCCTAAGCTCGGCCGCGCTAAACCGAAGCTCGGATGGCAGCCGTGGATTCAGCAGAAAGATTTCATCGCCGCGTAACTTCTTGAGAAGATAGGTGAGCGCGATCCCGTACGGCGGCCATCTCGGAGTTCCGCCAAATGAGGCCGTTAGACATGCCAACGAACTGAAAAGCGGAATGACACTCTCACCGTCAACCACGAACGATTGAATGTCAATCACGCTTCCGCCAAGATCCGGTTCCTGGCGCAATACCACGATCGGCTTGCTTGGAACTCGCTCGCGCAATAGTTCGAGCCTGTTCAGAATGTCCTCTTTCCCACCCGAGTCGCATCGCTGTTGGCCGCTACAGTGGTTGCAACGTTTGCTCCAGCACGTCGAATACGTCGCCTCAATATAATCGATGCTGCGATCATTCTGCCGCGCAAAGCTGCCTCCGCTTTCACGTCGCGCGACCCGTTGGAAAGTCGCCGAAAATAGCGGTAATCCCACGCAAATTTCCCTTGCATTGGTACCTAACATATACCGTACAATCGTCCCCATGGACGACGAAATCGACAACCTCGTCATCGCCGCGTGGCGGCGGGTGCGGGAGCGGCTCAGAGACAGGCCGGCGGAGGTGCTCAAGCGGTTGAGGCGCGGGCGGGAGATGGTGGCGAAGCGGCCGCCGCGGGCCTGGTGTTTGGTGGTGAGGGCGTCGGATCAGCGGATCACGCCGATGACGGCGCGGTGCGTGCCGGAGGAGGCGGCGTATCCGCGCGAGTGTCTGCCGCCGCATAGGCGGACGGTGTATGAGCGACACACCGTGACGCTGGATGTGGAGTTGTTGCGCGCGCTCTGCTCGCCGGTGTGGTTGGAGCAGTATGGGGAGCCGATCGCGGATGTGGCGCGGAAGGTGGGGCGGAGCAAGGACGATTTGCACACGGCGCGGGCCGTCGGCGCGTTTTCGTCACGGTATTACCCACAGGGCGGCGGGCGCGGGGGGACGCCGACGGCGATCCTGTCCGCGAAGCGCTGGCTCGATCCGTCGGCGCATTTGTGCACGCCGGCGGATCGGGTGTGGGGGTGGACGGGGAAACTCGTTGCATGGCGCGTGCCGGATGAGTTGGCGGCGCAGGCGATCGTGCGCGTGCCGATTTATTACGATCGCAATCGCGAGTTCGTGGATAAGAGCGGGCTGCACCCGGAGCATCCGCTGGTGGATCGGGTGCGAAAGAAGCGGCCGGTGCGGAAGATCGCGCCGCCGCCGCCGGATTTTGTGCAG
Organism: Phycisphaerales bacterium; assembly: GCA_034666045.1. GTDB lineage: Bacteria > Planctomycetota > Phycisphaerae > Tepidisphaerales > Tepidisphaeraceae > JAICTV01. Next base: position 6,451 of record JAXDMN010000407.1, on the reverse strand, counting down.
TACAAGTGGAAGGGGGATCAGTATCTCGGATACGACTGGCGGAACCCGCTGGCAAAGAAGGGGTATGAGCGTCACGAGCGGAACAAGGCGTACTGGCGCGCGTACCACAAGAAGCGGAACGCGTGTCGGCCTTCGCAAGGCGATGGGTCGTTGAAATTCCGCGGGTGGATGTGGCTCTGCCCGATCTGCGGGAAGCGGAAGAAGGTGCTTTACTGCCCGCTGCCGCCGGTCAACGTGCTGCGCGGGGTTGGGTGCCTGATCGAAGATGAGGTGATCGACGCGGCCGTGGCGGCGGGCAAGCCGATGGAGCCGTTGCCGCCGCGCGGGTTTGGGTGCGTGCGGTGTCATCGTGTGCACGCGTTCAGTCGCGTGAGTGCGGGGGGTTGGAACGCGGTCGTGTGTTACCTGTCGGGCGGTTTGTTGTACGGGAACGAGGTGCCGCGGCCGTCGTGGCTGACGCGCGAGCGGAAGCGGCAATACGTTCCACATCCGAACATGCCGCTGCCGCGTCGGCCGGCGGAAGTGCAGGCGCTGCTGCTCAAGGGGATGAAGTACGAGCAGATCGGCCGTGAGCTGGGCATCACGCCGAAGTCGGCGAGAACGTACGCGGGAAAAATCTACAAGCAGCACGGCGTGCACGGTCGCGCGGAACTGGCGCGGAAGCTGGGCATGCCGGACGAGCCGCTGATGTCGAAGCGGGCGCGCGTGCACGCGCGTGTGGCGGCGGGGCAGAGCACGGCGCAGATCGCACGTGAGACGGGGATTGCGCGCGACATGGTGGCGACGTACGTGTATCGCTTTCGCCGCGCGAATCGCGCGGGCGGCGCGGTTGTGTCGCCGCGGAAGCGAGAGGCGTGCTCGGTGCCAGTATGAGGCGAGTTAGCGTCTGTCGCGCCGACGCCGAAGGACCAGCGGCGCCAGCGCGAGGAGCGCGAGCGTGTGCGGTTCCGGGACGGAGGTGAACTGCATGGCGAAGGGGGCGGAGTCGGTGTAGGCGCCGGTGGTGTCCTGGATTTTCAGGGTGAGGTTGTAGGTGACGCCGGTCGGGCCGGCGGGGATGTGCCAGACCGGGTGGGAGTCGAACGGCGAGGGGCCGAGCAGCAGCGGGGTGTTGAGCGGGAGCGGGCCGGCCGCGGTGTAGACCTCGATGCCGGGATCTTTCGAGAGGAGGATGAACTGAAAGTCGGCGGTGGGGGATAATTGGAATAGATCGTTCGCAACGTCATCGAGGACGGTCGAGTGAAAGGCCGGCTCTCCGAAGGCGTAGCCGGGGATGCCGGGAAAGATGGAAGGGGGGAGATGGAACGGGTGAACGAGGTCGGCGTCGATCTTGATCTGGTTACCGGCGGATCGACCGACGAGGAGCTCGACCTCGTGAGCGGCGGCTGGGGCGGCGAACGTCGCGAGAAGGGCGGCGGCAACGAGCGCGACGGCGGCGCGGGAGTGCGTGAGATGCATCATCGTTGCCTCCGACGGTTCGATTGACGTGCTTGCCCGGGGCGCAAGGTCCCCATGAGAGAATCGGTTGCCGCCAAGTTGTATTCCGCGAATCTGGTTGCAAAATCATATCGACGTTGTCACACTGATCAAACGTACGTTCGTAACACTTCATCCTTCTCAACAAAGGCGGCGTCACATGTCGTGCCGCGGGAAATCTGAAACGAGCGCGCGAGTGGTGCGGCGCGGCTTCACGCTGGTCGAGTTGCTCGTGGTCATCGGCATCATCGCGGTGCTGATCAGTATTCTGCTGCCAACGCTGAGCCGCGCGCGGGAGGCGGGGCGGCGGACGCAATGCCTGAGCAACCTGCGGCAGCTCCATCTCGCGATCGTCATGTACGCCAACGCCTACAAGGACACCGTGCCGCTGGGTACGTGGAACGATTACCGGCAGCAGAATTTCATGGTGTGGCGGCTGGGGAAAACGCAGCCGATCATGTTCGGCGTGCTGCACGAAGCGCGGCTGCTGAAGACGCCGCAGACGTTTTACTGCCCGGGCGACGCGCACCACGAGACGCAATTCGACACGCCGACGAACCCCTGGCCGCCCTTCCCGCCGGCGCCGACGGTGAATGTGCGCATCGGCTATGGCTCGCGGCCGATCGATAACAAGGGGAAGGTGGTCAGTTGGGAGGGCAGCTCGCCGTTTCCCGGAACGTGGCCGAACCTGAACTTCCAGAAGCTGGTCAAGTACAAGAACATGGCGATCCTGGCCGATCTCTTCGCGGCGCCGAGCCGCTTGCAGTACCGGCACAAGAAGGGGATCAACGTCCTGTACGGCCACGGCGGCGCGAACTGGGTGGACGCCAAGCCGATCATGAACGACGTCAACCAGTGCAAGGACACGTTCAGCCACACCTACGACGTCTACCAGGAAAACATCTGGAAGACGCTCGATCGGCAATGACGCCGCATGCGGCCGAATAGCTGCGGAGAAATAAGTTGTCCGACCGGCGTCGGCGTGAGACGTTATGTACTCGGGATGCGCGCCAACCGAACCAGATCGGGCTTGGGTTGCAACACGCGCGCGGCGTTCACACTGGTCGAGTTGCTCACCGTCATCCTGATCATGGCGATCCTCATCGCGCTGCTCATGCCCGCGATGATGCGGGCGCGGGCGCAGGCGAAGTCGGTCGTGTGTCAATCGAACCTGCGGCAGATTTTTCAGGCGGCGTTGAATCGCAGCGTCGAGCATCGCGGGTATGTGCAGGTGGCGGGAAACGTGAACGGCCTGTTCACGGTCTCGCCGGTGACGCTCGATGACAGCGACGAGAAGCGGTACGCGTGGTACGACGACGATGGATATCGCCGGCCCGCGCCGCTGCAAGTCGCGCTGGCGCCGTACCTCGGCAATAAAAACGTGCGGCTCGACTCGCCCGACAACATGCTGGCGGACATTGACCGCGGCGTCGTCCGCCAGCTTTTTACGTGCCCGGCGAACCTCGAGCCGCAGGCGGGAATCATGATCGCGGGCGGCGGATGGTTCGGGCCGCACGTGCCGACCAGTTACGCCTACAACGAAGGGCTGCTCGGATTCGAGTTCCCGTCGACGCGTCGGCTGCGCGCGAACCTGACAAAAGCGCGGCCGGCGACGGAGATCGTTTTTATGACCGACGCCGTCCCGCGCACGGAGTTTGGCCTCGGCTTCATCGCGTGGTATCCGACGCCCGCCGGCACCGGCCGCTGCACGCTGGCGGATTGTTACACGAACGCGAACAATTCCTACCTCGCCGGGACGGCCAGCCAGTTCGATCCGCTGCGTCATCCGAATTTTCGGGTGAACGTCGTCTTCTGCGACGGGCATGCGGAGGGGCTGACGATCAACGCGACAGATCTCGAGCGCGGCGTGCTGCTGAATGAATAGTCGGCGGCGCGACGCGCGGCGATCCGACTATTTGTAAGCGTCGCGGAGCCAGCTTCTCGGGTCGATGCCGAGCGCTTGCTGGGCCAATGCGAGGTAGAGGGCGGCGCGGTCGGCGGGGGAGGCGAGCGACTGGATGGATTCTGTCACGGGGTCGGCCTGCCCGGCGCGAGTCTGGCGAAGGGCGACGTGCAGCAACGCGTGGAATCGGCGTGGTGGGTTGGTGATGCGCCCCGCATCCGCGCGGGCGGCGTCGAATTTTCCGTCGCGGAGATAGCGGGCGAGCGACAGCTCGTAGGGGTATTCGAGATCTTTCGTCGCAAGCCCGAACTCGCGCGCGGCGAGCTGGTGGGCGTGTTCGGTTTCGCCGATTTCCATGAAGGCGTCGAGCGCGTCGAAGAGGGCGTCGGCGTTTTCGTAATTTTCTTCGGCGTGGAGTTTTTTCGCGTGCAACAGCATTTCGGTCGCGCGCGGCTTGTCGCCGGCGCGGGCGATGGCGGCGGCGAGAAGCATTGTGGCGCGAGACTTGTCCTTGGTGTCGTTCAGGCGATCGATCACTTTCTCTGTCGCTTTAACGAGTCGCGCGTAGGCGGCCTTTTCGTCGATGGCAGCGGCGATGCGGGCGGCGTGGGCGAGGGTCCAGGCGTCGGCGGTCCACGCGGCGGAATCGTTATACTGCTTCTCAATCGCGACGACGGCGCGGCGGGCGGCATCGGGTTGATTCAGCGCGACGGCGAGCTCGCCAACCTGCACGTAGAGCATGCTCGACGAAAGCTCGTCAAGCCCCACGAGGGTGTCGAGCGCGGCGGTGACGCACGCGGTGGCGGCGGACGCATCGGCGCGGGCGGCAAAGATCGCGGCGAGCTTGCGGTAGGCGTCGACCCGCTGGAACTGCGCGGGCATTTGTTCCGCGAGCGAGAGCGCGGCCTTCATGTCACCGGCCTCGGCAAGCTCGGAGACGATCGATCGGAGCGCGCCCGCGCGCTTGTTCGCGTCCGGGATCTTCATTGCTTCGGCGATTGCTTCGGCGATCACTTCGTCGCGCGCTTTGCGGTTTCCGGCGGCGTGCAGCTCACGCGCGACCATCATCCGCGCGCCAATCGTGTCGTCGTCGAAGATCGGATATTTCAGCGCGCCCGCTGTTGCGGCTTCGACGTCGCCGATCTTTGCGTACATCATGGCGACCTGGGGCCCGACGAGAAGCCGGCCGATGTGGACGTTGGGGAGCTCTTCCACTGCTCGATCGAACGCCTGCGCTTCCGCGCGGGCGGCGTCCGGTTCGCCGAGGGCGGCGTGGGAGAGACTGCGGAGATAATGCAGGCTCAGCTCGCGCATCTCCGGCGTTTCCCTGGGTCCGGGCGGCGGCATCGGTTGGGCGAGCGCGTGGCGCAGCAGCGTGCGATCGGCGTCGTTGCCGCGCGTCTGGGCCAGTGCGAGTGCGAGGTCCAGCTTGACGGCGAAGTGGGCGGCCGGGTCACGCGTGGGCTGGGCGACGACGGCGCGCACCTCCGCCTCCGCGCGATCGAGCCAGAGCTGAACATTCGCGCCCTGCGAAGTCGGTGGCGCGGGCTGCGTCGTTTGCGCTTGCGCGAGAACGGCCAGCACGATTGCCAGGATCGGTGTCATCAAGCGCATAATGTACCGCGCAACCGGAGGTCGTCATGTGGCGCGTGTTGTTCGCATCAATCGTGATCATCGCAACGGCGGGCGTCGCTGGCGCGGAAGCGTGGAGCGACGACCCGATCTGGCACGATGGCCTGGTCGAGAAGGCGGTCTACACCGCCAGTCGCGTCGTTTACGACAAACCGCGCGCGTACGAAGCAATCTTTTTCACGAACAAGGAGCAGCACGAGCGCAATACGCTGAGCAAGGCCGACAAAAGCGCTGACACGATCGAGGTGTGGAAGCACAACCAGGTCGAGGTCATCCCGACGCCGAACTATGACTACAAGTACGTGACGACGTCGCACCTGGTCGTGAACGGTCTCACGCTGACGCGTCTTGATTGCTCGAGCCAGGAGTTCTGCGGGACGAGCTTCAAGCAGTATCAACTGACGCCGGACTTTAAGCGTCATGACTACTGGTCATTCAGCTACATGCCCGAAACGGGCCGGCGGAGCGGTGTCGTCGATGACGGTCCGATCAAGGTGGTCGCGCAGGACAGCCTGCCGCTGTGGCTGCGGGGTTTTCCGTTCGGCGGGCGCGTCGAGGGTCTAAGCATCCGTCTGCTGCCGAGCCAGAAGAGCAACCGCCCCACGCCGTACGAGGCCGTCAATGCGCGCGTGAAGTATGCGGGCGAAGAGGGTGACGCGTACAAGCTCGAGCTGCTAATCGAGGACAAGCTCGCGGGAACGTACTGGATGGCCAAGGACCCCGAGCGCCTGCACGTCATGCTGAAGTACCGCGGCGCGGGCGCGGACGGGCAGCAGTACGACCTGAAATCCGTCGAGCGCGTGAACTATTGGACGGTCGCCGGGCGCTGATGATCCGCCGCATTTGGGCCGTATTTGGTCAGCGCATGCTCGAAGATCGCGGCGATGTCCTTCGGCGACGGCGCGGATTTGGCGTCGTCTTTGCCGGAGAAGGCGAGGCCGGCCAGCGATCCGCGCGCGACGGTCGCATCCTCGGACGCGTTCCTGTCATGAACCTTACGTCGGCTCAGGATTTCTGTGAGCTCGTCGGCGAAAACATCGTGAAAAACGTCGGCGGCTTATCCGAATTGTCGTCGGCCATCGGCGTTCCCTCGGCTGAAAATCCCCAAACGACGTGCGTTGGCCTGAGGAACCTCTATACCGGATCGAGCGGTTTCCGCGGAAAGATGGCCGGGCGGCGCGACAGCGCTCGCTTGAGAGAGCGCCGTGCCGCTTATACAATTCGCCCGCACGTTGACCTGCGATTTTTGAAGGAATGCTTTGACCGACAAATCTGAACACCCGCCTTTGCCCGAAGCCTTTGCGGCGTTGGGCGTGCGGCCGTCCATCCTGAAGGCGCTGGCCGAGGCGAAATTCGAGAAGCCCTCGGAGATCCAGGAACTGCTGATCCCCAAGGCGCTCGCCGGCGGCGATCTGCTCGGGCAGGCGCGCACCGGCACCG
>JAXDMN010000406.1:0-8805 GCA_034666045.1 Phycisphaerales bacterium | reverse complement strand
CAACCACGTCTGGCTGCACAAGCCAATCGTGCCGCTGTGGCAGATGGCGGCGTCGATGGCGCTGTTCGGCGTGAACACGCTGGCGCTGCGCCTGCCGTCCGTGCTGCTGGCGACGGCGGCGGTCTGGCTGACATACGCGATCGGCCGAGAACTGCTGAATGACCGCCGCGCGGCGCTGATCGGCGCGGCGCTTCAAGCGTTCAATCCGGGGATTACCTCGCTGGTGCACGGATATGTGTTCAGCGACCACATCGACGTCGCGTTTCTTTTCTGGGTGGAGCTGGCAGTTTTTTTCCTTATCCGCGCGGTGCGATCCGGCTCATTTTTTTGGACGATCGCGGCTGGGGCGGCGCAGGGGATTGCGTTTCTGTCGAAAACGTACCCGGCGTTCGTCGTGACTGGCGTCGCGCTGCTTGCGTGGCAACTTCCGCTGCGCGGATTCGCGGATCAAGCCGCGGCGCGATTCAAAGGACGCCATCTCCTCATCCTTCTCGCATCGACCATCGTGGTCGTCGCGCCGTGGACGATCTGGTGCATCGTCCATTTCCCGCGCGAGTTTTCATGGGAGCAACTCCAGGTCTTCCGCCATCTCACGCACAACGTCGAGCAATGGGCCGCGCCATGGGACCGCTTGATCTTCGATTTTTCGCTGCGCATCTACCTGTGGTTCTATCCCGCGGTGCTGGTCGCGGCCGTGCTGCTCTTCCGCGCGGCGTGGCGGGAGAAAAATCTCGCGCTTTGGCTGCTGCTCGCGTGGGGACTCGGCGTGTTGATTCCACACACGCTGGCGACGAGCAAGACGCCGACCGCGACGCTGATTGGCTGGCCGCCCTTCCTGCTGCTGCTCGGCGTGATGATCGTCCGCGCCATTGACGGCGACGCGTGGTGCCTCGGGGGATGGTTGGCGGCGACGCTGCTCGCGGCGTTCGCGCCGGGCGCGATCGCGCAACAGGGTTGGGGCTATCCCGATCCGCCCGCGTTCGCCGCCGTCATGCGGCAGAACATCTGGGTACTCTGGCACATGCTGCTCGCGCTGGCGGCAGCCGCGATGATCGCTTTTTTGATGCGACGAAACTGGCTTGCAGGAAATCGCCGCACAGTTCTCGTCGTCGTCGCCTCTCTCGCGACGATTTACCTCGGCGGGCGGATGACATGGCTCGCTTATCGCGTCACAGAGGCGAACGAAGCGCTGCGCGAACGCCCCTCCTTCGCCGAGCTAGGCCGCGCGGCGAACGCGTCGCTGCCTGACAACGCCGTCATCCTGCTCGAGAACCGCCAGAAGTTCGAGCACGTCAGCGCGATGTTTTTCATCGACCGGACCGTGTATCCGACGACGCCCGACACGATCGAAGGAACCGCCCGCGCGATTCGCGCCGCCGGCGGCGAACCGTTTCTCGTGACCGACCGCGCCCTTCCGCGCCCGCCCGCGCTGCCCGCCGCGCCGGACGGACGCCGCGTCTACGCGCTTCCGTGAATGTCGATTTGCCCCGCCCCGGCAGACCGCCTAAAACTGCGGCGTGATTCACGCTCTTCTCGCACAAGCACCGCCCGCCCCGCCGCTCAACACCACCCCCAACGCCGCCACCGTCTTTTACATCACCCTGCTGTTCATTTTCCTCACCGCGATCATCACGACGGTCGTGACCAAGTGGGCCCGCGACAAGTGCCTGAAGTTTTTTCACGGCTTCCACGTCACGCTCGAGCGCACGCGCGGGCAGACCATCTGGGGGCAGGTGAAAATCTTCGCGACCGGCGTCGAGATCATTTACGACCACCCGTTCATCGACCCGCGCGGGCGGAAGAAGACCAGCTACATGCTCTACGGCGCCGAGTTCGAGCAGCAGTTGCTCAGCCTCTTCCGCTACGGCGATGAGCTGACCGACGCCCAGAAAAAACGCCGCAAGGAGCAGATCCGCGCGACGTTCAACCCGGGTCCGATGAAGCGGCTGTGGCGGAAGGTGCGAAATTTCGTCAACACGCTGCGCGACGCGTTCAACGCCGCGATCGGCGCGGTCGTCTCGCAGTATCAGCGCGCCAACCCATCGAGCGCCGTCCTCTCCTCGCAGGGCGGCAACGTCACGCAGATCGGGCAGACGCTGCTCGGCCGATTCGCCGGAAATGCGTACGAGCCGCTGCTCGAGCAGTACATCGGGCATCCCGTCATCGTCGACGTCGTCGATCCGATCAACCCGAACAACGCGATCGTCGAGTACGCGGGGTACCTCGTCGATTACACGCAGAATTTTCTCGCGGTCTTCAACGTGGAGCACGAGACGGGCGAAACCGTGGTGGTCACGTTGCCGGACGTCGAGGAGGGCCCGCCGCTCCCGCCGTTGCCGAATCCCCCGCCGCCCGGCGTTCCGCTGCCATCGCTCCCCCCGCCGGAGCGGATCGAACACGAGCTGGCGATCCGCATCGACGGGCTGCGCATCAAGGTTCAGAACACCCGTCACGAGCCGGTCGTCGTCCGCCGATTGGAGCGCGACGGCTTCGAGCCGGTGGAATTCGGCAACGTGATCCCGCCGTCGGCGACCTTCGACCTGCCCGCCCGCGACGCGCGCGGCGGGCGGTTGATTGTGGAACTCGTTCGCATGCTCGACCTGGTCGCGCCGCGCAAGTTCGCCGTGATCCGGCACGCTGGCGAGCTGGTTGCGCGGCGTGGCTTCACCGAGGAATTTCACCTGCGACAACTGCCGCTGGTGCCGACGGTGCTGGGGAAGTTCCGGAACGGCGGGAAGTGAGCTTCTACGGCGTCGGGTTCTTTAAGTTTGCAAAAAATTTTTCTTGCGGCGAGATCGGTCATGTCACTGTGCGCGCAACTCCTGTCTGTAACATAGGTTTGCAATATATGGATTGACAACTGCTTAACCGGTTAAAATCCGTGGCCTAATTACATAATTTCAGAAGAAGCAGTTGCCAACCCGATAAGCGACGGTATGTTTCCTCACTCATCTCGGTGCTTGTACTCGGGCCGAGCCTCCTGTTGATCGCGGGAAACTCAACACAGGGACGCTCAAACATGTTGGACGCTACAGTCACTTCGTCGACGCCCATGATGCGGACCACCGACGTTCAGGCCATCCTCCGACTCGTCGGCGGTGCCGCGGAACTCTGGTACGAACCGTCGCTCCAGCGCCAGTTCACCCTCGACTCGCTCTGCCGCATGCTCGATGCCAAAGTCGGCATCTGCTTCACGCTGGGCGACGTCCTGCTGGGCGGCATGACGCCGTGCTCGAACTTTTCTCACGTCGGCCTCGACGAGACCGGCGTGATGCTGTTCGAGGAATACCTTCGCAGCGGCAAGCCGCGCGATCCGGTGATCGACGTCCTGGCGGCCGTGCAGGGACGCGTCATCACCTTCACGCGCCGCGAAGCGGTCGCCGACGAGGACTGGTACCGCTCGACGCATTACAAGCAGATGCGCAAGCCGCTCGGGCTCGGGCCGTCGCTGTACGTGAAGATCGTCGCGCAGTCGATCGAGCGCACGACGATCGTGATGCTCTTCCGCGCGTCTGGCGCCGAAGCCTTTACCGAGCGCGACGCCTACCTGACAGACCTCTGCCTCAGCGAAATGGCCTGGCCGTTCACGCCGGAGATGACGTACACCGACCCGCGCGTCGACGCGCTTCCGCCGCGGCTGGAGAAGGGCATGAAGCTGCTCCTGGAAGGGGACAGCGAGAAGCAGGTGGCGTTCAAGCTGGGGCTGAGCCCGCACACGGTGCATGAGTACGTGAAGAATCTTTATTCTGAGCTCGAGGTGTGCAGCCGCGGGGAGTTGCTGGCGCAGTTTGTTGGGAAGGTCTGATCGAGAAAGATTCGATCGAGACGGCAAAACACGACGCACAATTCAAACGCCCGGACTGCCCATCAGTCCGGGCGTTTTTCATCTGAGCACACTCCCTCTTCCCGGTACTCCGGGGAGAGGGCAGGGGAGAGGGGCAAGTTGCGCGTGGAGTCGGGCGTCGTTCGACTCGCCGCAAGGCGCCGTTCAGCGAACGAACGGATCATCGACGACTCGCGCCGCTCGCCCCTCTCCCCAACCCTCTCCCCGGCGTACCGGGGCGAGGGAGCAAGAAGTCACTGCCCGCGAGCCTGCTGCGGGGCCGTTGCGGGCTGCGTCGCCGGTTGCTTCAGCGTCGCGAGGAACTCCACCAGATTCCGCAGGTCCCGCTTGCTCAGCGGCTTGGAGATGTCCTGCGGCATCGGAGACAAGCCCTTGGTCCGCGTGTCGAGCTGCTTCTTGTCGATATGCACGACCGCCCCGTCGCCGGCGTCGATGACGACGGTCTTTTCGTCGTCCGCCTTCACGACGCCGGTGTAGTTCGTGCCGGCTTTCACCTTCACCGTGACCGCCTCGAAACCGGGCGCAATCTGGCGATTCGGATCGATCAGGGATTCGAGCAGATAATCGCGGTTGTGCGTCGCGGCGACGCCGGATAGGTCGGGCCCCGCGACGCCGCCTTCGCCGGCGATTTTGTGACAGCGCAGGCATGAGACGTCGGCGCGTTCGAAGAAGATTTTCCGGCCCGCGGCCGCGTCGCCGCCAACCAGGGCTTCACGGAAGCCGGCGAGCGTGTCGTTCTTCGGGCGCTTCTCGTCGTATTCCTTGACCTTGGCTTTGATCACGCCTGACTTGGAATCGTCCGCCGCCTCGAGCAGGTCGAGCCGCAGCTCCGGCGCGACGTCGTTCTTCAGCAGCCGGTCCATCCACGCCGACAGGATCGCATCGGACGCCTGGCTTTCGATCTTCCCGAGCGCCGTCAGCACGGCCTGCTGATCGGCGGTGTTGCCGTCGGCGAGAAGTTTTTCCAATTGGGCGACGGCGTCCGGTCGGCGCGCGAGCAACGCGATCGCTTTCGTGCGAAGCGTGCCTTTGCCGGCGCGGATGGCTTGGTCGACCGCATCCGCCAGCCGCGAATCGTTCAGCGCGTCCATCGCCGTCAGCGCGGCGGCGCCGACCTCGGGCGACATCTCCTTGCTGGTCACGACGCCGAAGAGCAGGTCCTTGTCGTCCGTGCCGATTTTCTTCAGCAGATCGATCGCGGCGATGCGAACCTGGTCCGGCGCGGCCTTGACGATCGGCCCGAGGACTGGCCGGGCGGCGTTCTTCGCGATGGCGGCGTCGCGCTTCGGCAGCGGATGCCAGGTGCCGACGACGCGGTCGATGCCGCGCGGCGTATCCCATTCCTGCAACATCGCCAGCGCCTCGATGCGCATTACTTCATCGGATTCGTTCAGCGACGCGAACTGCGCCACCGCTTTCGCGTTCTCCTCGCCGCCAAGGCGGAAATGCGCGTTCAGCGCGCGGTGCACGAGCGCTTCCGGCCATTTTTCCGGCTTCGCGGGAGTGGTCGTCGGCGCCGTCGCCGGTTGCGTCGAAGGCCGCGGCTTGAGCAGCATGCTTGCCAGCGCCGGTCGCGCCGGCTCCATCCACGTGTCGTTGATCGCCCGGGCCGATTCGACGACCAGCGCGACATCCGAATCGTTCAGGAACTGCGCCACTTCCGGCATCTGCAACCGCCGCATCGCGAGCAACACGCCCATTCGCGCCGCGGGCGATGGGTGCTTTGCCGCCGCGATCAGCGCGCTGCGGTCGCCGATGTACGTCAGCCCCATCACCGCGCCGTGGCGGAGATATTTGTCCTTGTTGTCGTTCTTCGCCAGCAGCGACAGCAGCGGCGTGATCGCGTCCGGCTTCTGATACCGACCGGCGTTGATCGCGGCGAAATACTGCACGCGCGGGCTCTTGTCTGCGATCATGCGGACGAGCGGATCGTACGCCCCGACGACCTTCGCTTCGCCGAGGATCTTCGCCGCCTGCACGCGGACCTCATCGTCCTTGTCATCGAGCAGCGCGACCAGCGGCGGGAGGACCTTCTGGTCCTTGCGGGCGAGCTGAGCGAGCGTGCGCATCGCATGAAGCCGAGCTAACTGGTTCTCATTCTTCTTCGCCGTCGCGGTGAGCAGATCGACATCCACCGCCGCCAGCCCGCGGCCGGCGAGCTCGAACTGCGCGTTCTGCCGCACGCGCATATCGACGTGACCGAGCAGCGTCACCAACTCCGCCGACTTGCGCTCGCTCATCCCCTTTTTGAGAATCTTCGCGACCTCGCTAACGATCTTTTCCTGTTGCGCTTCCGGCGAGGTGACGCGATAGATTCGCCCCTTGCCGGTCTTGGGGAATCCGCCGATCCAGTCGCTGATGTACGCGCCGCCTTCCGGGCCGAACTCGACGTCCGTCGGCACGATGCCGGCGACGAACGCTTCCTTGTTCACGAGCTCGAACGATGCGCCTTTCGGCTTCATCGCGAACGACATGACCGAGCTGCTCGGCCCGGCGCGAAAATCGGTCAGGAAGAAATTGTCGTCATACTTCGCCGGCAGCGACGTGCCCGGATAATAGGTGATCCCGCTCGGCCCGGAGCCGATGTGCGCGATCGGCGGAATCACGTAGGCGGCGGTGTTGTCGGCCTCGAGCGCGTAGAGATTCTCCTGCTTCCACGGCCCGGTCGCGCGCGGTGTGGTGATGTGCTGGTAGCCGATGCGCCAGCCGGTATCGCCGCCCTCGACGACGTACACCCAACGGGCCGGATCCCCGTGATCGCAGTTGTTGTCGCCGGTGAAGAGGTTGCCGTACTTATCGAACGCGAGCTTCTGCGGATTGCGCAGGCCGGTCGCGAAGATCTCGAGATTGGAGCCGTCCGGGTCGCAGCGCAGCACGGTGCCTTCGTCGGGGAAATCGAGCAGCTTCCCTTCCCTGGTCTTCACGCTCATCCCGCGATCGCCGATCGAGAAATAGAGCCGCCCGTCCGGGCCCCAGCGCAGGCCGTGCAGGTCGTGACCGAGCAGCGAATAGCGCACGCCGTAACCGGTGCTGAGGCTTTCGTGCGTTTCGTACTTGCCGTCCTTGTCCTTGTCCTTGAGCAGCCAGAGGTCCGGGATGTTCGTGACGTAGACATCGTCGCCGCGCGTGATCGCGCCGGAGGCGAGGCCGTCGAGCGGCTTCTTCCACTCCGCGATGATGCGCGACGAATCCGCCTTGCCGTCGTTGTCCTTGTCTTCGATCAGCTTCAGGCGATCGGGATAGACGGTGAGCTTGGAGAGGTCGTTGTTGTTCCACTTGTTGATGACGTCGAGGCGTTTCTCGACGGTGATGCTGGCGAGGTCGTCGTCGAGCAGGTGATAGCGATGGCGGATGTCGTAGACGCCGTCGCCCTCGCCGCCGCCGTCGAAGCGGAAGGTTTCGCAGACCCAGAAGCGGTTCTTGTCGTCGATGTGGAGCGAGACCGGATTCTGCAACTGCGGCTCAGCGGCGAAGACGGTCATCTTCAACCCGCTGGCCGGCTTGAAGGCTTTGATGGCCCGCTGCGCCTCGGCAAACTCCGGCGGATAGGTCGGATTCAGGATCGCCGGCTGCGACGTCGCTTGCGCCTTCACCGCCTTGGTCGTCGGCTCGGGCGAATCCGGCACCGGCGGCACCGCGTCCGCGCCGCGGACGAATAGCAGAATCACGAACGACGCCGACAGCTTGGTCAATAATCGCATAAGGGGGACGAATCGTAGCCTGTGCGCCCCGGCTCGCCAAACCACCCCACACGGCACGAAAACAACATCGCGCGGCGGCCGAGCCCGCTCCGCCGCCTCAGTAATTTTCGACAGGCCGAGCCGGGTGGTACGTATCATGACGTCGAGAAGCTCGCCCATGCCCGCCCCGGTTGAAATCGCTGCCGACGTTCCGCCAGAGGAGCCGTTCGTGTCAGTGGTGACGCGACCGATCCAACCCGCGTCCGCCGCGGCGCCCGCTTCGGTCGCGCCGTCCGCGGTGCTCGACCTCTGGACGCGCCGCGCGACACACTGGCTCGCGCTCCTCGCCGTCACCGCGATCGTTTTCTATCTCTGCTGGATGATCCTCGCCCCGTTCGCGGACGTGCTGATGTGGGCCGCGATCCTCACGATCGTTTTTCGTCCGCTGCACCGAAAAATTCTCGCCCGCCTTGGCTCGCCCGGCGCGGCGGCGGGGATCAGTTGCGTGCTCGTGATCGTCATGATCCTGCTGCCGGTCACGCTGGTCACCATGATGATCGCGCGCGACGCCGCCGCGATGGCGCAGCAGCTTCAGGCCAACAAGGACCGCCTGCTCGACCCGGATGCGAACACGCCGCTCGGGCGCACGCTCCGCCACGTCGACCGCTACGTCGACATCGACCGCGTCGCGTCGCAGGAATACCTCGCCAGCCGCATGAGAGAACTCAGTGGCGTCGTCGCGCGAGGCACGTTGAACCTCGTCGGCGGTCTCGTCGGCGCGATCGTGGAGATCTTCTTCGTCATCTTCACAATGTATTACCTCTTTCGCGACGGCGAACGACTCTGGGCGGCGGCGCGCGACGTCATCCCGCTCAGCCGCGCGGAGACGCGACAGGTCGTCGCGCGCACGAAGGACGTCATCTACGCCAGCGTCTACGGATCGGTGATGATCGCCATCGTGCAGGGGACGCTCGGCGGGATCGCGTTCTGGGCGCTGGGCGTGCCGTCGCCGCTGCTCTGGGGCGCGGTGATGACGCTGTTCTGCATGATCCCGATGGCCGGCTCGTTTCTCGTCTGGGTGCCGGCGGCGATCTACCTGCTCGCGGTCGGGCATCCGATGAAGGCGCTGGCGCTGACGCTCTGGGGCGCGCTGGTGATCAGCACGATCGACAACATTCTGCGCCCGAAGCTGGTCGGCGAGCGCACGCACATGCACGAGCTGATCATCTTCTTCTCGGTGCTGGGCGGACTTCAGGTGTTCGGCATGATCGGCCTGGTCGC
>JAXDMN010000405.1:0-4742 GCA_034666045.1 Phycisphaerales bacterium | reverse complement strand
CAAGCGTGGCGTTGTATTTCTGCTGGGCGGAGTCCATCTCCGCGCCGTGTTTCTGCTCGATGTTGTCGGCGTGCTGCTTTTGCCACGCGTTCACCTCGGCGAGGTCCTTGTCACGATTGGCTTCGCTGCGACTAAGCGCTCGCGCGTAGTCGGCCTCGATGATTTTCGTGGCGGATTCGCGGTTCTTCGTCGCGCGGCCAAGCTGCGGGGCGAACTGGTTCTTGATGACCTGGATCTCGGTATTGCGCTTGCGGACGGCCCGGGCGCGCGACGTTTCACGGTCATCGCCCGCCTTGTCGGCGGCGGCGCGGGCGGCGGCGCGCGTCAGCATGATCGTTCGCCGCATCGGCAGGTAAATGTTGCGAATCTGCGACTTGGCCGCGAAATAAAGCAGCGCTCCGAGCAGACCGCAGAACGCGAACGCGCCGACAATCGACAGGCCGATCACTTTCGGATCAGGGGCGATCGAGCGAATGCCTGCGTCGGTCGTCGGCGTTCCGCCCGCCACCCAGTGTGCGACGACCGCCGTCAGCGCGATCAGAAGCATCGCGAGGACGAACGGCTTGATGCCGGAAAAAAGTTTCGCCAGCGGCAACGACTTGAGCTGCGCGACGCGCATCTGCGCTTCCTGCCGCAGCGAGGTGAAGAGCGCCTCCGGCGGTTGGCCTTCCGGCAGCTCCTCTTCCGTCGGCACGAAAACCGGCGGCGTCTGGCGGTATTTCTCGATCAGCGCATCGGCCAGCCGCTCCATCTCATCCAGATCGAAGAGCTGATCGCTGAGCGTCTCCTTCGCCTTCGACTCTTCCTGGATCAAGCCGTTCTGCGCCGCCTCGAACATGCTCTCGGCGAGCCAGACCGCCTGCTGGAGCTTTTGCTGCATGTCGTTGTTCGAACGCTCGAAATCATCCGCGACCATGCGTCGCCGCGAGGCGTCGGATTGCTTCAGCTCCGCGAGCTCGGCTTGGAACTGCTGGTTGATCTGCTCGATCTTCGCCGCCGATTTTTGTTGGACTTCGTCGCGGACGCCTTTGAAGCGCAGGTCGACGTTCGAGCGCGAGCGGAGGAGCTCCTTCTCCGCCTGTTCGAGCTCGGACTGGTTTGTCTGCGCGATCTCCGTTTCTTTCGCCGCGCATTCCGCGCACAGCGCGACGAGATCGCGCAGCGCCGCGCGCGCAGCATCATGATCTCCCGGCGGCGCGGGCGGTTGCGGCGACGGCGGCGTCGACGACGATTCGGCGGGTTGTTCGATGGCGGAGCTCACTGATTCAAAATCGATTCATTCGCAGTCCCGGCGGACCTGGTGCAGCATTTGTCCGACCTGATCCATCGCGGCGGCGGCAACGCGCAGGTCCGCCTCGAGGTTGCGCAGGTAAGTCTCCTCAAACTGCCGGCTCTGGACATCATCCCAATTTGATTTCACGTCCGCCCAGCGGAGCATCAGCTCCTTCATCGCCTTGGCGATCGTGCCGCGCGCTTCGTGTACGCCCATCTTACGACTCCTTTGCCGGCTCGTCGTGCGAATCCACGATTGGCGCCTCAGGCGTCGTCGAAATCACTTCATCGCTCGGCTGCGAGACCGGCGGTGTCTGCACAGACGCATCAATCGCCGCAAGGTTCACGTATGCTTCGAGCGAATCGACCATTTTATCAAGCTTGGCGGCGGCCGCAGGGATGTCCGCGGCCACGAACGTGGCAAAACGCTGCACCTGCCCTTTATAAAGCATGATCTCGCGCTGAAGCTTGGGCGTGTACCGCCGGACGTGCTCCACCTTCTCTTCCGCGATTTCTTTCATGCGCTTGGCTTTCGCCAAGGCTTTTTCCTCGTCCACCGCCGACGGCGTGCGGCCGGACGAGTCCTTAAAAATGCGTTTCTGCCGCAGCGCGTCCTCGCAGCGCGAGACGAGCTCGGTCGACTTGCGGACCTGGTTCAGCCAGTACGTCCGCTGCTCAGTCTCGAGCCATCGGTAGACGTGGGACATGTCCGCTTCCGCATCGGTCAGCGCGGCGTTCGCGGCCTCGGCGAACTTGAAGAGAGCGCGCTTGAAGTTCGCGACGGCTTCGATCGATTGGACGTTGGCTTCAGCCATGTTGAATGGAACCACAGATGAACACGGATAAACACAGATCAGTGTTCATCTGTGTTCATCCGTGGTTTCACCTCTGCTTCAAATAGTCTTCAATCAGCGACGCCTTCTTCCCGAGGAACTGCACGTGCTGGTGCGATGATTCGAGGAAATTGCCGAGGCCCTTGGCCGTCTGCTCGAACGCCTCGGAAAATTTTCGTTGCTCCTGGTCGCGCCAGGTCTGCTCGAGCGCGCGCATCTTGCCGTGCAGGCCGGAGACGAGGCCCTGCAGCTCGTTGTTGAATCGGTTCAGGTCCGCTGCAAATCGCCGCAGCTCGGCGGGATCGACGCTGGCTTTTCCCATGCCGCAATTCTAGAGGTCGCGGCGCGGAATGGCGACCTTTGATTCGACTCGCGATCGCTCAGTTTCTGCTTACGCCAAAGCGCAATGACGCGGAATTCGCTCCCGCGGCGAGCGTGATGCGGAACGCACCACCATTGGCCGTCGGCGTGGTCTGCGTCCAGCCGCTCGGGCGGACGATGCGAACGGTGTACGTGCCGGCCGGCAGCGCTTTGAAGCTGAAGTTGCCGGCGCTGTTGGTCACGACGTTTGGCTCGCCGGCGTCGAGTTTGCCGTCGTTGTCCTTGTCGATGAAGACGCGCCAGGCGCCGAGGCCGCCCTCATTGGCATCACGGACTTTATCGCGGTCGATGTCGTTGAAGACGCTGCCGGAGATGAGGACGTTGCGCGTGAGGCCGAAGTTTCGCGCCGTCGCGTTTGCGCCGGCGGCGAGGGTGAGGTCGTAGTATCCCGAGCCGGGCGTCGTACGCCGCCAGCCGGAGGGCGCGACGACGCGCACGCGATACGAACCGCCGGCGAGCGATTTGATAATGTAATCACCAGCGGAATTGGTCAGGGCGCTGCGCTCGCTCGTGTCGAATGCGCCGTTCTTGTTGGCGTCGAGGTAGACGCGTTGATTTGCCAGCGCGGGCTCGCCGGTATCGCGGTGACCGTCTCCGTCGGTGTCGTTGAAGACGGCGCCGGAAATGGACGCTGTCGCCGCGAGCGGCGTGAGGATGAACGCGCGGCGGCCTGTGGGCGTCTCGGCGGCGCCGACGATTTGGCCCTTGTTATTGATGTCCCACGCCTGGTCGAGCTTCACGCCGGCCGGCAGGCTCACGAGCGTGTTCAGGTTGTTCATGACGCCGGCGTGATAGACGAACGCGACATTGCCGTAGCCGACGATGTCGCCCGCATCGTTGATGCCGAGCGCGATCGAGTAACCTGACCCGGGCAGCGCGCCGAGTTCCTTATAGACGCCGTTCTCCCACTTGACCGCCTGATGGAACGTCGCGCCGTCGGCGGAGGTGCTGTAGCCGGCGATGACGTTCTTGTTGTTGATTGCCCGGGCCTCGGCGTACTGCGTGCCGCCCACGGTGGGCGCTGGCAGCGTGTGGCGTCCACTGCTGTCGTACAGGTATGGGCGTGTCCCCGCCGCGTCGGAATAGAAGGATCCCACGAATGAACCCGCGTCATTGATGTCCCACGCGGTGCTACTGGGCATCAACGAGGTACTTGTCCCATTGGCGCGCCAGATCGTCGCCGCCAGCGGCTTGCCGGTGTCGCCGACGACGTCGCCGGCGCTGTTGATCGCGCTGCCGCCGCCGCCGTTGCTGGGCAGCGGCGTGGAAAGCGGGATGAACGTTCCGCCGGCCGTGCGCTTGTAGCCGCTGTAGAGGATCGTGCCGGCGTCGTTGACGTCGATGGCGATGTGGTCGCCGGAGGGACTATTGGGGAGCTGCGTTGCGGAGCCCGCGCTGCTCCACGACATCGGCACGTAGGTCGTTCCATTGGTCGCGTAGCCGACGACCTGCCCGGCCGTGTTGACCGCGTACGCGGCGGTGTTGTAGCCGCTCGTTGTCGGCGGGAGGAGCGTCAAGGAATACTGAGCGGCGAAGAGACGGCGAGATTCGAGCGATTCGATCAGCAACACGGCGATAAACCCCTTGTCGAGGAGCGGGCGAACGTATCACAGGCGTCCCGGCGCGGGAACAAAATTTCACAGGCGTAAGCTGGTTAACCCTTGCGACGCAACGATGCCGGGCCGGCCGGGTAAAGCGAGAGCAACCAAGGAGCCCGCGGAATGATCATGAACTCGCTGCAACTGAAGCATGTCATCTACCTGGTCACGATGTTGGCGCTGGCGCCGAGCGCGCGTGCCGCGCCCGCGCCCGCGCCCGCGCCCGCGCCCGCGCCGCGGCCGACCACGACTACCGCGCCCTCTTCAGCCCCTTCGAAAACGTCGCAATGGGTCGAAGGGTTCGACCGGATCGAGTTCCACCACGCCTCCGGAGGCGGGGCGAGGACGCGCGATTTCCGCGGCACGGCGCGCGGCTACATGACGGCCGGGTGGTGGGCGCCGGGGCAGATGAAGCAGAACTACGTCTCGTGGCATTCCGCCGTCGTGCCGGAGAAGGCGAAGACGACCTTCGTCTTCATCGCCGCCACGTCGCCGCTGCCGGCGGAGCTGTCGCGCGGGCCGAGCGCGAAGATTTTCGTGAACGGTCACGAGGCGATGACGTTCACGCTCAGCTACGGCCAGGATCACACGTGGAAGGCGGAGGGGAAGGAAGGCGATTACGAACTCAAATACATCTCCAAGCGCGTCGAGTTCCCCT
>JAXDMN010000404.1:0-27497 GCA_034666045.1 Phycisphaerales bacterium | reverse complement strand
CGGATGAAGGCGAGTTTTTCCTCGTCTTCGCCGTCGAGGAGCAGGTCGAAGCAGAAGATGCCGTGGGAGATGCTGTTTCGCGCGGCGCGATGCTTTCCCTCGGCGGTGCGCGGGCCGGTGGATTTTTTCGCGTTGCGACGGTTGGCGCGGCGCTTTCGCTGGGAGACTGGCGGACGCGCGGCTTCGGCGGCTTCGCCGGCTTGGGATTCCGCGACGACGGATTCGGTCTGGGCGACCATGGGAGGCCTCCTATCGGGGGGTTTGAGGATGTGCGGACGCGCGCGGCATGGGCGCCCGCGTCGGTCGGGGTGCAGGAAGGGTTATTTCGCATCAGCCGCCCCGACCGGCGACCGACGCACGATGGCCCGTGGCAACCGCCAAAGGCGTGTTTAATGCTAACACATACCTAACAAATGGTCAAGCAAAAATTTGCGCAAGAGTGGGTCAATCCAGATCACAAATGACGAGTAACAAATGACTAATGACCCTTGACCCATCGTTCTTTGTTCCCACTTTTCCGTGCGGTTGAATGAACCCGTGCGGTTGTGTCGACGTTGAAGGGTGATACATTGCCCCGCAATCGTCCGGCCACCTGGGTCGGGACGTGGCAATTCATGCGGGCTACGGGCAGTCGACACGATTAGTACAAGCGGTTCCGTCTGGCGACGAATCGCGCGAAGGAGCGAAGCATGGCCACTACGGATGGCGTGCGACAGCAGCCAAAGCAGTCGCAGGGCAATAGCGCGGGCGCGGGCGTGGCCGTCTCGGACTCCTCAAGCAGCGCCTCGCAAGCGGGCGCCGCTTCTCCCACCACTGCCGCTGCGCCGGCCGGCGCGTCGGCGCAACAGAGCGCGACGGGCGCGACGTCTTCCCAAACATCGACATCGGCGGCGAGTGGCGTCGACAAGTGGAAGGGCCGCCGGGTCAAGCGATTCAAACTGATCGACGAACTCGGCGAAGGGGCGATGGGTCGCGTCTTCCTCGCCGAAGATACGGTCCTCAAGCGCCACGTCGCGCTCAAGCTGCTGCCGGCGCGGCATCGCGACGGTCGGCCGAACCAGCGCACGGAACGACTCGTCCGCGAAGCGCGCAGCGCCGCGTCGCTGGAGCATCCGAACGCGGTCAACATTTTTGAAATCGATCAATCAGGCGGTGTGCACTACATCGCGATGGAGCTGGTCGAGGGCGGCAATCTCGAGAAGCTGGTCGAGCTGAGCGGGCCGATGGACGTCGAGCGCGCGTGCCAGCTCCTGGCGGAGGCGGCGGAAGCGCTGGCGCATGCGCATGTCCGCGGCATCATCCATCGCGACGTGAAGCCGGCGAATCTTTTGCTGACGCGCAACGGACGCTGCAAGGTGTGCGACTTCGGCCTGGCGCTGTTCGATGAAGAGCTGGACGCGGACGGGCGGACGAAATGCGTCGGCACGCCGTATTACATCGCGCCGGAAGTCGCGCAGGGCAAAGGCGCGACGGCGGCGTCGGATCTGTATGGCCTTGGGTGCACGATGTTCTTCCTGCTGACCGGCCGACCGCCGTTCGCGGGAACGAGCGCGCGCGAGCTGATGAAGGCGCACATCACGCAGCCGCTGCCGGACCTGCGGCACTGGCGGCAGGACGTGCCGGACCGTCTGGTCATGGCGGTCGAACAGGCGTGCGCGAAAGATCCCGCGCGGCGGTTCGAGAGCTCGGCCCACTTCGCGAAGCTGCTGCGGACGTTCACCATCCGCACGGGAAATCAGAGCGGCGATCATTACGGCGGCGCCGGCATGGGCGGATCGGCGTCGCAGATGCCGGACTTCTCGCACGCGGGGCCGGGCAGCGGTTCGGGATCGATGATGGAAGTCGGCATGCCGCCGATCTCCGCGGCGCAGCTCGAAGCGATCATGCCGGCGGCGGCGCTGCAAGCGAACGCGCGGGCGCGCTCGAACATGATCACCGCGCTGACGTGGACGGGAATCGGCACGCTGGCGGCGACATTTTTGATCGGCATCGGCGTGTGGATGGCGCGGTCGGGGCAATCGTCGTCCGCATCGTCGCCGACGCCGGAGGCGGAATTGAAAATCCAATCCCCGACGCCGTCCGCGTCGTCCACGCCGCCGCGCGCGACGATTGCTGCGCCGGTTGCGCCCGCTCGTTCGCCCGCGCCGGCGCCGGCGCCCGCGCTCGCGCCCGCGACGCCGGCGGGGCCCGATGCGTTGGTCAACGGCTCGATCGAAGCGACCGACGTCGATGACGGGCTGGACGGCTGGTTCATTCACGACCGCTTCAAGCCGCAGGCGCAGATTCTCACGGAAAGCGGCAACCGCTTCCTGCGCCTGACGAACACCGACCCGGCCAAGACGGTCTTTGCGGATCAGCGGATCAAGATCGAGCCGACGTGGAAGGCGTTGAACGTTTCGGCGCGGATGCGTGCGACGAACTTCAAATCCGGCCGGCTCGCCGCCCAGGACGCGCGCGTCGCGTTCGCATTTCGCGATGAGAAGGACGTCCGCATCGGCAATTGGCCGCCGGTGCCGAGCGTGAAGACCGATTCGCCGTGGGTGGAGCGGACGGTGACGGTCGACGTCCCGGAAGGTGCGAAGTCGATGTACATCCAGCTCGCGATCTTCAACGCGACGGGGACGGTCGATTTCGACGACGTGAAAGTCGTGCCGGCGAAGTAGGCGCCCGCGCACGACGTCGTCGCGCGGCAGAGGCGCCCGCCGCCGCTGATATTTCATAATTACCGCCCAAAATCGCAGGTTTTTTCGGTGCGATCTGTCCGCGCCGGTGGAACCGCTGTAACTTTCCTGCCGTAACCATTCATCGTCCGATAAATGATATCTAAGGGCGCCCGCGCGGCGCGAATGGGCGTCACGGCGTCGGCGGCGGTGTATGGTTGACTCTCTCGCTCTCTCGCGTCGAGTGAAAATCCTGGAGTTGAATCATGTGCGGAATCGTCGCGTACGTCGGCAAGAAAATCTGCCAGCCGCTGCTGATCGAAGGGTTGAAGCGCCTCGAGTATCGCGGCTACGACTCGGCCGGCATCGCGGTGATCGACGACGCGGGCGGCATGCACATCCGCCGCGCGGTCGGGCGCATCAGCGTGCTGGAAGAAGCGATCGAGACGCCGGGCAACACGCTTCCGCCGGCGAAGGTGGGCATGGCGCACACGCGCTGGGCGACGCACGGCGCGCCGACGGAAATCAACGCGCACCCGCACACCGACGACTCGGGCCGAATCGCCGTCGTCCATAACGGCATCATCGAAAACTACGCGGCGCTGAAGCAGCTCCTGGAAGAGAAGGGCCACCGCTTCCAGAGCCAGACGGACACCGAAGCGCTCGCGATGCTGATCGGCGATCTGTACGAACAGTTGCGGATCCAGAATCACCTGCCGCCCGGTGCGTCGCTGCTCCAGCGCGCGGTGCAGGCGGCGCTGCACGAGGTCGAGGGGACTTACGGCATCGCGGTCGTCTGCCGCGACGAGCCGGAGACGCTCATCGTCGCCCGAAAAGGTTCGCCGCTGATCATCGGCGTGGGGGATGACGAGTACATCGTCGCGTCCGATGCGTCGGCGATCGTCGAGCACACGACGCAGGTGATTTATCTCAACGACAACGAAATGGCCGTGCTCAAGCCGGGCTCGTTCCGCACATCGACGATCGACGACATCGATGTCTCGCCGGTGCTGAGCACGCTCGAACACAAGCTCGAGGAGTACGAGCTGGGCGATTACGAGCATTACATGCTCAAGGAAATTTTCGAGCAGCCGACGGCGGTTCGAAATTGCCTACGCGGGCGCGCGGAACAGCGCGAAGGTCGCATCGTGCTCGGCGGCGTGCAGGATCACATCCGCGAGCTGGTCAAAGCGAAGCGATTCATTCTGACCGGGCAGGGGACGGCGTGGCATGCGGGGCTCGTTGGTGATTATCTCTTTGAGGATCTCGCCAAGGTCGTGACCGAGTGCACGTACGCGAGCGAATTTCGCTATCGCAATCCGATCGTCGAGGAAAACACGGTCGTCGTCGCGATCAGCCAGTCGGGCGAGACGGCCGACACGCTGGCGGCGCTGCGCGAGGGGAAAGAGAAGGGGGCGATGTCGCTCGGCATCGTGAACGTCGTCGGTTCGACGATCGCGCGCGAGGTCGATGCGGGGATTTATCTCCACGCCGGCCCGGAAATCGGCGTCGCATCGACCAAGGCGTTTACCTGCCAGATCGTGACGCTGACGATGCTCGCGCTCTACCTCGGCCGACGGAAATTCATGAGCCAGGCGCAGTCGCAGGAGATGATCGACGGCCTGTGCGCGATCCCGGATCAGATCGAAAAGGTGCTCAAGCAAAACGAGATCATTCGCGACATCGCCCGCGCGTTCTGCGAGAAAGAGAACTGGCTTTTCCTCGGCCGCGGATATCACTATCCGGTCGCGCTGGAAGGCGCTCTGAAGCTAAAGGAAATCAGCTATATCCACGCCGAGGGAATGCCCGCGGCGGAAATGAAGCACGGCCCGATCGCGCTGATCAACGAAGGGATGCCGGTCGTCTTCATCGCGACGCGCGGCGTGCAGTACGACAAGGTGATCAGCAACATCGAAGAGGTCCGCGCCCGCGGCGGAAAGATCATCGCGGTCGCCACCGAGGGCGACACCGGCATCCGCCGCCATAGCGACCACGTCATCTACGTCCCGGACACGCTCGAACCGCTGCAACCGCTGCTGAGCGTGATCCCGCTGCAGTTGATCGCTTACCACGCCGCGGTCGCGCGCGGGTGCAACGTCGACAAGCCGCGGAATCTGGCGAAGAGCGTGACGGTGGAGTGACGGGGCAATGTGACATTATTGCTTCCCGGCAGGTCCCGCAGAGCCTGCCCAGCCGCGTCGTCCCATAAAAATTATTTTGCCTTTTCGAGGTGTCCGCCTTAGCGTAGCCATGTGATGAGTCCGATTTACCCTGGGGCAAGTGCTCCATTTTTTTGGGGAATCGGCAATGGCGAAAAAGATGTCAAAAAGTTCCTCGTCCACCCGCGCCGGCGCCTCAAACGGGAGGGCGCGTGGCACGCGGAGTGCGGTTGGTAATAAGGGGCGTAAGACCATGGCGAAGCGCAGTCACATATCGCTCGGCGACTTATCGACAACCAGGAAATCGACATCCGGCTCAGGCGGGCCGCTGAAGTTGCGATTCATCAGCATTCAGAATGGGAACGGGCAAACCCTCTCCAAACGACCCGTACGCACGACATCGCGGGGGCCCCTGGTGCAATTCAGCCCTACTGCGTTCGGTCGTCCGGTCGTTGCTCGACGGTCGGGGAACTACATCGTCTTTCAGGACGAAGACGGCAACCCGCTAAAGTTCCAGGAGGCGCAGGGCAAGATGACAAGGCTGCGCGCGAAGTTGGTGGACAACGGTCACGGCGTCGCCATCGATGAGGAGGCCTTCTACACGCTGGGATCGCCCTCTCCTGACCGAAGCGATGAGTCCCGCGGATCGTTTAAGTACAAGATCAGCAGCTTGAAGCGTTTCCTGGCGCGCTCGGATCGTCCGGCCGACGAGGTCGCCATGGATCGTAAAGTGAAGGCGTGGAACCGTGCATCGATCGGCGGCGAATGGTGAAGCGGCGGTGGGCCTGCGGGCGACGTGGTGAGCGTGCGGCAGTTGCGCCGCGCTGCTGCGTCCTGGCTGATTTGCCGGGGCGGACGCGTATTACATTGACACCTCATGTGGACGTCATCATTCACGCCACGCCAATTTGCTGAACTGCACAATCAGTGGAAGCGCGCGCGCGAGCTTGGTCCCCACGCGCTGGGCAGGATTCTCAGCCTCGTGGAGTCGCGTGGCTGTGAGACGGTCGTTTCCGAAGTGCGCCCAACAGGTGAGCGCGAGTTTCGCCACGAGCAGAAGACGCTCCGCAGAGCGGACCGCTGGCGGGACAGCGGCCCAAAACGAGCGACGCGGCTTCACTTCTTCCGCGGGCGCGTGCCGGCGGCGTGGGCGATCGAGGACCACGACGCCCGCTACCTTGGCTACTGTGATTTGCGGCCCAAAGGTTACGTTCGTAATGGTGACGAGCACGAGTTCGGCACCATCAGCGAGGCGGTGATCGCCTCCGACGTCTTCATCCCGCGCGATAGCCGCCACCTCTACCTCGTCTGCCAGCGTGACTTCCACGTGCAACTTGGCGAGCGGCAACTGCGCGTGCGCGGCTTCCCGTACATCCAGCAGGACAATCAGGTGGTGCGTTGCGCGGCATGCGCGCTGGGCACGATCGCGCGATACTTCGGCCACGACCGGACGGCGGCGCACTTCGAAGAGATGGCGGAACGGCGTACGGTCCCCTCGCTCCCGCGGCCCGGACTGAAACTCGAGCAGATCGACGCATGCCTGAAGAGCATCGGACTGAAGCCGCTGCTCTACGACTACGCCGAGCTGCGCCACCCGCCCGATCAGACCACCCCGGAGCAGGTCGTCTACCGCTACATCGAGTCGGGCGTGCCGGTGTTGATCGGGCTGGACGCAGGCCGAAACGAGATGCACACGTTGGTGGCCATCGGATACATGTTCAGTCCGGACTCCTGGATCGCCCGCGCGCGGCGGACCCACTTCCGGCGCCGGCGTCGTCGCGCGGGGTACCAGCCGTCCACCCAATGGGTCGAGCGGTTCATTGTGCAGGACGACAACATGGGGCCGTATACGCTACTGCCGACCAGCGTCGTGAGACGTCGCACCCTGCTACGCCCCAAGGCGCGCGAGCCGGTCATCGTCGTTCCGCTGCGGCGGCCGCTCGCGCTGAAAGGCGAAACGGCCGAACGCTTTGTCGCTCATTTCATTAATCCGGCGACCGAGACATTCATCCGCTGGTTTCATCAAACGATCGATCAATTGACGCGCGATGATCCGTCGGCGATCCCGGAAGACAGCTTGTTCTGGTTGCGGCAATTCCGCGAGCATGTGAAGCACGGGGAGGTCGTGCTTCACACGGCGCTGCGCCCAGCGCAGCAGTGGCGCCGCCGATCGCTTCAATCACCTAATGCGGCCACGCTCGCCGCGGTATTGCATCGCTTGCCCGTGCCGGAAGCCGTGTGGGTTGTGGAGCTGAGCTGGCCGAGCCTTTTCCTGCACTCGCGGCGGGCGTGCGGGCAAGTCGTACTCGATCCCGACAAGCCACTTAACGAGCGGCGCTCGCGCATGGGCCAAGCCTGGCTTTGGATGCATTTGCCGGGGGTGGTGGCATATCGCAACCGAACCAACGGCACCATCGGTTTGGTCCCCTTGCCGGAGCCGGACTACCCGCTGTCCCATTCAACCGGCGCAGATGGCAGCGCATCCAACGGTGCGGCAGCCTCGTCGCTGTGGGTTTCGTGAGCGGCGGCGGCGTTCGAGAGGGACAGCATCTGAGTAACAAAAACACGTCCTGCCAGAGCGCGACTAGATCGGGCGGCGCGGGGACGGGAGCGACGCGGACTCCAGGTCCTTCAAACTGCGCAAGGCGCGGAGGATCGCCTCGACACGCGAATCATTGAGATCGTCCGGCAGGTGCAGAACGTAGAGCCGCGCGCGTTGGCCCACTTGAGCTTCGGGGAATACCTTCGTCACGCGAACGTTCTTCGCGGAGATCCCATTGATGAGCGATACTGCTTGCGCCCTGACCTGCGAAGCGAGGTCGCTGTTGATCTCCCGCGCGCCCTTGATGACGATCTGCATTAATACAACCGGCTTTCTCCCTACCGGCAGCTTAGGCTCTGACAAAGCCTAGGCCAATGCTTTGGCGATGTTCAGCCTGCCGGCGCCGTGCTCATTGTCGAACTTCTTCTGCCCGGGCACTTTGTCGGCCGATTTGAGCAACTTCCTGCGGACTTCCTGCGGCTTGAGATCGCCGTTGTTCGCGAGCAACAGGGCTGCAGCGGCAGCAACATGAGGCGCTGCCATCGACGTCCCGGGCCACGCGTCGTACTCAACCTGCTGCGCGAAGGCTGACGGATACATCGGCACGGTCGAGAGGATCCTGACGCCGGGCGCGCAAAGTGCGATGTGCTCGCCCGTGCAAGAGAAGTCCGCGCGGCGGTCGGTTTCGTCGGTGGCGCCGACGGCGATCACATCTTTGTACGCAGCGGGATACGAGGTGGCATTGCCCATGAGGAATTCGTTTCCCATTGCGGCGACGACAATGATGCCGGCGTCCAGCAGGTCCTGGATTACCGCCTCTTCGCCCGGATCATAGCCGCCGCCCAAGCTCATGTTCACCACTTGAGCCTGGACGTCGAGAGCGTAGCCGACCGCGCGAAGATACTGTTGCGCGTTGAAGGGCGCTCCCGGCTTGGGCAGTCCTTTGGCGGCGTAAATCTGCGTCTTGCACAGGCCGGCGATACCAAGGTTGTTGCCGGTCACCGCAGCCAGAATTCCAATCACGTGCGTGCCATGTCCGATAAAATCTTTATCGGCTTCGCTGCGCTTGAGGAAATTCTCGTACTCGACGACAACATTGTGCAGATCGGGATGTGTGAGATCGACGCCGGTGTCAACGACGGCGACCTTCACGTTGTTGGCGTCGACAAAACCGCTGCTCGCTCGAGCGGCGGCAATTTGTACGACTCCGTGATTCCATTGTCGCGCGCCCAGGGTGTCGCCGTCGCCCGCTGGCCGGCGACGGCCTGCGCGCCCAGCACGTTGACCCCCGCCGCCACCAGCTTTCCCGCCGCCGCGTCCTGTCGCGCCGCCGCCGCCGCGGTGCCCTCCGCCCCGACCGCGCCCCCCGGCAGGGACGAGGGGGTGCTTGATTGCCGGCACGTAGGCGTATTCGATGTCGCTGCCCAATTCCGTCAAGTGCCTCGCCAAGTCTGCGGCATCAGTGCCGCGGGTGACTTCTACAGCCATCAGCCCCAGTGCGTGCTTGACGCGGCTGGTGGGCCTTGGCTCGATCGCTGCTGCCATAATCCGCGCCCCGCGCACCGCTCTCGTCGCCGGGGTATCGGCGTCGTCGGCGGCACCGAAGATCGGCGTGAACCGTCCGACGTGGCCGCGCTTCTGCAGGGCTTCCAGAAGGAGCGTTTCCGGAGCTTCGCGCCCCGCGTCGATAGCCGCCACCGCTGCCGCGAAACGTCGTTGCGTTGGTTCGGTCGTCCGGAGTTTCACAATCACGGTATCCGTGACGCGCTGGGGCTGAGTCTTGACGACGGCTCGACGGCCCTCCAATGCGGTGTGTGCTTCCACATACATAAAGCCTCTCCTCGTATGCGAAATGTGACGGATGATGGCCCGGCCGAATAATCGGAAGCGTGCGCGTTGGCAATGCATGCAACGGGCAAGCGGCAACTTGCGGGCAATGTACCTCACATTGACGCACAAATCTATTAACCTGTTTGGGTGAGGCGGCGCGACGCGGCGTACTTGCTCCTGCGCGAGCAGATTCATTACGCGTTGCAGGCGTCCGCCGCGCGGATGTCTGCATCGCGCCGCGGAATTTCTTGTGGCTCGACGCGTCGATCGCCATCACAAAGAGCGCAAAGGAAAGCTAATTCCAGTTTTCTCCGTTTCGCTCCTTGCGCCGCTTTTCCACATTCACTCGTGAAGATTCGTGAAGATTCCTGTTGGCATTTCGACGCGACGCGCTCAGTCTTCGCGCACCCAGATTCCGTCGATGCGGGAGAAATGAGTGCGGGCCGCTTTCGCGAACTGGTTGCCGTTCCAGGCGCGGACCTGGATCGTGACGTGATCCTGGTTGATCGTGATCAGGTTGTACGCGTTTGGCTCCGGCGGGTTGCCGCGCCGTCGGGTGCTGGTGGCGGTGCCGGCCTGCACGCTGATGATGGAACGCTTGACCGCCTCGTGGTGCGTGCGGACGTCGCCGCTGTAGCCCATGTGCAAGTGCCCGGCGAGGCACATGTCGATGTTGCACTGCTCCATCTGGTCGAGGGCCCGGCGTGCGCCGTGGACGATGCCGTGCACGCGTTCGCCGGGCGGCGGAATGAAGGGGTGATGCGTGACGACGATTTTAAAAACGCTCGGCGGCACCTCGCACGAGCGCAGCTTGATGTCGAGCAGTTGTTCCTCTGAGATTCTTCCGTCCTTCCAGAATCCGTCGAGCGTCCACGTCCACGGGCGCGCGGTGTTGATGCCCATGACGAGCAACTCGTCGTCCTGATAGACGGGTCGCACGTCGCGCGTGACGTACTTGTGATAGTTGCGCAGCGGCCAGAAGAAACGCTCGGGCAGGTTGAAGAGCGGAAGGTCGTGGTTGCCCGGGACGTACATCTGCGGCCCGGGCAGGCGGCGCATGAACACCATCGCGTCCTTGTACTGGCTTGCGCGGGCGCGCTGCGTGAAGTCGCCGCTCATGACGACGAGCGAGGGCTTTTGTTCGTGCACGTCGGCGACGCACGCTTCAACGACCAGTGGATCGATGCAGCCGAAGTGGATGTCGGAGAGATGAGCAATCGTTCTCAAAGGAACTCCGCACGGAATGAAAATAAATCCGAAGCACGAAATCCGAAATCCGAAACAAATTCGAAGCACGAAGGAAGAAATGTTTCAAACATTGCTTTTTTGAATTTTGGATTTGGTTCGGATTTCGGCATTCGGATTTCGTGCTTCCCGGTTCTAAGGAACGATGACCCGCAGCGGCCGTTCGCGGATGCTGTAAGCCAGCGGCGTCTGTAAGTCCATCACTTCGCCGTCGATCGAGACGGCAATCGTGCGGCGTTTCGAGTCGAGACGGAATTCCGGCAGGGCCATGGTCTCGAAATGCTTGGTGTTTTCGTTGATCGCGCCGGCGGCGGCGCGGAACATGAGCCAGACGAGCGTGCGGCGCTTAGCGCGCGTCGTGAGGTAAACGTTGAGCAGGCCGCGCTCGGGCACGGAGGCGTTGGCGACGCCGAAGACTTCCATCTGGTGCGGATTGTTGCAGACGATCAGGCTGGGCGTGCGCCGCGCGATGGTGTGGCCGCGCGCGGTGAGCGTGAGCTTGTGCACCGGCGGGGATTTCAGGCCGCGCAGCATTGCGAGCGTCATGGCGCGCCACTTGCCGCGGCCTTTTTCCGCGCGCTGCGCTTCGCGATCCATGACGACTTCCGGATGCAGGCCGATCGCGGAGAAGTTGAGGAAGATCTGTCCGTTGACGTCGCCGACCGGAAGGTCGATGGTTTTTCCCGGCGCCAGCGCGACGATTGCCTCGTCGAGATCGATCGGGATCTTCAGGTCTTTCGCGAAGTGGTTGTGCGTTCCGAGCGGCAGGACGCCGAAGGCTTTGCTGGAGTTGGCGACGGCGTTGGCGACGGTGTTGAGGGTGCCGTCGCCGCCGCCGGCGATGATCGCGTCGAATTGCGCCCCGCGCGCGGCTTCGGCGGCGATGGGGCGGAGATAGCGCGGATCGATAAAGCGGACTTCCGCCTCCGCGCCGGCGTCGGCGAAGCCGCGCGCGATGCGCATCTGCGCGTCGTGCGCGTCGAGCCCGGCGAGGGTGCCGGCGCCTTCGTTGAGCAGGACGACGGCCTTCATGATCGCCTCGCCGATCCGCCGCCGGCTGCTGCTACGGTCGCCCGGGTCATCTGTTCCGCGGTTGCGTGCGCGTCGTCCCGCTGCGCCGGGGTCTGCGGCGGTGGGGCGAGCACGCGCAGCGCCGCCGGGCGGGTGCGGTAGTGCAATGGCGGGGCGAGTTGGATGACTTCGCCGTCCATCGCGACGCGCAGTTCGTGTCGCGCCGTCTCGATCCAGACCTCGGTGACGCAGAGCGCATTAAAATCCTTCGCCTGCTCGAGCCGTCCGAAGAGCGCGCGCAGCGCGAGTCGAAAGAGCCCGAATCGCCCGGTGCGGTTGGTGAAATAGACGCACAACTCCCCGCCGTCGAGGCGCGTCCGCCGGCCGAGGTTGGTCAGGTTGATGTCGTAAGTGTTGTTGCCGACGAAGACGAACGGCGTGGTGCGCAGCACGGATTGATCCCCGACGCCGATGCGCACACGCACCGTCGGATGCCGCCGGAAGACGCGCATGGCGGCGACGAGCATCGCGATCCATTTATTGCCGCCGAGCCGCTGCCGCAGGTTCTCGCGCTCGCGGACGATGTGCGGGTAGAGGCCGATCGAAGAATTGTTGATGAAGGTTCGGCCGTTCACTTCGCCGAGATCGACGCGGCGGACGTTGTTGTTCGCGATGACGGCGGCGGCTTCGCGCAGCGGGAGCGGAATGCCGAGGTCTTTGGCGAAGTGGTTCAAGGTCCCGCGCGGCAGGACGCCGAGCGGTTTGTCTTTGTCGGCGAGAGCGTATGCGACGGTGCTGACGGTTCCGTCTCCGCCGGCGGCGACGACGGCGTCGATCGAGCGGTCGTCCACGGCGCGCTTGGCGGTATTGAACAATTGATCCGGGCGGAGCTGGCGGATGTCGGCGTCGACGCCGAGTTCCTGAAAGACGGCGCGCACCTCGTCCGCCTGCCGGGTTTGTTCAGCGGGGTTCGTGCCGGCCTTGGAGTTCATCAATACGATTACGCGCATCGGGCGGGAGCGAACGTACGCGAGCGGGGCGCAATGTCGCAATGAAGGAATGGTTTATGTCGCGGCGCTGGCGCGGGCGGTCCGCCACCATTGCCATCCCGACCACGCCGCCAGCACGATCACGCAGACGTGAAACAGCAGCGGGCGGAAGAGCAGGCGGCTGGTGACGACGCCGTGCACGGCGGAGACGAGGCTGTAGATATAGAGCGCGGCGGCGACGATAGAGATGACGAAATCGCCCGTGACTCGCCGCGTCGAAAGCAGCAGGACGCCTTCGACGAGCATCCCGAGGTTCACGTACACGACCCACCCGGCGAGCAGCGCCTGCAACAGGCTGACCCATCGCTCCGAATCCGCCGGCCCGAGTGCGCGGCCGTAGAGTTGTAACGCGACGACAGGTAGGCCGAAGACGATCGATTGGGCGAAGCGGTATTTGTATTCGCGCTGGCGCTGGTCGGCGGGACGGGTGAGGAGATTCGGGATTTTGGATTCGGGATTTTGGATTGGAATCACATTCCGTGCGCACATCGCCGCCCGCCCGCGCATCTCTGATCCAAAATCGAGAATCCAAAATCCGAAATCTGAAGATCAACTGATCGAGTGCTGCCTCTGCGTAAACCCGCCGACTTTGTAGCCCGCTTCCGTCACCGCATCCGTCAGGTCTTTCACGTTCGACTGCGTGTGGTCGTAGAGCACGGAGGCCTGGCCGGAGCTGAAGTCGACTTCCACCTCGTGCACGCCCGGCAGGCGCGTCAGCGCCTTCTGGATCGCCAACTCGCACTTGTGACAGTGCATGCCTTCGATGCGGATGATCACCAACTGATCGCCCCCGACGTCATCGGCCATTGGACAACACCTCCGCGGACGAACGCTTGCGCGCCCGAACGACGACAGGAAGCCCCCCGGTTGAATAGGTTAGGAAGAGACGCGGGTTGAGGCAACCATTGAACGGGTAAGCATCTTGCGTCCTCGCGCGGGCGGAGCCTGTCGAAGCAAAAAATGCGGGTTGACGAAACCGCCACGGGCGCGGCAAAAGGAATGATTCGCGCCAGCCGGAGAAGTAACCATGAGTGATTCAAGCAGCGCCAGTAGCACCAACGGCAACAGTGACACCGCCGTCCTGGAACCGCCGAAAATCAGGCCCGCAGCGCCGCGCCCCGAGCCGCGCAACAAGCCCAGGCGTCAGCCGCCGTACGTGGTCATCGTCGAGAACGACCCGGATCACTCGTTCGACTACGTGATCCTCGGCCTCTGCAAAGTATGCGGCCACAGCGCCGAGAGCGCGTCCAAGCTGGCCGACGAGATCGACCAGCAGGGCCGGGCGGCGGTGTGGTCCGGCTCGCTGGAGGTCGCGGAGCTGAAGCGCGACCAGATCCTGGGCCTGGGGCCGGACTTGTTCGCCAAGGACCCGGTCCTGTACCCGCTGGGCGTGCGGTTGGAGCCGCTGCCGCAGTAAGATTGCAGTATGGCAACGGCCCGCCGCTTCGGCTTCGCGTTTGTCACGGTCATTTCCCTGGCGATGTTCACCGTCCGCGCGGACGATGTGGGCGCACCGTCTGAGGAGCAGCTCGATTCAAAATTGACTTTGCCAGCGGGGAGTTACGTCCTGCGCGTGAGCATGAATACTGACGGCGAGATACGCGGCGGCCAGCGCGATCTCATGGGGCTCAAGCCGCCCGAGCCGACCCACGACGAGGAACTCGTCATCCTCCAAGTCCAAGCGCACGCGCCGACGCCGGACGGGCAACTGCTGACGGTGCAGTATCGCCGCGCGCGGCGGTTGAAGGATTCCGTCACGCTCGACTCCGACCGGCCGCAGGATCATGGCGAGCTGTCGCAGGCGTACGCGGACTTGACGTCCCTGCCGTTCACGGTGGTGCTCGACGCGGCGACCGGGCGGGTGAACCGCGTCGACGGGATGGAGCCGGTCTGGCAGCGCATCGGACGGCGGAACAACATTGCCGAGATGCAGAAGCGGTACGGCGAAGCACGGGTGAAGAGCTGTATCGATCACATTCGCGGCGTGCTCCCGCCGGAGCCCGCGCGCATCGGCCAGACCTGGGAACAGGATCGCGACCGCGAGCTGATCGGCGCGGGGAAGGGCCGAGATACATACACGTTCGCGGCCATCGAGGACGCGCCGGCGGACGCGAGTAAACGCGCATCCGCGCACGCCGGTGCCGCCGCGCCTGCCGGCCGGTTGGCCGTCGTCACCGTCGCGGGACGCCACCGCGGGCCGGTGAAGAACGCGAAGTTCGCGGGAATTTTCGAGGCGCAACAAAAGGGCACGGCGAAACACGACCTTACAACCGGCCAAGTGCGATTCAGCACCGCGCAGACCAATGCCACCAGCAAAGTCGACACCTTCGACGGCAAGCCCCTCAAGGATGCGATCATCACCATCATCACCGCCCGGCTGGAGGTCCGCTTCGCGCCGGGCCAGTACGACCCCGCGGCAGCGGCGGCGAGCACGCAGCCGCTCGTGAAGTAGTTCAGGCGATGTCCCGCAGGGTTAAACCCCCGCCGGCGTGCGGAAGACGTCGAGGACGGTGCGCTTCATTTGCATCTCGACTTTTGGCGGCGCCGCGCCGAGCTCGCGCTCGACTTGTTCTCGGGCGGCGTCCATCTTCGGGTAGCGGATTTCGCGATAGCCGGTCACCGGCTCGGTGCATTTGAGGATGCGGATGGCCTGGTCGTAGTTTGTCGCGCTCAGGCTGACGCGGTCGAGCAGGGCGATGTACCAGTCACGGAAGGCGGTCTCGCGCTTGTGCCAGCCCGGGAGTTTCCGCAGAAACTTGGCGTGGCGGACGAGGTTGAGCTGCCAGTCGCTCGTGGTGATCTTGAAACGAATCCGGTGCTTGCCGATGTTGAACTCGGGGCTCGTGTGGTGGCGGTAGACGAGCTTGTCGCCGTTTGATTCATCAATCCCGTACTTCGCGATGTCGCGGACTTTCTTCTCGTAGCGCGTCAGCAGGTAAGCGACGTACGGCTCGTCCTTGATCAGCATGACCTTCGCGAGGTTCCAGATGGCGGCCTGCGTGGCGGCGTAGTCTTGCGTGGCGTTGTCGCGCTTGTAGACGCCGCGGACGAGGTCCATGTAGCGCTTGGCGTAGTGGAAATCTTCGTACTGCATCAGATCGTAGATGCGCAGCGCGAGGTCGTATTTGGAATTCTCCGGCAGGCCGCGCATGACCTTCATCGCGGTCTCGACGAGGCGCTCGTAATCATCGCCCCAGATGCGGCCCTTGATTTTCGTCTTGCGTAAGATGCGGGCCTTGTTCACGACTAACTGATGCCACGTTTCCGGCTCCGGTTTGAGCGGGAGGGCGCGGGGCTCGAGGGCGAGCTTTCGCCCGATGTTGAACGCCTTGAGATTGCGGCGATGCTCGCGGCGGATGGTGTCCTTGATCGCCCAGGCGATGCTGTGCGCGCTGACCGGGATCAGGCCGAGCTGGTAGGCGGTGCCGAGCATCATGATGTTGACGAACTGCTTGCTGCCGAGACGTTCCTCGCTGATTTTCGAGAGGTTTTTCGCGTAGCTGTGATCGGGGCGGCAGTGGGCGAAAATCTCGTCGCGCAGCTCGTCGGGATCGAAGTCGTCCTTGCCGAGCAACGTGTACACGGTCGGCTGCTTGTGCAGGTTGAGGACGGCGCAGGTGCGGTCCTTGTGCGCGACGCGGAACTGCTCGCGGGGATCGGTGGCGCGGGTGGCTTCGAGGATGTCGACACCAAGCAGTAAGTCGGCTTTTCCGTACGGAATGGATCCTGTCGTCGGATAAGAAGAATCCGGGGCGGCGCTGCGCTCTGCCCCGGCGTGAAGGGAGTCTTGAATGAAGGTCATCTGCGCGTAGACGCCGCCGTTGCGGATGGCGAGACCTTTTTTGTCCTGAAAGATGACGCGGTAGCCCTCTTTATGTCCCGCGCGGACGAGGATCGCGCCGACGAGACCGATTCCCATTCCACCGACGCCTGCCATGTGCAGACGCCACGACGCGCCGCGCGCGGTCATGTCGTGGACGAAGCCGGGTTCAGGCAGCTTGTCGAGCTGCATGTTCGGCAGCGTGTAGCGGCGGCGCTTCTGGCGGATCACCGTGACCTGCTCGAAGCTCGGGCAGGGTTTCACGCTCGTGCCGTAATCATTGCTGCTGCGCACGCGCTCGCACGCGCCGTCATTCACGCACCACGTGAGATCGGTGTCGATCTTCTTGCCGTAATCCGTGTCGATAACGGTCAGGCCGGGGCAGGCGGTCGCCTTCGTGCACTCGCGGCAGTCTTCGCAGACTTCCGGCGTGACGTTCATGTGGTCCTTGCGCGGAAGGAACCCCTTCTCCTTCATGATCGCGCGCTCTTGCTTGCTCTTGGTGCGGTTGTAGGTGATGCCGCATTCCTTGTCGGCAATGATAATCTTCACGCCGTCGGAGAGGATCGTCTTTTCCAGGGCCTTCTTGTATTCGTCGCGGTCGGCGGGATTGCCCTTGAGGATCTTGATCGGCGCGTGGGCGGCCATGCCGCGGAC
Source organism: Phycisphaerales bacterium (assembly GCA_034666045.1). Lineage (GTDB taxonomy): Bacteria > Planctomycetota > Phycisphaerae > Tepidisphaerales > Tepidisphaeraceae > JAICTV01. The sequence goes on along the minus strand of JAXDMN010000404.1, from coordinate 10,524 downwards.
GATCTTTTCGATGTCCTGGATGTAGTGCATGTTCCCCAGGATGTCGTCCGACAGGCCGGCGTGCTCCTGGTGGCCGGTCATCGCGGTGGTGCCGTTTTCCAGGATGATGTAGGTGATGTCCTGATTGCCCTTGATGCTGTTCGAGATGGCGAGCTGGCCGGAGTGGAAGAAGGTGCCGTCGCCCATGAAGACGATCTGTTTATTGGTGATGAACGGGTCGATGCCGGAGCCCGTTCCGCCGCCGAGGCCCATGCCCGAATAATTGTGCATGAGCTGTTCGGTCGGGGCGAACATGAGCATCGTGTAGCAGCCGGTGTCGCCGTGCGCGACCATGTCGACGGTGCCGCGGTTGTGGACGCGCTTCATATATGCGGCGTCGGCGAAGTTTTTGCGGACTTCGAGCAGGACCGACGACGAATCGCGATGCGGACAGCCGGGGCAGAAGGTCGGCGTGCGCGCGACGATCTTTTCGCTGATGACCTGGAGCTTGGGTTTGCTGGCTTCGCGAAGCCGCCGCATTTCGGCGGTGAGTTTTCCGTTGCGCAGCTCCGCGGGGATTTCCTGCGTCGATTGGATGAGCGGGATGAGTTTTTGCGCGAGGACGGAGTAGTTCAACCCGCGCGTATCGGGAATTCCTTCAACGTTGTTCGGGAATTTTTTGCCAAATAGCCGCGAGACCACGTCTCGCGCGTCTTCATGCGCGAGGAACTTGAACGCGGCGTCCCGAATGTTCTTCTCGAGAAAGCTGCGGCGCTCCTCGATCACGATCATGTGTACGCAGAGCTTGGAAAACTCGGCGACGAGGTTCACGTCGACGGGGTAGCTCATCCCGAGGTTGAGGATCGGGAACTGACCGCTCAAACCGATGTCCGCCAGGACGTGATCCAGGTACGGACGACCCATGCCGGTTGTGATGAAACCGATGGGCGCTGCTTCTTCCGTGGCATGGGCGCCTCGCCCATGCGTTTGAGCGGAGCGATCTTCAAATCCGTCGCTTCGCGATTGCTGCACGGGCGAGGCGCCCGTGCCACGTGCAGAAGCAGGGTAAATCCGGTTGATGCCCAATTCGCGGGCGCGCTCCATCGTGACGCGATAGCGCTCGTCGTTTTGAAGTTCCTTGCGCCACGTGCGCGGCGGCAATAAAACCGTCTTGTCGACGGGCACCGCCGCAGTGTCGATCTCGAACTTGCGGTTCGTGTTGATGTCGGTCGGGAACTGGTTCGGCCTGCACTCGACGGTGCCACCACCATCCGCTTGCGCGACAGTGACGATGTAACCAATGTACAAACCCGCGGCCTGGGAGAGCTTGAAGCTCAATCCTATCCAGTCTTTCAATTCCTGGAGCGTTCCCGGTTCGACGACCGGCATGCGGAGGTGCTCGAAGAGGAATCGGCTGTCGGCCGGCACCTGCGTGGAGTCGCACCACGGATCTTCGCCGCTGATGATGACGGCGCCGCCCTGCGGATGAGCGCCGGCGAGCGTGCCGAGCGCGAGGGCGTCCGATGCGACGTGCGTGCCGACGCTCTTGAAGGCGCAGATCGCGCGCACGGGCGCCATTTGCGAACCGTTTACCGCGGCGACGCCGAGGGCTTCGTTGTTCGCCTGGAAGGCCTTGATGCCTTTGGATTTCAGGAGGTCTTTGAGGTCGCCCAGGATGTCGAAGAAGCCGGCGACGGGCGAGCCGGGATAGCCGGTGAGAAGATGGACGCCGCCCTCGGTTTCGAGGGCGCCTTTGACGAGCAGCTCGTTGCCAACGAAGACTTCGCGGCCCGACTCGGCCAAAAAGCGCGGATCGATTCCCATTTGTCAGTCTGTCCTTTGCGGGGCGGAGGATGGCAAATGGCAAATGTTAAATGGCAAATGGAAAGGCGTCGCGCCTCATCCATCTACCATTTGCCATTTTCCATTTTCCATCGCTACGCGCGACGTGGCTTACGGCCCTTGGTTCTGAATCACCGCACGGCCGCAGGGGACGTCGTTTGACACCGCGAGTTAGAGACTCTTGGCCCGGACGGGAGACGCGAAACGTCGCGTGGCCGCCCTGGCCGAGATTGCACTACCTTCCCAAGATCGGCCGAAACCGACCGGAGGGGCCAGCCATGATATCCGCCCGGGGGCGAAGTGTGAACGAAACCGGGCGGAATCACCCGGTTTATCGATCTAAACCACGCTGGGACAGTACCCTACGTGATTTCTAAAGAAGATGTTCGCAGGGTTCAGCGTTGGGCGATTCCGCCGCCTTCGAGGGCGGGATAAGCATCCGCGGGGGCGAGGCCCAGCCACGGGTCGGAACGGGGCGTGAGGAACAGCTCGGCGTAGACGCGCTCGTTGAGCTGTTCGAACGCCCGCACGGTCGGCTCGCCGGCGGCGAACCAGAGATGGATCTGGCGGTGCAGGCGGTACTCGTTCTGGATCGTGTCCTGCGCGACGCTGGTCTGAAACTCGGTGAGCGCGCGGACGAGCGGGTCCTCCACGAGACCCTTCGACGCGGCTCGCATGCCGGCCGCCCGCGCGTTCGGCGGCGGGGCGGCTTTGGCGCGGGCGAGGACGTAGACCTCTGGCGCGAACGCTTCCTCCACCATCGCCGCGGGCGGACCGGCTTCAAGCTTCTGCGCCGCGGCGGCGTGCCATTCGCGCAGGCGGGCGTCGGTCGGCTTTTCCGCCGCGATCTCCAGTGCATTGTTCAACTGCTTGATGAATTCACCCGCGGAATAGAGGCCCGGCAGCGCGTCGATCGGCTGGCCGTCGGCGTTCAGGACGTAATGGATGCTGTTGCCTGTGACGGTGCGCTTCAGTGTGCGGCCGTCGCCGAAATCGACGGTGACGACGGGGACCGGGCGTTCGCTGCTCCAGTGCAGGATGAACTTCTCGCGCATCAGTTTGTTGACGCGCGGATCGGGATAGAGCGTCGTGCGAAAGAAGCGGCTGTTCGCGCAGCTCAGCTCCGTGTCGAGTTTTCCCAGCAGACGAAGCGAGAGGATCGGCTTCCCTTCGCGCGCCGCAGCTAGCTTGGCCTGCTCGAGATCCGTGTACCAATAAATTTTTGATGCCCACGCGTCGCGCTGCGCGGCGACGGCGTCGATCGCATCGGCGGCGCGACGCCAGGCCGGGTCGTTCGGCTGCGGCCCCTTCGCCAGCGTCGCGGCGGACTCATCCAATAGTCGTTGCAGCCCGCCCGGGCCTTGCGCACGCAACGCCGCGAGCCGGCGATTCGCCAGCGGATCGACCGCGGCGATCGCGGCGGCGGCGATGCAGGCGAGCAATAGAACGGTCAACGTGGGGATGAAGGAGCGGCGCATCGGATTCTCCTCTGGGAATGAAAAGCGGACGTCCAGAAAGATCGACGCGCAGCGTCCGAGAAAGTTCCCGCGACGGTTGGCGCGGGTCCGGATAAATCTCCCGTTCCGGACGAAGCGTCACGTCCGGTAATGTGACATTCACAAACACTGCTGTCGCGCGGTTTCTCGCGCATGGACGGACAAATTTTCCTCGTTTGCCTTGTCCTCATTTGTTTTGGAAATACACAGAAGCGGTGCCGTTAGGGCGGCCGATGACGGGAACGGGAGCGGGCCCACGGATGTTCGGGCCCGGATTAAGGCGATTGGCGTGGCGCCACAGGAAGGCTTGGCGTCCAGTCGCGCATGTTGCCCGGAGGTATGTGATGCAAGCGTTTTTCGCCTCGATCGTCGGTCATGTTGCCGAGATGGGCGTCTTCTTCGCCGCCGCAGCGGCCCTGACCGCAGGAGCTCTGGCGCTCCGCTGATCCGCGATCCGTTTGTTCCTCTGCCGTCCTGCCGTGTTGCCGATAAAGACGACGCTGACGTTGCTGATGTCTATGGCGTTTTGATCGGCGGAAGCACGCGGGCACGTTATAAAGAAAAGCAGAAAATCTTCCCCCGCGCGACATCAAAGTCGCGCGGGGGAATTTCGTTTCAGGAAAGCCGCATCCCCGCCTTGCGCGTAGCGGTCGGGCCGAAGGCCCACCTTGCCTTCAAGCCACCGCCGCAACCTCACTGTCCGATAAGCTCCTTCGCGGTCGCAGCAGGGCCGACAGCACGTAATAGCCGATCGCGACCAGCAGCAGGAAACGGAAGCCCAGGATCAGCGAGAGCTGCTCGCTCAGGCCGCCAAGGATGATCCCCGCCACGTTCGATCCGAAATCCACGTCCGGGTTCTTACTCTCCCGAAACGCCGTCGCGAAAATCACCCCCGCGAAGAAGACCGGCACGAAGACCACCAGGCAGCTCGTCATCGTCCGCACGGTCGGCCCAAGCGACAGAAACACATTCATCGGCACCAGCGCATTGACCAGCAGCGCGACGATCAGCAGCACGTAATACGGCAGCAGGTTCCGCGGCTTGACGATCATCACGAACAGGTTCGCGATGAGAATCATCACCAGGATCGCGAAGAAGACGACCGAGTTGACCACCCACGTGCTGCCGAACAGCAGGGCCATGTGCACGACGCCCTTGGTTTCGAGCAGCATGAACCCCGCGCCGAGGAAGAACATCTGCCCGTTCGGCCAGACGCCGCGACGGTTCTTGCCGACCCACACCGGCAGCGTGAAGACGAGCAGGATCGCGACCGATAAGGCGGCGACGACGAGCATGCCCTGGCCGTTCGGTTTCCACGGGATCGCCTTGTCGCGCAGGTAAAGCTGCGGCCAGTTGTCCGTCGGCAGGTTGCCGATCGCGGCCCACGCGGCTTTTTCGTCCGGCGACATCTTTGACGTGTCGGCGGGTTGGCTCGTCGCGACGACGGCCGGCCTCACCTGCCGCCACCATTGCCCCTCGTCCGGCCTGAGCTCGCGGAAGCCGTTAATGTACTGGTTCTCCGCCGGCTTCAGGTTGAGCCAGAAGTTCTTGTCCGTCTCGAATTTCCTGCGGATCGCTTCGACCTGCTTCGAGTCCGTTCCGACGAGCAGGAAGGTGATGACGTCCTTCTGGTTGTCCTCCGGGTTGATGGCAGTGAGGGTGGGCTTGTCGGGCGGCCCGAGCGTGACGACGATCGGCTTCACGCCGAACACTTTCTCGACCATCGCGTTCAGCCGCGCGGCGACCCAGCCGAAACGGAAGTAGTTGTACATGATGAACGCGCCGCCCGGCTTGAGCGTCGCCTTCACGTCCCGAAGCGCTTCCTCGGTGAAGAGGAAATTTTCCAGGCGTAGGCTCGAGTAGCCCGAGTGCAGCACGAGCGAATCGACCAGCGCGTAGACCGCGAGGTCGTACTTCGCCTTGTTCTCCGTCTTGCGGACGAAGCTGCGGCCGTCGTCGAGGTGAATGGTGACGCGCTCATCGGGCACCCATTTGTCGCCGACCCATTGGCCGTACGGGTGATCCGGGTGGTCGCTCTTCCCGATTTGGTTGATCGTTGGATCGATCTCGACGGCGTCGATCTTCTCCGCGCCGTTGAGCAGGGCGGCGGCGACGTCGTTGCCGCTGCCGGCGCCGATCACGAGCACGTCCCTGAACGGCTGATTACCGGCGTCGCGGTTCAGCAGGTGCGGCAGCGCGTAGCGGTCGCCGTTCTGCCAGATCTTCACCATCTCCTGGTGGCTGATGTTGTTCGTGTCGATGAACCCCGTGCGGATGTTGTGCGCGATCTTGTAGTACGGCGACCAGAAGACCTGCCCGCGATGTCCGACGCCGTAGCTGCTCATCGCGATGATGAACATTGCGCCCATCGCGCATAGCACCTGGAACAGGTTCAGCCTTGCGCGGATGAAGTAGAGCGCCAGCGCGAGGCAGACAATGAACCAGAACTGCGGCGAAAGGCGGAACCAGCTCATCAGGAAGAAGAGCGTGATGCCGCTCAGGCTGCCGAGCACGTCGACCGTGTACGCCATCACGCGGTTCGGGATCGCATCGAACGCGCGTCCCATCGTCTGCCCGAGGCCGATGAAGGTGATCGCGATCAGCGTGAAGAAAACGACCGCGACTTCCCAGAGCGGGACGATGAAGCGGCTTGGATCGTTGGGCCGATATTCCGTGCCGAAGTAGATGAATTTCGGGGCGGTGGTTTGTCCGCCCACGTCGATGGTGAGCCGGTCGGCGTAGTGGTGGTACGCCCAGAACGTAGCGAACGCGAGCGCGATGGTGACGAACGCGAGCGGAATGACCCAGCGCTGAAAATTCGCCCGCCGCGTCGCCGTCATGAGCCCGACGCTCATGCCGAGGAAGGTGGCGAGCAGGACGATGTTCGTGAAGAACGTCAGGAAGACCACCGTGCTGCCGAACCAGCGAATCGCCGCCAGTTCAAAGAACAGGATGAGAAAGCTGATGAAGAACAGATCAAGATACGGCCGTCGCGGGCGCGGAAATGCTTCGATGAGCGGCGCGGGCGCGCCCGCGGGCGTGATGATCGGGCTGCCCGGCTCGTCGTTCGACACTTCAATCACGGGCAGTACGGCTGGATCGGTCTGGGTCATGAGTCGTGGGATTGTAATGACACCGCTACAATCCTCACAGCGATGCCGACTCCGATCGAAGTTATCCAGGCCGATATCACGACGCTCGAGGTGGATTGCATCGTCAACGCGGCGAACGAATCACTGCTCGGCGGGGGCGGCGTCGACGGGGCGATCCACCGCGCCGCCGGGCCGAAGCTGCTTGAAGCGTGCAAAAAGATCGGCGGCTGCCCAACCGGCGAAGCGCGGCTGACCAAAGGGTACAACCTCCGCGCCAAATACGTCATCCACACCGTCGGCCCGGTCTGGCAGGACGGCAATCATCGCGAAGACGAGCTGCTCGCGGCGTGTTACCGGCACAGCCTCTCGCTCGCGCTGCGCACACACATCCGCAGCATCGCGTTCCCGGCGATCAGCACCGGCGCGTATCGATTTCCGCTGGATCGAGCGGCGACGATCGCGGCGAACGAGACGGATCGGTTCCTGGAAACCTACCCGGAATTCGATCGCGTGATCTTCTGCTGCTTCGACAAAAAATCCCGCGACGAGTACGAGCGGGCGGTCGAGCGGGTGTACGAGCGGTGACGCCTTGCTCCCTCTTCCCGGTACGCCGGGGAGAGGGCTGGGGAGAGGGGCGAGCGGCATGCCGCGTCGAGGAACGATTGATTCGAACGCACGTGTCGATCTACAAATCGACCGGTGTCAGGGGGCCACACGCACTTTACCCCTCTCCCTAACCCTCTCTCCGGCGTACCGGGGAGCGGGAACCGAAACCGCCGGTTTCCGCGCCGCGGGCGTTCCTCTACAATTCCCCCATGACGCAAGTAATCGGGCCATGGACGGTCCGGCGGCTGCTGGAGTGGACCAGCGGATTCTTCGCACGAAAAGACGTCGATTCGCCGCGCCTCGCCGCCGAGTTGTTGCTCGCTCACGTGCTCGGCGTCCCGCGCCTCAAGCTTTACACCGACTACGAACGCCCGCTGGCGGAGAAGGAGCTGACGACGTATCGCGCGCTCGTCCAGCGCGCCGGCGAGCACGAGCCGATCGCATATCTCACGGGGCGGGCGCACTTTTTCAATCTCGAGTTCCACGTCACGCCGGCCGTGCTGATTCCGCGGCCGGACACCGAGACGCTGGTCGAAAATGTGCTGCAACTTTCGCGCAACACCGCCGGCTTCGAATCGCCGCGCGTGCTGGATCTGTGCACCGGCAGCGGCTGCATCGCGGCGGCGATCGCGCAGCACCTGAAGAGCGCGACGGTGATCGCCACCGACCTCAGCGCCGACGCCGTCGCCGTCGCGCGAGCGAACATCGAACGCCTCGGTCTGAGCGATCGCGTGACCGTCGAGCAGGGCGACTTGTTCGAGCCGATCGCGAAGCTGCCCGACCCGCAGCCGTTCAACCTGATCGTCGCGAATCCGCCTTACATTCCGACGGGAGAGATCGAAAAGCTCGATCGGAACGTGCGCGATTACGAGCCGGTCGCCGCGCTGGACGGCGGAATGGACGGGTTGGTGATCCATCGCCGCATTTTTGAAGGCGCGGTCGAGCGGTTGCTCCCCGGCGGGCGGATTTACGTGGAGATTCAGTTCGATCAGGGCCAGACCGTGCGGGAAATCGCGGAGTCGCACGCGGAGTTTGAGGATGTGCGGCTACTGAAAGACCACGCGGGACATCAGCGGGTGCTCACCGCGCTGCGAAAATGATCTTCCGTGCGACGGGTTAGAGCGTCAGCGACATCCTCCACTGTTTCCCTTCCTGCTTGACGAACCGATATCCCAGCGATTGATAAAGATTCACCGCGACTTCGTTGCTCAGTGAGACGTGCAGCTCGACTTCGGTCGCTTCCCAACTGCGGAAATATTTATCTACATACCCGTGCATCATGCGCCCGACGCCCATCCCGCGGAACGGCGCCGCGACCGCGTAGAGGTTGATGTATCCGGTCTGCAAGCCGTACGGCACTTGCAGTTCCAGTTGCCCGACGCGCGTGCCGCCGAACATCGCGAAGACGTTGCCGTCGGGAAATTCTTCCACGCGCGCCCGCAGCCAGGCGCGATAGCGCTTGCGGCAGAGCGCGCGCTCGTCGCTCCCGTAACTCGCGACGCACGCAGCGAGGTAATTCTCGTAGGTAAAACCGTCGTCAGCGTGCGGGTCGATCTTGCGGTAGGTCAGTCCTGCGACGGCGAGCATGGTGCGCTGGATCTTACCGCGGAACGGCGCGAATAAGGAAAGCCCCGGGATTGCAATCCCGGGGCTTTGGGTTGACGTCACGGCGCGGGCGCGGGCGCCGGCGCGGGCGCTTGTCCGCGAAGTTTTGCTGCGACGCGCGTCGCAGCGAGGTATTTCGGAGTCAGCACGTCGCGCACGTCTTCCGTCAATCCCCAATACCCGCTCTTCGAATATTTCGAGCTAAGCGTGAAGTAGAACATCGCATCGCCGCCCGAGGCATAAAACTTGTCGAGGTAATCTTCGACCGCCTGCCCGGTGCGCAGGTCGTATTGGCTGGCGATTTTCACGTCGACGTTGTTGGGGTACTGCTGGAGATCGAGCCCGCCCTCGTAGGCGAAATGTTTTAAGCCGTGCTGCTTCGCCAGAGCCGTGAAGGCCTTGACGTTTTCGTTGCCGCCGACGTGCGTGCGCGCGAGCAGGCGGTCGCAGATGCCATCGACGGTGAGGTCGCCGCGCTGGGTGTACCAGGTTTTGCCGGTCAGGTCGGTTTCGTCGCGCCCGGGGGAAAAATAGGGCGCGCCGGCGATGGCGAAGAAGAATTGGCTCGGCGGGCCGTGATATTTCGCGACGTAGTCGAGCTGCATCTTCAGCATCGTGCCGGGCGGCGCGTAAGCGATCTGGCTGGGGAGGACGACGCGAATCCGCCCGCCGCCCGCGCCGGCGTCGTCGCCGAGAAGTTTCCTGATCTCAACGCTGCGCTTGGCGATGCGCTTGCGGCCCCAGTAGTGGACGTTGCTGTCGGCGCCGTTGTCGTTCAGCGTTGTCTCGCCGGCGGCGACTTCCGCTTTCGCCAGATCTTCGTTCTGGCGGAACTGCTTGAACTGCCCGTTCCAGACTTCGTTGCTGTACTCGACGTACGCGTGCCGGCCCGGCTTGAGTTTTTCCCGGATCAGCGCGCCGAGCTGGCGAACGAAATCATCGTCGGCCAGCGCAGGGACGTTGAGCCAGATGTCCTTGTCCATCTTGTTGCCCAGCTCGATCGCCAGCTCGTAGGGCGCGCCCTTCGCGCTGCCGTATTGCGGCTCGCCCGGCTTGCAGCGCTCGTCCCACTTCACGATCTGCGAGTTGTTGGTCCGCAGGTAATCCATGAAGCGGAGCGCGTCGAACGGCTTGATGACGGCGAGGAACTCGCTGGTGAAAATCTGCTCGTCGCTGCTGTAGCCGGGGCGGAGCAGCTTGATGTCTTTGAGTCCGCCGTCCGTGCCGCGGCAGGCGAGGTTGAGTGTGATCCTCTTGTCCTGCGGCGCGGCGATGACGACGTCGGCGGTCGTGCGGTTTCGCGCGGCGTCATGGAGAAGATTGACGACCTTCGCGGGCGAGCCGGGCGTGGTGATGTCACAGCGTCCGGTGGCGGAGAACTTGTAGACGCCGTTGACGTTGCGCGTTTCGGTCAGCATGCAGGTGCCAAAATCACCGGCCGGCCAGCCGTCGTCGCCGATCGGGCCTTTCGAGTCGAACGGCTTCTCCGGCGTTCCCCAGCGGCGGCTGGTTTTGATGACGTCGATGAACATGAACTGGCGGTCGTAATCGCGCACGCTCTCGAGGTTGACGCCGAGGATTGGGTGTTTCCATTGACCGTCATCGACCGGCGGCGTGGGCGGGGTGGGATCGGGAGCGGGAACGAGTTTTTGTTCGGCGCCGTTGTCGAACTGGACGGTGGCGCCGGTGACTTTCGGCTGGTCTTGGGCGCGCGCGGGCGCGACGACGGCAAGCAGCACGAACAGCACGGCGGCGCGCGCAATTTGGCCGGAGCGTCGCGTGCAAATAGCTGGCGTGACGGGTCTTACGGCGGTTTTTTTGACGGTGGGTTCGTTTTTCCAAGGCGTGATAGCGGCGGTCGACATCGTCACTGCATTGTCGACACTTTCCGCGGCGGGACGACA
>JAXDMN010000403.1:0-6778 GCA_034666045.1 Phycisphaerales bacterium | reverse complement strand
ATGCCGGGAATTGAAGGCCTGTCGATCATGATCCGGCAGATGATGGGGGGCTGAGCGCGCGAGAGGGAGACACACACATGGGAAACCTCTGGCTGAAAATCAAAGTCTTCACGAAGATCGCCATCTTCGCCGTCCTCTCCATCGCCGCGCTCGTCCTGGTCATCCAGAACATCAACAAGCCGGTGAAAATCTGGCTGTGGAACGAATACGACACCACGCTGCTGAAGGTGCTGTTCTTCACGGCGCTCGTCAGCGTGATCTTCACGATCCTGGTGGGCACGGCGTTCCGCACGGTGCGGCAGATCAGTGAAATCCGCGCCCGTTCGCGCTCGCAGCGGCTCGAAGAAGAGATCCGCGACATGAAGCAAAAGGCCTCGATGCTCCAGACAAAACCGCCCGGCGGCGGCGGGGCGGGGGGCGCGTCGGCGTCCTCGCCCGACCTCGGGCCGCCCATCGAACCCGACCCCAAACCTTGACGCGCGCGCGCAACTCCCTAGCATCTGCTTGTTCGGATGCACATTTCTCCAGCGAAAGGAGTCGTGTTATGGGAGTGGTGAGATCAGGATTAATCGTGGCCGCACTGGCGTTGACCGCGGCGGGGTGCCAGAACAAGCTGGCGGATGAGAACAAGGCGCTGTGGCAGCAGAACCGCGAGTTGCAGGCGCGTTACAACGAGAATGCCAATACGCCGGCGCCGAAAGCGGATCCCGGCCAGCTCAACGCCCTTCAGGGCGAGATCGCCGCGCGCGACGCGAAGATCGCCGAGCTCGAAGCCCAGCTTCGCCAGCCCGCGCCGGGCCAACCCGCTGACCCAGGCATCGCCGGCATCGAAACCAGCTTCGATCAGTCGACCGGGAACATGACGGTCAACATCCCGGGCGACGTCCTCTTCGACGCCGGCCGCGCGTCGCTCAAGGAATCGGCCAAGGCGACGCTGAACAAGATCGCCGGCGCGATCAAGAAGGAATACGCCGGCAAGCACGTCTTCGTCGACGGCCACACCGACCCGGATCCGATCGCGCGGACCAAGGGGATGTGGCGTGACAACCTCGACCTCTCCGCCGAGCGCGCCCGCGCCGTCGCGAAGTACCTGACCAGCCAGGGCCTCGAGCAGCGCAACGTCGACGCCCGCGCCTACGGCGCCACCGAGCCCAAGAAGACGAAAGAAGCCAGCCGCCGCGTCGAGATCGTCGTCGCGACGCGATAGGTGGCGTGAGGCCGAGGGCCCTGCGCCCTTGCCATTAGTGTTTCGACTCAGGGCATCGTCATCCTGAGGTACTCCGAAGGATCTGGTTACTCGTCGTTCGGCGCCAGATCCTTCGGAGTACCTCAGGATGACACGTCCTTTGTCTCTCGATACACCCGAGGGCGCGTCGCTCAAAGTTCACAGGACGCCGTGGGCCAGCTCCGCTCCTTCAATCTCCTCGACATCATCCGCCGCTATCGCACGAGCACCTTCATCGAAAGCGGCACCGGCTGGGGCGACGGCGTGCGGCACGCGGCGACGTTTCCGTTCGAGCAGATCATCTCGATCGACATCATGCCCACCGCCATCGAGCGCCTGCGCGGGCGATTTAATCACAAGCCGCACGTCCGCCTGATCGCCGGCCGCAGCGTCGACGTCTTTGCTGAACTGCTGCCGCAGATCACCGGGAACATCTGCTTCTGGCTCGACGCGCATTTCCCTGGGGCCGACATGCAACTCGCGCCCTATGACGCGGAAACCGATACAACCGTCCGCCTCCCGCTCGAGCAGGAGATGCGGCTGATCAAGCAGCTCCGCCCGAATAACCGGGACGTCATCCTCATCGACGACCTTCGCATCTACGAGCGCGACAAATTCCAGCTCGGCAATCTCGACGAGCATGGGCAGGCCCATCTCGCCGCCTACGAGAATTCTGGCTTCCTCGATTCCCTCTTCGCCGATACCCACGACGCCCACCGCTCGCTGGAGCAGACCGGCTACCTCGCCCTGATGCCAAAGCCGGCGGCCAGTCCTACAATGCCCGCGTGAGCATCGCGATCATCGATTACGGCATGGGCAACCTTCGCTCGGTGCAAAAAGGCTTCGAGCAAGTCGGCCACAGCGCGCACATTGTTTCGCAGCCGGAGGAAATCGACCGCGCCGACAAAATCGTTCTCCCCGGCATTGGCGCCTTCAAGGACGCGATTGCCACGCTCCGTCAGAAGGAACTCGTCGCCCCGATCCTCCGCCACATCGAGCGCGGCAAACCGTTCCTCGGCATCTGCCTGGGCCTGCAAATGCTCTTCGACGTCGGCTACGAAGACGGCGAGCACGCCGGCCTCGGCGTCATCCCCGGCGCGTGCGTCCGCTTCGACGTCGACGAAACGATGGGCCTGAAAGTCCCGCATATGGGCTGGAACCAGCTCAGGGTAGAGCGTCCCTCGCCCCTCGTGCGCGATCTGCCGCCGGAGTCCAACGTCTACTTCGTCCATGGCTACCACGTCGTCCCCGCCAACGGCGCGGCCGATGTCATCGCCACCACCACCGAGTACGGCCGCCCCTTCGTCTCCAGCATCTGGCGCGACAACGTGATGGCCACCCAGTTCCACCCGGAAAAAAGCCAGCGCGTCGGCCTCAAGATCCTCGAGAACTTCGCGTCGCTTTAAAAATTACCGCAGAGGCGCAGAGAACGCAGAGGCCCGGCCGAAGTTCGATCGGGCCTCTGCGTCCTCTGCGCCTCTGCGGTGCAAAGATGTCAGTCTTGATTCTTGGTGACGATCGGAAAGGCGTTCTTTGTCGTGGTTGGAACGCGCGTCCCCTTCACAATCGTGAACGTCACAAACCCCAGCACGCAAAAAAATCCGCCGAGCATCAAGTAGATGCTGTTGTTGAAGCCGGACGGCAATCCGCCGGCGGCCTGGGCGTCGCTGCTGGGGACGGAATCCTTGCAGAGCGGACACGCCAGCGCGGGCGCAGCTGTCAGCAGAAACAGGAAGATCGGCGTGAGGAGCCTTTTCATGATTCACCTATCCTAAACCGCGGCGGGGCCGTTGAACAACTTCAAGATCACGAAAATCAGCACGCCGGTTACGGAAACGTAAAGCCAGATCGGCAGCGTCCAGCGTGAAACGCGGCGATGGGCCGCCATTCGGCCGGAAAGCGACAGCCACAGGCTCGTCAGAATCATCGGCACGACGATCACCGACAGGACAATGTGCGAGATCAGGATGAGAAAATAAATCGGCCGAACGATCCCCGGCGCGGTGAACTTCGTGTCGCCGTGGAAGCTGTGGTAGACGATGTAGCTGACGAGAAACAGCGCCGAGCTGGCGACGGCGGCGAGCATGAACGCGATGTGCCGCACGTAATTTCTTCGCCGCACGGCGATGTAGCCGCTGATCAGCAGCACCGCGCTCAGCGCGTTGAGCGACGCATTGAGCGCCGGCAGCGCGCCGATGATGGCCGATGAATGACCGCCGGCGGAGCGGAAATAGATCAGCCAGAAGAGGAACCCGACCGCGGCGAGGCTGACGACGCCGATCGCCGCCAGCGCCTTGCCGGCGCCGAGCGATTTTAAGCCGGGAATTTGAACGGTGGATGCGTCCATGTCATTTCTATTCTGCCACGTAAGCCAAAATTATTTCCCCGCCGCCCCCGCCAGCTCCGCCGCGTCCGCCTTCAGCTTCGTCATCTGTTCCGCATCGCCGCTGTCGTAATACGCGCGGATTTTTCCGTCGGCGTCCACCAGCACGAATTTTTCGCTGTGAATGATCGGGTTCTCGTCCTTGGCCGGCATCGCGGCGATCAGCATCCCGCGGGCCAGCGCGTAGACGTCGTTCGCATCCTCCACTTTCGCGGGCGTGAGGAATCGCCAGCGCGAATCGTCGGCATTGAATTTTCCAGCGTACTCCTTCAGCACGGCCGGGCGGTCTTGCGTCGGGTCGACGGTGACCGAAACGAGCTTCACCGCCGCCGGCACTGCCTGCTGGAGCTTCGACATCTTCGCCGTCATCACCGGGCACGGGCCGGCGCAGTGAGTGAAGATAAAATTGGCGATGAACGGCGCGCCGTGGAGCGCTTCGAGCGTGACCGGCTTTTCGTTCTGATCGACCAGTGCAAACGCCGGCGCTTCGGCGAGAATCGGCAGATGTTCCTGCGGCTCGTGCGGCATGTCCGCCGCGGTCCGAGCGCTTCCGCCCGCGCGGCCGCGCCATATGTTCGCGCCGATCACGCTGACCATCGCCAGCACCGCGCATCCCCACAACATCGTCGTCAATACTTTTTGAACAGGTCGCATCGTGTTTGAACTTATTCTAGGTCCGCTGTTGTCCGTCCGGCCGCGATCGCGCTGGCGACGGCGAACATGATAATGGCGAAAACGGCGCTAACCGCCAGACTCAGCGTCAGCCCCGGCATGGCGGTGGACGTCGCCCCCGCAGAATCGTTCCAGTACATCGCCCGCCGCAGCGCCGCCAGGCCGTAAGTGAGCGGGTTGATCATCATGACGAGCTGCAAGCCGCGCCACGCGCCGCTGACCGGAAAAAGCGCGCCGGAGAGGAACCACATCGGCATCAGAAACAACTTCCTGATCGCGTGAAACCCTTGCGTCGAGTTCATCCGCCACGCGATGCAGAGCCCCAGCGCGGTCAGCGCGAATGAGACGACGAGCATCGTGATGAGCGCGAGCGCGAAGGCGGCAAGCGACAATCGAATGCCAATGAGCGGGGCGAGCACCAGGAAGATCAAGCCCTGTCCGAACGCGAGCGCCGTCCCACCGAGCACCTTGCCGAGCACGATCGACATTCGGCTCACCGGCGCGACGAGCACGCCCTGCAAAAACCCTTCCCTGCGGTCTTCGATGACGGAAATCGTCGAAAAGATCGCGGTGAACAACAAAATCATCAAAACGGTGCCGGGAAAAAAGTAGTGCAGGTAATTCTCCCCGCCCGGCACGTCCGATTTGAAGCTGCGGTTCATCCCCGCGCCGATCAGCAACCAGAACACGATCGGCGTTGCCAGCGCGCCGATGATGCGGTGCCGTTGGCGCAGGAAGCGCACGAGCTCGCGATGGCAAAGCGACAGCGCTGGCGACATCAGTCCACTTTCAGCTTGACCATCACGGGATAATGATCGGAGGCCACGCGCGCCAGCGGCACGTCGTCGACGACTTTCACTTCGACGATCCGCGGCTGCATTGATTTGCTGACCACGACATGATCGATCAGCTCGCGATATCGCGTGTCGTCGTAGTTGTGGAACGAAAATTTCTTCGCGTCGACGAGCGGCTGCGTCGCGAGCATGAGCCCGTCCGCCGGCGGGCCGACGAGCGTGGCGATGCTGTCGGCGCCCGCCTGTTTTTCCGCGTCGTCCATGCCGACGGCGTCGTTCATGTCGCCGAGCAGGATGACGTCGGGCGGGCCCGCCTTTTCGATCTCTTTAATAATCTGGTGCGTGCGGGCGGCCTCGCGGTTGCGCCACTTCGAATCCTCGACTTTTTTCGCCATCACCTCCGGCGAATTCTCCGCCGGGCGCTTGCCGCTCGCATCTGGGGCGATGCCCGGGTTCTTGCTCTTCTGGTGCGTCGTGCCGACCCAGAACTTTTTTCCGCCCGGCGACTGCACCAGCAAAAAGACCGGCCCGCGCGCGAACAACCGGCTCCCGCGGCTGTTCCCGCCGCCGGGATCGCCCTCGTTGTGATACTGATCCTTCCGCGCGAGGATCCGAAAACCCTTCTTCATCAGCACGCACAGGTTCTGATTGCGATCGGTGTTGCTCGGCAGCGTCTGCACCGTGTCGTACGCATCGTTCATCCAGCGCCGGTTGAAGAAGCGCAGGTCGGATTGGTCCGGGCCTTCCTGGATGACGAGGATGTCCGGATCGAAATTCTTGTCGAGGATGGTCTGCGCGACCTCCCAGTTGTCCTCGTCATTCTCGCGGCGGAGGATGCGCAGCAGATCCGCGCCGGCCGGGTCTTTCGCGATCGGCTGCGATGTGGCGGCGTGGGCGGCGAAGGAATCGTTCCACACCTCCACGTTGTAAGTCGCGATCTTGATTTCTTCCGCGGGGGCGACGCTGGCGGCGAAGAGAACGACGATGACGCTGAGGAAAGTAATGCTTCTCATATTGGTGAGCCGTTCATTGTAGCGGGGATGTCGCGTTAGCGGGATTCGCTTGCCATACGCCGCACTGTTACCTAACGTGCGACGCATCGCCGTGACGACACCTATTTCCGCTGAATCCGATCCATCAGACACCGCGCCGGCGGCAAAGTCGCCGGCGGCTGCGACGCCGATCCCGTCGCCGGCGTCCGATGCCGCGCTCTCGCCCGCCATGCGGCAGTATCAGCAGTTCAAGACGCAATATCCCGGCTACGTGCTGTTCTTCCGCATGGGCGACTTCTACGAGATGTTCTGGGAGGACGCCAAGCTCGCGCACAAGGCGCTCGGCGTCACGCTCACCAGCCGCTCGCGCGGCGGACTCGCCGCCGAGGACGCCATCCCGATGGCCGGCGTGCCATTCCACGCGGTGGAAAGTTATCTCCGCAAAATGATCCAGGCCGGGCACAAGGTCGCGATCTGCGAGCAGATGGAAGACCCCAAGCTCGCCAAGGGCGTCATCCAGCGCGAGGTCGTCCGCCTGATGACGCCCGGCACGCTCACGGACGATCCGCTGCTCGACGGCCGGGCCGATAATTTCCTCGCCGCCGTCGCGTTCAACGTCACCAGGACCGACGGCTACCGCGCCGCGCTATCCTGGGTCGATCTCTCGACCGGCTCGTGCACCGCGATGAGCGGCGGCGAAGGTCAGGTGCTC
>JAXDMN010000402.1:0-19069 GCA_034666045.1 Phycisphaerales bacterium | reverse complement strand
GTCCCCTTGTCCACCCCGCCGCTCTTCACGCGCACCGAGCCGCCGTGCAGCTCGGACAAACTTTTCACGATCGCCAGCCCCAGCCCCAGCCCGCGATAACCCTTGGCGGCCGAAGTGTCCGCCTGGCTGAAACGCTCGAAGACGTGCGGTAAAAATTCGCGGTCGATTCCTTTGCCGGTATCGCTGACCGAAAGCTCGACGTGTGAATTCGAGCGCTCGAGCACCACCTGCACGCGGCCGCCCTTCGGCGTGAATTTGATGGCGTTGGACAACAGATTCCAGACGACCTGCTGGAGGCGGTTCGGGTCGCCGGTGACCGGACCGGCGATCGGGTCGACGACTTTTTGCAGCTTGATTTCTTTCGCCTGCGCCGCCGGCTCGACCGAGCCGATGGCGGCGTCGATCACCGCGGGCAGGTCGACGCGCTGCACCTCCAGCCGCATCTTGCCGGAAATGATGCGGCTCATGTCGAGCAGGTCGTCGATCAGCCGCGCCTGCGTGCGCGCGTTGCGGGTGATGACATCCAAACCTTCGGCGAGATCGGCGGGGCTCGTTTGCCCCGGCTTGAGCAATTGCGACCAGCCGAGGATCGCGTTGAGCGGCGTGCGGATCTCGTGCGAGAGGTTGGCTAAGAATTCGTCCTTGATGCGGCCGAGGCGCTCGGCTTCGGCGAGCCCGCGCTGGGCGAGGTCCAGCTCGAGACGCGCGTGCGCCTGCGTGCCTTCGTTGGCGCCCAGCGCATCGCGGCATTCGCGGAGCTTGGCAGTCTCGGCCAACGCGTGCTCCAGCCGGGCGTTGGTTTCAGAGAGCGCCGCGCGAAGCTGGGCCATTTCGGACGCTTCGAGCGCTTGGATCTGAGGTTTTTGGCCCGCGGGTACGACTGGCATGATTCTTGAGCATACCACGCGCGGCCCGTGACGGCGGCCTGCGGCGAAGTAAATCCCCACCAAATCTTTCATTGGCGACGCGGCGGCCGTCCGCTCCCCATCGCGCGGTAATGTAACGCAGCATGCTCAGGGGGCACCTTAATGATGGGTGGCGGCGCTCCACAGCGAGGGGAATTTCATTTTTGGATTGAACATCGCATCGCCTCGATACATCGAACGCCTCGAGGACCGAAAACTCTTCGCGGTCTATTACGTCAGCCCCGCGGGGAATGACGGCGCCACCGGTCTGTCGGTCGCCGACGCGTGGCAGACGCTCGAGCGCGTCAACGCGCACGGACTCAAAGCCGGCGACATGATCCTGCTACAGGGCGGCAAACGTTTCAGCGGGCATGTTTATATTTCATCCAAAGAAGCGGGCCGGCCGGCGCGGCCGGTGATTTTCAGCTCTTACGGCAGCGGCCGCGCGACGATTCTCAGCGGCGAAAACTCGGGGCTGGAGATTTCCGAAACCGCGGGCGTCGCGGTGACGAACCTCGTCTTCGTCGGCGGCGGCACAAAGGGGGAGAACGACCGCTCCGGCATCTACGTCCACGCCGGCATGTCCAACCGCGTGCTGTCGTCGCTGCACATCCGCAACGTCGACGTGAGCAACTACGGGCACGAAGGTTTCACGCTCATCGCCAGCGGCGCGGGGAGCAGCATCAGCGATGTGAAGATTGAACGTTCGAGTTTCCACGACAACGGCTGGGGCGGCGTCAACGTCACCGGCAACAGCGGGAACCTCAACGCGAACAAGAACTACCTGATCCAGTACGTGCGGGCGTACAACAATCGCGGCATCGCGAGGAGTGATGGGTTCGTCACCGGCAACGGCATCTACGTCGCCGATATCGACACCGCGCTCGTGCAGCGCTGCTTGTCGTGGAACAACGGCGCGGGCGGCGTCGCACCGGTCGGCATCTGGGCGGCCGGCTCGAACAACGTCACGTTCCAGTACAACGAGTCGTACAGCAACAAAACGGCCAGCGGCACGGACGGCGGTGGGTTCGATTTTGACTGGAACGTGACCAACTCGGTGATGCAGTACAACTACTTGCACGACAACGATGGCCCCGGCTACATGCTGGGTGGCGGGCCGACTCGAAACAGCGGCAACGTCGTGCGCTACAACATCAGCCAGAACGACGGGCGGAAAAACGGCAAGGGGGCGATCTACATCTGGGGCAACGTCACCGACGCGGCCATCTACAACAATACGATCTTCCTGTCGGCGACGAGCGATTCCGGCAACGCGGCGATCCGCGCCACCGAGGCGGGCGCGGGGGGAAAGATCCCGCAGAACATCTCGGTGCGCAACAACATCTTTTACACGACGGGCGGCGCGAAGCTGATCAACTTGACGAACGGGATCGCGCTGAAGAGCCGCTTCGCCTTCACCGGCAACGCGTGGTTCTCCGGCGGCGGCGCGTTTGGGATTCAATGGGGCGGAACGAATTTCGCGAGCGTCACGGCGTGGCGAACGGCGACGGGACAGGAGATGAGTCGCGGCCTTTCGACCGGTTACCAGGGCGATCCGCGCCTCATCGCGCCCGGGACGGCCGGAACCGTCGGCGATGCCGACAAGCTCGCCGCGGCGCTGCTCCCCTACCGCCTGCAAAAGCGCAGCCCGCTGATCGACCGCGGGCGGCCGTATCCCTTCATCTCCGGCACGATCCCGGCGGCGGCGACGGATTTTTTTGGTGAGCTGCTGCCGGTGAGTGGTCGGCCGGACATCGGCGCCGATGAGGTCCGGTGATTCTCGTTCTCACAGCCCGAGCAGGTCCGAATAGCTGACGGCGATCCGATCTTCGTCGCGGATGCGAAGGGCTTCGCTCAGCCGCGCGAGCCGCTCGCGTGAAACGCGTTCGTCATCCGCCGGCGAGATCACCGCTTCGAACTCGACAAACGTCCCGAGGGCGGCGACGTCGTCGAGGTGGATTCGCACGTTGTGCCACAAAAAAAGCTCGCGGCGCTTTCGCACCTCGCCGCGCAGGCCGAGCGTTTTCGCCAATGCCGCTTTCAACTCGGCCGGGTGCGAGATGGGGATCACGGAATAGTCGCTGTTGCGGTAGTCAAAATCGTTCGCGCGGTCGTAGGCGATCAGCTCCGCCGCGCGGCCGTCGGTTTCGCGCAGCTTCAATCGTCCGTGCGCGGCGCGGAAATAGGTGTCGAGCTGGCGCAGCTCACCGGCGCGCGTCGCGCCGATCGCGGCGGCGGCGCTGGCGGCGCGATGCAGATCGGCGCAGCGCGCCTTCAACTCGATATTCCGCTTCGACATCTTTATCGAGCTTCTATACCCGATCCGTTCGCCTGTCGCGCCGCGCTGCGACATTAGGCCGCCCGTGCAACATCGCGATAAACTGCCCGCAGCATGTCAGGGGCGATCACGAAAACGAAGCTGGGGGTTCCGCGGCGATTCGTGCTGCTGATGTTGGCGGCACTGGTCCTGGTCGTCTGCTCGGTCATCGCGTTCGCGCAACCGTCGTATTCCGGCCCCGGCACTCCATCCTTTCTCAGCCTCGACTGGTGGCGTCATCCGCGCGAGTACCAGATGTTCCGGCAGCGGCAGATCCTGACCGCGCACCTCACCGGCATCGACGTGCGGGCGGCAACGGACAAGCCGGACGAAAGGGAAATCTGGATCACCGGCAGCGGCGGCTTCCTCGCCGTCAGCAAAGACGGCGGACGGACGTGGACGCAGGTCGAGCTGACGACGCCGTTGAGATGGAACGAAATCAAGTGGGACGACCTGAAATGGGACGACCGCCGGCCCGACGGCGCCGACACCTCCAAGGGCGCCGCGCGCGGGATCATTCCCATGCTCGGGCCGCGCGTGTCGGTGACCGGCGTGCTGCAAGCGACAGGCGGCCCGCGCCCGAACGAAAACACGAATCAGGGGGACCCGTCGCCGGCCCGGCGTGATCAGCCCAATCCCGGTCCGCCGGTTGTGCCTGACCTCAAATCAAACGAGCGGAAGGAGACCGAAACGCCGGCGGCAACGCGGCCGGCGCGATTACGGCCGCCGGTGCGATACCAGTTGAACGCCGTCACCTTCTCCGATGCAAACACAGGTTGGGCGGTCGGCGCGGGCGGGACGCTGGCGATGACGACCGATGGCGGAATGAAATGGAGGGTCAACGAGGATCTCCTCGTGGACCTCGAAGCCGTCGCCAGCGTCGCCGGAACTATCTACCTCGGAGGGGAAGGACTCATATTGCGCGTGCGGCCCGCGCAAGCGAGCGGCGCAGTGGAAGGCGCAGGCGCCGGCGCGGCCGAGGCGGATCTCGCGGTCAGCGACATGACCATTCCAATCGTCGCGCTCGTTGTGCGGCCACCCGGAGCGAGCCTCCCCGTCGGCATCTCTGAAACCGGTGAGATCTGGCACCTCGATTCGCGCGTTGAGCTTCCGCAGCACGATGACGGTCCGCAAGGCGTGCGCGCAGCCGCCCAGGCGGGCGCCACGCTGTGGATATGCGGCGAGCGCGGGCTGGTGGCGCACCGCGGCGCCGAAGCGGCTTCGTGGACGATCGACCCGAGCCTGGGATCGCAGGCGCTTCGCGCGATCGCGTTCGTCGATGACAAAACGGGTTGGACCGTCGGCGATGGCGGCGTCATCTTCGCGACGCGCGACGGCGGCAAATGGGAGCCGCAGGCGAGCGGCGTCACTACGCCGCTGCGCGCCGTCCGCACGATCGATGCGAAGACCGCGTGGGCCGTCGGCGATTACGGAACGGTCCTCTTCACAAACGATGGCGGACAAAAATGGGAACGCCTGACCGGCGACTGGACGCCACTCGCCGCGCGCGTCGAAGCGTCGACGCGCCCGACCACCCACCCATCGACCATGCCGGCGTCGATCGATCCGCAGCGGCTCGCGCAGTACGCGCCGACGCGCCTGCCCGCCCCGTGGTATTTCCTGAGCTGGCTGATCGTGCTCGCGCTCGTCGCGCTCAGCTTCATCCGCCCGCAGGACCTCGACACGGTGAAGGAGCCGACCGTCGCCGGCCACGTCGCCAGCGACAAGCCGCTCGAGCCGGGCAAGCCGGACCCGCTCGACTTCCACAGCGTCGCCGCCGGGCTCTCGCGCTTCCTGCGCAACGAGAAGACCGAGCCGCCGCTCACGCTGGCGATCACCGGGCGATGGGGATCGGGCAAGAGTTCGTTGATGAACCTGTTGCAGGCGGACCTGCGCCGCTTCGGCGTGCGGCCGGTGTGGTTCAACGCCTGGCATCACCAGCACGACGAGCGCCTGCTCGCGTCGCTGCTCCAGGCGATCCGCCAGCAGGCGATCCCGCCGTGGTACACTTACGAGGGGCTCGTGTTCCGCGCCAAGCTGCTGTGGGGGCGGACGAACCGCTACTGGATCGTGATGCTGCTCGTCGGCGCGCTGTTCGCGTGGCTGGCCGGGTACTACATCCAACACCCGGGCGAGTTCCGCGCGTCGCTCGGGCACTTCGTGACCCTCATCGCGACCGCGATCGAAAGCGTGATCAACCTGTTCAGGGAGGGAACGTGGACCTGGAAGCCGCCGGACCGCGCGACGGACCTCGTCGCTGAAGGCTCGCCCTCCATCGTCTTCATCAGCAGCACGCTGACGCTGCTCGCGGCGCTCTCGCGCGGGCTGACGGCGTTCGGCGCCAACCCCGCGCGGCTCGTGCAGTCGATGTCCGACCAGGCGAAGGTGGGCGATCTCCAGGAGAAGGCGAATTTTCGGTCGCGCTTCGTCCGCGAGTTCGCCGAGGTCACCAGGGCGCTGCACCCGCGCGACATGCTGATCCTGATCGACGATCTCGATCGCTGCCAACCCGACCACGTGCTGGAGACCCTCGAGGCGGTCAACTTCCTCGTTTCCTCCGGCGACTGCTTCGTCGTGCTGGGGATGGACGGGGAGATCGTCGAGCACGCGGTGGCCGTCGGGTTCGCAGGTCTGGCCAAGGAGTTTCCCTTTGCCGGCGAGAACCCGGGCGCGCCCGACATCGAATTGCAACGGCGAAAGGCGTTCGCCCAGCAGTACATGCACAAGCTGATCCAGATCCGCGTACCGGTGCCGGCGGCGGACCCGAAACGGTCGGTCCACGTCGTCGCCCCGCCCCCGCCGCTGGAGAACGATCTCAACCGCGCGTGGCGCATGTCCTGGCGCGCGGCCGGTGCGGTGCTGCCGGCGCTCGCGTGCGCGGCGATCATCTACCTTTGCTTCTGGTATGGGTCGCGACAGCACCCCGCGCTGGAACAGGCGGCCGCCGCGCAAGTGGCGGCGCCGCAGTCGCCGATCGTCGCGCCGACGCCGACGACACCGTCGACGCGCCCGCTGGGCACGCGCAAGCCTGGTGATCTGCCGCGACCGCCTGTCTCCACGGCCCTGCCGCAACCCCAACCGCACATTATCGCGCCGGCAGAGACGCGATCGCACCGGCTTCTGCTTTTCGGCATCCCCGGGCTGCTGATCTTCGCGGGAATTGTCTGGGCATTTCTCACTCGGCCGAACATTGTCGTGCGCGACTCCGATCGCTTCACCAACGCGGTGAAGTGGTGGCATCCGCACCTTTTCGCCGACGCGACGCCGCGCTCGATGAAGCGATTCATCAACACCATCCGCTTCCTCGCCATGCGCTATGGCGGCCGGGACGAAGACGAAATTGCGACGCCGACCGAGCGCTTGCGCACACTCATCCACCGGATCGGCGCGCGTCTCCATCTGGTCGCCCCCCCGCCGCCCGCGCCGCCCGGCCGATCCGCCGCGTGGGATGAAGCGGTCCTCGTCCACTGGTGCGCGCTCTACAAGCTGTCGGACGGCGAGATTCTGTCGAAGCCGGCCGCGCTGTTCGTGCATTTGCTGAAGTGGGAAGAGCCGACCGGTAACAACCGGGGCGGCGGCTTTCCCACGGACCCCAAAGAACGCTGGGAGAAGCTGCTCGAGTATCAGGAAACGTTCATCCCGATGCTGAAGGAAGTCGACGTCCGCTGATGTAGAGGCGGGCCGGCTTGTGTCGGTTCACGCTCGCGCGATCATTCCTTCGCCTGCGACGCCGGCTGCGGCTTCTTGATGATTGCAACTTCGACATCGTTCCTTTGCCTCAGGCCCGGCGTGCTGCGGCCATTGTCGACGTAGCGTTGCAACAGCGCGTGGAGCCGCTCAACGATTTCCGGATGCTCCGCTGCGACGTTCGTCGTCTCGGCGGGATCGCGCGCGAGGTCGTAGAGTTGCATCGGCGCAAGATTCAGCTTGGCCGCCGCGGGTTCGCGCGGTTCGCTCCAGCCGCCGGAGCCTGCGCACAGTGCGAGCTTCCACGCGCCCTGGCGGATGGCGAAGTTGCCGTTGATCGAATGGTGGACGATCGCGTCGCGCGGCTTCACATTCGCGCCGCCGCTGTCGATGCCGCCGCCGCGCAGGGCCGGCAGAAAGCTGACGCTGTCCTCGCCGGCGTTGTCCGGCAAGGTTGCGCCGGTCATCTCCGCGCATGTCGCCATCAGGTCGCCCAGGCAGATGAGTTGGTCGCTCGTCGTGCCCGCCGTCACGACAGCGGGCCAGCGCACGATGAACGGCACGCGATGCCCGCCTTCCCAGATGTCCGCCTTATAGCCGCGAAAATTCGCGCTGGGGAAATGACCTTGGGCTTCGAGTTCTTTGACTTTCGCCGCCGGCGAGCAGCCGTTGTCGCTGGTAAAGATGACCAGCGTGCTTTCGTCGAGCTTCGCATCGCGCAGCGCGCTAATGATCTCGCCGACGGCGGCGTCGGTCTGCATGACGAAGTCGCCGTATGCGCCCAGGCCGCTCTTTCCGGCCCAGCGCTCGGTCGGCACGATCGGCGTGTGCGGCGAGGCGAGGGCGATGTAGAGGAAGAACGGCTTGCGCAGTTGCGCGTCACCTTCGTTCTGGCGTCGGATGAAATCGACGGATCGTTTCGTCAGCGTCGGCAACACATCGACCGCTTCAAAACTCGCCGCCGCATCGCCGGTGCGGATCCACGTCTTCCGCGTGGTCGGCAACTCGGGAAACCGATCATCATTGATGAACGCGAACGGCGGCATATCGAGCGACGCGGAGATACCGAAGAATTTTTCGAAGCCATGCTGTAGCGGTCCGTTGCTGATTCCGTCGCCCCAGCGCTGCTCGTTCATCCCCAGCCCCAGATGCCATTTGCCAATCGCCGCCGTCGTGTATCCCTGCTTTCGCAGCATCTCCGCAACGGTGAGCCGATCGGCCGCGATGAGCGGCGGGCTATTGCCCTGCAACACGCCGCGCTGAAGTTTGCTTCGCCAGTTGTAACGCCCGGTCAACAGGTTGTAGCGCGTCGGCGTGCAGACCGACGACGAGGTGTGCGCATCGGTAAACCGCATCCCCTGCCCGGCGAGCGCATCGATGTTCGGCGTCGCGATCTTGCAGCGGTCCGGATTGAACGCGTGCACATCGCCGTAGCCGAGATCGTCGCAGAGGATGAAGACGATGTTCGGCCGGGTCGTCGCCGGACTCGGTGCGGGCGCGGCGTTGCATGGCGTCCCCGGGAGAACCATCGCCACCAGGAGGATCACGAGGGCGGCAGATCGCGTTGCGGGCATGAGGTGATCCTACCTGCCGTCGCATCAACGACGACGATTCTGGTGCTCTCGTTTTTATTCAATCGCCGCGGTTTCGCCTTGACCGGGCGCACGTCGATTTGATAACGAGGTGTTTGCCGGGCCCTCCGCCGTCCGTTCGGACGACCGCCCGGCGGTCCACCGATTCCGGACTGCTCACACGAGTCACCGAGATGCACCCGGATTGCACCGCAACGCACCCAAATGCACCCGCATCTCGTGCCATCGGCTTAGCGCGGACGACGGCACAAATGTGCCGGAATGTGCCCGAATGTGCCATGAGGCGCACGAAAACCAAAACGAACTCACCGCAGCGCGCGGATGACAGCACAAATGTGCCGGAATGTGCCGGAATGTGCCATGAGCCACGCGAAATAAAACGAACCCGCCGCACCGTCACGGGTCGAACTCGTGCAGCTTCTCCGCCAGGAGTTTGGCGCGGCGTTTGGCGGATTGGTCGAGCCATTTGGCGAGCTCTTCCCGCTTTTCGGGGACGAGAAGCTTCTGGACTTCGTCGAGCTGCGCGCGGAAGCGCTGGATGGCATCGGCGAGGTTGTCGGCGTTGTCCTGGAGGATGTCGCGCCAGAGCGCGCCGTCGCCGCCGGCGATTCGGGTGGTGTCGAGGAAGCCTTTGCCGGCCAGCGGGAGCGAATCGTTCGACTGCATCGCGATCAGCGCGGCGGCGACCGCATGCGGGAGGTGGCTAACGTCGCAGATCAGCCGGTCGTGCTCCTCGGGCGAGAGCCGCGTCGTCGTCATGCCGAGCCGCTGCCAGAACTTTTCGACTTGGGCGGCGGCGTCGGCGTTCGATCGCGCGGTCGGCGTGACGATGCATTGAGCGCCTTGAAACAGGTCGGCGCGGGCGAACTCGACGCCGCGTTTCTCGCTGCCGGCCATCGGGTGGCTGCCGATAAAATGGGCGGACTTGGGGATCAGCCGTTCGCCCAGCTTCACAACCGATCGCTTGGTGCTGCCGACGTCGGTCACGATGGCTCGGTCAGAAATTTCGGCAGCGATCTCAGCCAGGATCGTCTCGAAGAGCCCGACCGGCGTGCAGAGAATGACCAAGTCCGCCTCCCGTGCCGCCTCCTTGCTGGAATTTGCCGACTCATCGATTGCACCGACCTCAAGAGCCCGAGCAACCGTCTCTTTCCGATGCCCATAACCCACGACACGGCAAGGGATTCCAGCCGCCTTCACGGCCAAGCCGATTGACCCGCCCAGCAGACCGACGCCAATGATGCTCAAGCGCTTGGGCTGCATGGTCCGATAATCCTACTGGGTCTAAATACGGTCGAAAAATGGAGCCGGCCGATCCGCTCGCTGCCATTTGCGTAACGTTTATGCAGGCCTGATGTCAAATGCCCCGGCCCTTGATGCGAAAATGATCACCCCCTACTCTAGTGCCCTGCCTATCGCAGAACGAGTAGAACGGGTTGGGCTTCCGGAGAAGCATCAGGCGGGGCGCCCTGGCTAGGGAAGGCGGCCGGCTTCTGTAAGTTCCGGCCGAAAGCACCTATGACACAAATCCTGTCGCCGGCTGATCCCGCGATTGATTCCCTGTCGAGCTCCAGCGCCGTCGAACCCAAGCGTGCATCGATGCGCCACGTTCTTGAGTTCGAGAAGCCGCTCGCCCGCCTTGAGCAGCAAATCCTCGAACTGGAGGGCCTTCAGCAATCCAAGGGCGTCGACTACACCAAGGAGCTTCGCCAACTCCGCAACAACTACACCTCCCTGCTTCGCAAGACCTACGACAAGCTCAGCGCCTGGGAAACCGTGCAGGTCGCGCGTCACCCGCAGCGGCCGCTGTTCAAAGACTACGTCGAAATGATCTGCCGCGACTTCCGCGAGTTGCACGGCGACCGGCACTTCGGCGACGACGCCGCGATCAAGTGCGGCCTGGCCCGGCTGGGCGGACACAAGGTCATGCTCATCGGCCATCACAAGGGCCGCGATACCAAGGAAAAAGTGCAGTGTTACTTCGGCCTGGCCCATCCGGAAGGCTACCGCAAGGCGCTGCGCTGCATGAAGTTGGCTGAAAAGTACGGCCTGCCGGTCGTGACGTTCATCGACACGCCCGGCGCCTATCCCGGCATCGGCGCCGAAGAGCGCGGCCAAGCCGAATCGATCGCGCGCAACCTGATGGAGATGTCGCGCCTGCGCACGCCGATCGTCAGCGTCGTCTGCGGCGAAGGCGGCTCCGGTGGCGCGCTGGGCATCGGCGTCGCCGACAAGGTCGCCATGATGGAATTCGGCTGGTACTCCGTCATCAGCCCCGAGGCGTGCAGCGCGATCCTCTTCAAGGACAACGAATCCGCCAGCCAGTTGGCCGAGAGCCTCAAGCTCACGAGCCGCGACCTGATCAAGCTCGGCGTGATCGACAACATCGTCCCGGAGCCGCTCGGCGGCGCCCACCGCGACCCGCACACCGCCGCCCACAACCTCGAGCAGTACGTCGCCAAGACGCTGCGCGACCTGAAGCGTTTCAAGATCGAAAACCTCCTGGAGCGGCGGTACGAGAAGTTCCGCAACCTCGGGGTGGTGGTCGAAGAGTCGCGGCGAATGAGCATCCGCAGCGCGAGCTAGCCTCGGCACCGTCACGTCAACAGCCGCAGCCCGAAATACAAGCCGACATTGATCACGAAGATCACGCAGACGCAGTACCACGTGTCGCTTTCGTCCATGTGGAACAGCGTGCCGAGCAACGCGAAGTACAGCACGAACTGGCCGACCAGGGCGAGCAGAAAGCCGAATGGAATGATCGCCAACGCGGGGCTCAGGAGCGTTACGGCGGCGCCGGGGGCGATGGAGATGGCGGCGAGTTTCATGACGGCCGTCGGGAGTTTGCCGAGCTGGATGCCGCGAAAGCGGGCGGCGATGAGAACGGCGAGCAGCATGGTTGCGGTGCCGACGACGAGTTGCAGGCCGAGTGTCGTCAGGTACGGCGTGAACCCGCGCGGCGAGCGCCCGCCGCGGATGAGCGCGGCGGCGACTTCGATCAGCGTGCCGGCGGCGATGAGGGCGAGCGGGAGGTGGTAGTCAATCGTCTTGTCGGGAAAGTATTGGTTCTCCGGCTCGGCCAGCGCGCTTTTCGGGTTCTGATATTGCAGGGGTGCAGCGACTTGCAGTTTAGCGGCCGCAGCGCTCGGCGGCGGCGGCGCGGGCGCGGGTTCGGCGATGTGGTACAGATCATCCCCGTCCGCCGGCGCGACTTCCGGGCAGATCATCTCTTCGCCGCACGCGCACTTCACTTTCTTCCCTGCCAGCGCGGGCGTCCACATATACTTCCGCGCGCAGACTTCGCATGCGAATTGGCCGTCCGCTTCCATGTCGAAGCGAATGTACGAGCGCGGCCGATGGCGGACACGAGAAATGACGGCGGCGTTTATAACGGGATCTGCGAATGCTCGATCTTGAACGAGACGCGCTTGCCGGAGCGCGGGTGATCGAAGGCGAGTTCCACGGCGGCAAGCAGCAGGCGCGGTGAATCATCGTCGTCGCGGCCGTAAACGGTGTCGCCGACGATTGGGCAGCCGCGTTCGCTCAAATGCACGCGAATCTGGTGCTTTCGGCCAGTCTGGAGACGCACGCAAACCCGCGATCGTTTGTTCTTCGTTTCGAGCACTTCGTAATGCGTGATCGCCCGCTGGCCCTTGGCGTGGCGGTCGGTGGAATAAATCGATCCGTCAGCGCGCTCGAGGAGATAGGACTCAATCATCCCGGCCGGCGGATTCGGTTTGCCGTGGACAACCGCTGCGTACACGCGGTCGACCGTGTGTTTGAAGAACTGCGATTTGAGCGAGTCGTAGGCCGCGTGAGACTTGGAGAAGACCAGCAGACCAGAGGCGTCGCGATCGAGGCGGTGAATCAGGCCGACGCGGGCCTTTGGATTCGTCGCGGCGACGTAATTACGCACGAGCGCCAGCGCAGTCGGGCGCTTTTCCTTCGGGACAGTGCTTGTCAGCAATCCGGCCGGCTTGTCGACGACGAGGAGGTCGTCGTCTTCGAACACGATCTTCAGCGGCGCGATGAGCTTTGACGAATCACCCTGGCGCGCCGCCGCACGCCGATCGCTTGCTTCGACTTTATCTTCGGCGGCGATGCGCTGCGTCGCCTTGCCCGCGCGAAGACCGTTCACGCGGACGCGGCCGTCAGCGATCATCCGGCGGAGCGTCTGCCGCTTGGCGGTCGGGAAGTTCCTGGCGAGTCGGTCGAGGAGGGTTTCGGCGTTGTCGGTTTCGTCGGCCATTCAGTTTGGCCGACGAACATCGCCGCCGTCGAAGTAGCCCTCGATGCGGCGGCAGATTTCGTCGAGGCGCATCGAGACTTTGACCCAGTAGTCATTGGCTCCGGCATTGCGCGCCCGCGCCATCTGGCGTTCTTCGCTGCACGCGGAGTAGATGACGACCGGGATGTTCTGCGTCTGCGGGTTGTCGCGGACGTGACGCAGCACCTCGAGCCCGTTCATGCCGGGCATCATCATGTCCACGATCATCAGCCCGACCGGCTCCTCGCGCACTTTCATCAGCGCGGCTTCGCCGGATGTGACGAACTGCGCCTCGTAGCCGGAATGGCGGAGGATCAGCGCCAGCGGTCGACCCTGATCGGCGTTGTCATCAACAATGAGGACTTTGCGTGACACTACTTCAGTACCTCATACAAAGATCGCGAGCGAAAAGACCGGCGGCCCTCAGGGAAAACCTTAGCTCTATCGGCGAAGATCGACAACCGCTAAAGCGGAAAAGTTCACGATTTGTTAGAGCGGAGTCGAAGGTCGAATTTGGAGCCACCAACCATCAGATTACCGGAACTGGTTTCGCGCGGCGAAAGAATTCGGCGACGACCTCAGCCGCTGTTTCGTCCGTGACAATATCGTTATGCGAGCCCTGCGGGTACCAGAGGCGGTACTTCGGCTGTGCGGCGAAATCGAACAGGTTCTCGCCGCGCCGGAACGGAATGATCTGATCCTGCTGGCCGTGGATGAACAGGATCGGACGCGGCCACACGTTTGCGACGTCGCGCGCGGGGGCGAAAGCGGTGAGGTTTATTCCCGCATGGGCGCTGGCGAGCGGGACGCCGACATGCTGGAGCAGCAGACCCAACGGGCGTTCGAAAAACTCGCTCGAGACGTCGCGAACGAGCAGTTCCATGTCATCAAACGCGGCGTAAGTCGCGATCGCGGAGAGCGCTTGGCCCTCCGGCGACGGATCCGCCGCCGCGGCGATCAGTGCCGCCGCGCCCATGCTGGCGCCGACGCCGAACACCTTTTGCGATTGTGCGGGATGGTTTTCGCGCACCCAATGGACAGCCGCGAGAACGTCGCGCTTCTCCAGCGCGCCGAAGGTCGTCAACTGTCCGTCGCTTTCGCCGTGCGCGCGAAAATCGAACGCCAGGACGTTGAAACCGCCCGGCACCAGACGCCGACCGAGAATGAGCTGGTTTGATTTGCTCGATGCCAGGCCGTGACACAGGATCACGGTGTTTTGCCCGAAGTCGTCTCGTTGCGTCGTCCCCGCTCCCGCTCGCCGGCGCGTTGGGGTGGATGAGACCGCCGGGATCCACCAACCCGACAGCCGCGTGCCATCGCTCGCCGTGAATGCGATGCGCTCGAACTTGAAGCCAAGCTGCGTTTGCGGATTGTCCTGCGGCACGACCTTCGGGCGGTAAATCATCACCGTCGCCATGACATATGGCAGGCCGAACGCGATGAGGATGATCGTGCGGACCATGTAGAGAAGGAAGACGCGTGCGCCCCGCCCCGCCGTCGGCTCTCCCGCGCGGTGCAGCCACAAGGCGCGTCGCACGAGCCAGATCACCGCGGTATCGAACCCGCGCAGGACGAGCAACAACCCGACCGCGAAGTACGTCGCCAGCAGCATCTGACTCAGCGGGACGCGCCCGCTGGTCGCCCGGGCGTAAATCAGGCAGAGCGCGATGGCGATGGCCAGGCCGGCGATGAATGTGACGGCGATGCCGCCGACGCGTGAGGCCGGCCCGTTGCGGTCGTCGCCGCCCCTGCCGTCCACGCCGGCGCGGTTGCGCCGCAGCAGTGCGACCGCCGCGACTGCGACGGGCAGCACCAAGTACATGCCGACGATGAGAAGGTGGAGAAGCCGCAACATATCGTGCGGCCCTGCCGCCGCGGTGAATTGTAGCGGTCGTAACCCATCTCACCCACCGCCTCCGGTGTAAATCCGTGGCGGCGTCGACGGCGCTGAGCTAGAATTGTCGCTGGAGAGAGAGCAGTCCCCAGGGCTACAGCATCCCATCTGATCGGCCGCGCTCTGGGAAACCACGAGAGAGAGTGACTTCATGCCCCGTCCGCGCGCGCCCCGTCCCGGCCGTGAATGCCTCCGCAACGCTGTCGAAAGCGTGATGATCGAACGGCTCGAGCCGCGGCGGATGCTTTCCGTCGCACCGGCGGTCGCCGGTTCGCTCAACGGCAAGGTCGTCTTCGCGCAGGCCGGGCACGGCTACGTCTGGCGCACCGGCACAACCTGGGGCGTGATGCGGACCTACGGCAACGGGATGATGGAGGACCACGGTAACGTCGATCAACTCAACTTCTTCGCCGAGCACCTTCTCGCCGCCGGCGCGACCGTCGTTCCGCTGCGGCCGGTCGGGCACCAGACCAACGAAGTCATCGTCGACAACTCCGACGCCGGGTTCTCCGTCATTTCGGGCGGATGGTCGAGCAGCACGGGCGGGCCGTACTGGAGCAACAACAACGGCGCCGACGTCGCGAGCTATCGCTTCGCCACCACCGCCGCCAGCGAAACCGCCGTCGCGCGCTTCACGCCGACGATTCCCGCGACCGGCTTCTATCCCGTTTACGCCTGGGCGAATCCGGGCGCGACGGACAATCGATTGGAAGATCAGACCTATCGCATCAACTACAGCGGCGGCTCGAAAGAAGTGAAAGTCGCGACGCGGCTGGTCGGCAACGGTTGGATCTACCTCGGCAACTACTACTTCACCGCAGGAAGCTCCGGCAACGTAGAGGTGTCGAACAAGTCGGCGACGACCGGGAAAGTCGTGATCGCCGATGCGATCCGCTTCGGCAACGGCATGGGCGATTACGATCCGGACGGCGTCGGTGTCGCGCCGATTTCGGGCCAGCCACGCGAGGAAGAGTGCGCGCTCTACTGGTGCTACCAGTCGCGCGGGTGGCTCAGCGCGGGCAACCGCGTGCCGGAATCGGAAATCTACAACGGCTCGTCGACCGACCACGAGACGCGCAACTTCACCGCTTCGGCGCGATGGACGCGCTACATGAACAACGAGGCGTTCGGCGTCGACCAGGACCGCCTGTATCTCTCGTTCCACTCCAACGCCTTCAACGGCACGGCACGCGGTACGACCGCTTTGATTACCACCGACCCGACCCCGAACCAGACTCGCCTGGCGCAGATCGCCGGCGGGACCGTCGAAACCGAGATGGTCGCGCTCAACAGCACGCACGAATCCGCCTGGGCGTCGCGCAGCGATACCGGCAGCGGCGCGTACGGCGAGATCGGCAACGGCAACCTCAATAGCGAGATGGACGGGACGATCATCGAGGTCGCCTTCCACGACAACGTCACCGACGCCAACCTGCTCAAGGACCCGCGCGTGCGCAACGACGTCGGGCGGGCCACGACGCACGTGGCAATCAAGTACTTCGATGAGTTCGACGCGACGTTCACCACCCTCACCTACGCTCCTGAGCCGCCCCGCGAGGTCCGCGCCACAACCACCGCCGCCAGCGGAAACATCACGCTGTCGTGGCAGGCGGGGCTCAGTAGTGCCGGCACGACGGGCCCGTACGGAAACGCCGCGACCGGGTATCGCGTGTGGACGTCAACGAACGGATACGGCTTTGATCTCGCCGCGACGTTGGGGAACGTCACAACGACCACGTTGAGCGGGCTGCCGACCAACGCGGTCACGTACTTCATGATCACCGCGATCAACGCGGGCGGCGAATCGCTGAAATCGTGGACCGTCGCCGCCAAGCCGCAGACCGGACGCCGCGCGCCGGTCCTGATTGTCAACAACTTCCAACGCCTCGACCGTCAGGGCGACGCCATCGAGAGCGAGTACTTCGGCACCGTCTCGCGCGTCTACCTGCGGCACAACAACACGTTCGACTACGTCGTGCAGGCCGGCGAGGCGATCGAGAACCACAACAACCAGCTCGGCATCGAGACGGCGACCGATGACGCGATCGCCGCCGGCACGATCAGCCTGTCGAACTACCACACGGTCATCTGGCTGTCGGGCGAGCAATCGACGGGCGAGGAGACATTCAGCGCGACCACGCAGCCGATGGTGACGAGTTACCTCGCCGCCGGCGGAAAATTGTTCGTCAGCGGCGCGGAGGTGGCGTGGGATTTGTTCGGACAGACCGCGGAAACGCAGGCGGACCGAGACTTCCTCGCTAACGCGCTGCACAGCACGTACGTCGACGACGACGCGCTCACCTACACGACCGCCGCCGGCATCGCCGGCACGCCGCTGGCGGGCGTGCCGGCACTGAGTTTCGACAACGGCACGCATGGCACGTACGACGTCGATTTCGCCGACGTCCTCGGCGCGGCCAGCGGCGCGACGGTCGCCATGAACTATTCGACCGGCGGCGGCGCGGTGGTCACGTGGACCGGCAGCGGCATCAGCTCGCTCACGACGCCGAAGGTCATCAACATGGGGTTCCCGTTCGAGTCGGTCTACACGGCGTCGCAACGCAACTCGCTGATGAGCGCCGCGCTGGCGTACTTCGGGACGAACGAAACGATCCTCACGGCGACGCCGACCGGCGTGGATCTCGTCGCCCTTTATGACAGCGGCCAGTCCGATACCGACAACCGCACGAATCGCACCGGGTCGGCGATTAAGCCGCTCGAGTTCCAGGTCACCGGCACCATCCCCGGCGCGGCCGTGCGCATTTACTTCGGCAGCACGCTGATCGGCTCCGCGACGGCGACCGGCGCGACGACGAACGTGACGATCACCGGCGCGTCGCTCTCCGGCGCGGCCCTGTTGACGGCGACGCAGTCGGAGGCGGGTAAGGCGGAGTCGCTCAAGTCGGCAGGGTTCACGCTGACGATCGACACGACGCCGCTCGCTGCGCCCGCGGCGCCAAGCGTCATCACTACGAGCCCGACGAGCATCTCGCTCGACTGGGCGGACGTGGCCGGCACGGACGTGTGGGGCTACGACCTCTATCGCGCCGACTCCGCCGCCGGGCCGTACACGAAGCTTAACGCGACGCCTTTCGCCGCAAGCAGCTACGTCGACAACAGCGTCATCGCGGCGCAGACGTACCACTACCGCGTCCGCAGCATCGACACCGCGGGCAACGAGAGCGGCGAGAGCGGTACGACCTCGGTCGCCGCGCTCGACCCCAGCGCCGCACCCGCGACGCCGGACCTCGCCGCCGCCTCTGACAGCGGCTGGGACGACGCCGACGATTACACGAGCTTCGACAATTCTTCGCCCGCGAAGGCGCTGGAATTCACCGTCGGTAACACGATCCCCGGCTCGCTGATCGAGATCTACTCGGGCAGTACGCTGATCGGCTCGACGACGGCCACCGGCACATCGACCACCATCACCACCGACGGCTCGACAGCCCTTCTGCAAGGCGCGCGCAATATCACCGCGCGTCAGACCGAACCGGGCAAGAATCCGACCGCATCGCCGGTATTCGTGGTGACGATCGACACGATCGCCCCGAGCGCCCCGACCACGCCCGACCTCTCGGCCGGCTCCGATTCCGGCTCGTCCAGCACCGACAACTACACGAATGACAGCACACCGACGTTCGTCGTGGGCGGCGATGCCGCATCGCGGCCGGAACTGCTCCTGAACGGCGCGCCCGCGGCGAGCAGCTTCACGGGCAGCGGGAGTTTCGACGTCACGTTCACCAGCGCGATCGGTGACGGCGTCCATTCGATCGCGGCAAGGATGATTGATCGCGCCGGCAACGTCGGCGCGGCCTCCGCCACGCTCGGCATTACCATCGACACGCTCGCTCCGGCCGCGCCGAGCACGCCGGACCTCCGCAGCGACACCGACAGCGGCTCGTCGAGCTCCGACGACCTCACGAAGATCAGCACGCCCTCTTTCACCGGCACCGGCGAAGCGGGAAGCACGATCGGCATCCTCGTCGACAGCGTCCTCCGCGGCAGCGGCGCGGCCACCGGTGGGAACTACGACATCGCCGCCGGCCCGCTCGCGCAAGGCGCGAACGTGGTCACGGCCAGGTCGACTGACCTCGCGGGCAACGTCAGCGCCGCGTCCGGCGGGCTGACTGTGACATTGGACGCAATCGCACCGACCGCCGCCGTCGGCTCCGAAACGCCCGTCCGCGGCGCGGCGACGCTCGACTTCACCGTCACCTATACCGACGCCACATCCCTCATCGACCCGTCGACGCTCGGCAACGACGACATCACCGTCGTCGGCCCCGACAGCACCGCATACGCCGCGACCTTGATCGACGCCGGCACGGGCGGCTCGTCGCGCGTCGTCACCTACCGCATCGCCGCGCCCGGCGGCACGTGGAACAGCGACGACGCCGGAGTTTA